>NZ_JAHUBR010000001.1:605512-908268 GCF_025376885.1 Pseudoruegeria sp. SHC-113
TGGATACGTCAGGCACCCAAGACTTCGACGCGGCGCGGCGGTTTTATCTGGCCAACGGCTATGAAGAAGAGGCCCGGATTCGCGATTTCTGGGCCCCCGGCGATGACAAAGTGACCTTTCGAAAGGCCCTGTGAGGCATCGCGCCTCAAGGGATCTCGGGCTGTGCGCCCGGTGTCAGGATATGGCGCAGCAGGGCCAGTGGATGCGCGCGTAACGTGAGCCGCATGGCGACGTAATCCTCCACCACCTCTTCGCCGAGCGTCATTTCCGGCAGGGTGACCTTGGGCTCGTTGATGGCCTCACCGTCCAGATCGCCCGCGAAGAGCGGCAGCGGCGTGGCGCCGGTGACGGCCTTGGCCTCCCAGAGGGCTTCACGGCGCGAGAGCCCGAGGCTGGCGAAAGCATCGGCCTCGGCCAGCACCGCCAAGAGGCGGGGCGGGGTGCCGGCGCGGCGCCAGAGATCTTCGACCGCCATGTAGCCGTTGCCGCGCGCGGCGGTGATCCATGTGGCCTCTTCCTCGCGCATCGCCTTGATCTGGCGAAACCCCAGCCGCAGCGCCAGCCCGCCCTTGCCGTCAGGCTCCATCACGTTGTCCCAGTAGGAGGCGTTGATGCAGACCGGGCGCACCTCCACCCCGTGTTCGCGCGCGTCGCGCACGATCTGGGCCGGGGCGTAGAAGCCCATCGGCTGGCTGTTGAGGAGCGCGCAGGCGAAGATGCCGGGGTGGTGGCATTTGAGCCAGGCCGAGGCATAGACCAGCAGCGCGAAGCTCGCCGCGTGGCTTTCGGGGAAGCCGTAGCTGCCGAAGCCCTCGATCTGGGAGAAGCAGCGTTCGGCAAAATCGATCTCATAGCCGTTCTTCAGCATGCCCTTGATGAAACGGGCATGAAAATCGGAGACATTGCCGCGTTTCTTGAAGGTGGCGAGCGCGCGGCGCAGGCGGTCGGCCTCTTCCGGGGTGAAGCCCGCGCCGATGATGGCGATCTGCATCGCCTGTTCCTGAAACAGCGGCACGCCGAGGGTTTTGCCCAGCACCTCGCCAAGGGCGTCGGAGGGAAAGCTCACCTCCTCCTCGCCGTTGCGGCGGCGGATGTAGGGGTGCACCATGTCGCCCTGGATCGGGCCGGGGCGGATGATGGCGACCTCGATCACCAGATCGTAGAAGGAGCGCGGCTTCATGCGCGGCAGGAAGTTCATCTGCGCGCGGCTTTCCACCTGGAACACGCCAACGCTGTCGGCCTTGCAGAGCATATCGTAGACGGCCGGATCCTCGGGCGGCAGCGTGGCCAGCGTGAAGCCCTGCTGGTGGTGGCTCTGCAGCAGATCGAAAGCCTTGCGGATGCAGGTGAGCATGCCGAGCGCCAGCACGTCCACCTTCAGGATGCCAAGCGCCTCGATATCGTCCTTGTCCCAGCAGATGACGGTGCGATCCTCCATCGTGGCATTTTCGATGGGGATCAATTCGTCCAGCCGGCCTTCGGTGACGATGAAGCCGCCCACATGCTGGGAGAGGTGACGCGGGAAGCCCTGGATCTCATCGCAGAGCTCAAGGGTTTGCTGCAGGCGGCGATCGCCCGGATCTAGCCCGATTTCGCGCAGGCGATCGTCGCGGATGCCTGCGCCTGCGCCCCAGCCCCAGATCTGGCTGGAGAGCGCGCCCACCGTATCCTCGGTGAGGCCCATCGCCTTGCCTACCTCGCGGATGGCGCGTTTGCCGCGGTAGTGGATCACCGTGGCGCAGAGGCCGGCGCGGTGGCGGCCGTAGCGTTCATAGATGTGCTGGATCACCTCCTCGCGGCGTTCGTGTTCGAAATCCACGTCGATGTCGGGCGGCTCATCGCGGGCTTCCGAGACGAAGCGCTCGAACACCATGGTGCCGATTTCCGGGGAGACGGAGGTGACGCCGAGGCAGTAGCAGACCACGGAGTTGGCCGCTGAGCCGCGCCCCTGGCAGAGGATGCCACGGCTGCGGGCGAAGGCGACGATGTCGTTCACGGTGAGGAAATAGGGCTCGTAGCGCAGCTTGCCGATGAGGGTGAGCTCATGCTGCAGCATCGCCTTCACCCGCTCCGGCGCGCCGGCCGGGTAGCGCCATTTCAGCCCGGCGTGGGCGAGGCGGGAGAGGCGGGCGGCAGGGGTTTCGCCCTCGCTGATTTCGCTGGGGTATTCGTAGCGCAGCTCATCGAGCGAGAAGGTGCAGGCGGCGGCGATCTCGCAGGCGCGGATGAGGGCGGCTTCATGGCCTTTGAACAGGCGCGCCATTTCGGCAGGCGACCGCAGGCGCTGCTCGCCATTGGCCAGCGCGCGGGCACCCAGCTGATCGACGCGCAGCCCTTCGCGCACGGCGGTGAGCACGTCGGCCAGTTTGCGGCGTTTGCCGTGGTGCATGCGCGGGGCGGCGGAGGCCACGGTGGGGATGGCAAGCTGCTCAGATAGAGCGGTGAGCCGGGCAAAGCGGGCGGCATCCTGCCCGTCATAAAGCGGGGCCAGCAGCAGGGAGACATGGTCGGGGAAGCGGCGCGCCAGCCGCTGCGCCTGTGTCTGCCATGCGCCCGCGCCGCGCTGCACCGTTGCGCGTGTGGCGGGCGGGTGCAGGAGCAGGTGGAGGCCGTCGGAAGCCTCCAGCAGGTCTTCGAAGCCCAGATCGCAGGTGCCTTTCGCAGCCCGCAAGCGGCCCTTGGAGATCAGCCGGGTGAGCCGGCCCCAGGCGGTGCGGTCCGTGGGCAGAGCGGTGGCGGTGAAACCGTCGCGCAGGGCAATTTTTGCCGCTGGCAGCAGGCGCGGGGTGCAGAAGATATCGGCAGACGGGGCTGCGGGCAGATGCGCGGGCTTAGGCGGGCCGATCAGGCCGACGGTTTCGTCATGGGCGCGGCGGAGGCGCACCTGCCGGGCGATCTCGCGGCATTCGATATGGGCGCGCACGATCCCGGCGACGCTGTTCTCATCGGCCACGGCGATTTCGGAAATGCCCAAGAGTGCTGCGCGGCGGGCGTATTCCTCCGGGTGGGAGGCGCCGGTGAGGAAGGAGAAATTACTGGTGAGGTGCAGCTCGGGGAGGGATGTGTTCACCTCTTCTGTTTCGCCCGGCGGCACGCCGGGCAGCCCCCGACCGCCCCCGTCACGCCAAAGGCGTGCATCCTGCACGGCGCGGGGGCTTTCACCCCCACCTCCAGCGGGGGCTGCCCTTCTCTCTGCAGTTCCCCCCATCACGCAAACCGCCCCTGGCAGAACCAGCCCGCCGACATCAGCGCGCCATGGGCGAAGTAGAGCCAGAGCGTCTCCCCGGCTTCGGTGGTGAGCCGCCAGTAATCGCGCAGGCCCGAGCGCCAGTGCGGATCATCGAGCCACCACTCCGGCGCGATGCGCTCCGGCCCGGTGGCGATGCGGGTGATATGCGTCTGGCCGCGCCAGCGGAATTCTGCGGGCGGGTTGGGCGCTTCGGGGGCCATCACCGGCTCCGGCGGCCAGAGCCGCAGCGGGCGCGGCGCGGTGGGCGCGGGCCAGTCGGCTGCCGGTTCGGACCAGGCCGCCGCCAGCACGGAGGCGGTCTTCTCGGGGATGTGGCTGGAGGCCGGGTGCAGCCGGGTGATCGTCTCAAGCCCGATGCGCGCCCCGAGGCGGCCGATCAGATCATCAAGCCCGGTATCGCCGGACAGCTGGGCGCGCACCGCGCCCGCGGCCTCGATATGGCCGCGGTGCTGGCGGGCGTGCAGCGGTTCGGTCACATGGGCCTCCAGCCGCAGCATGTCAAAGCCGAAACCGGCCTCAAGCTCGCCGATCTTCAGGCTCAGCAGCGGGCGCAGGCGATCCGGATCGTGGCTGGGGCGGGCAAGGCCCAGATCCAGCGCCTGCATCGTCTGATCGGTGCGATAGGCCTGCAGCCGGATGCGCCGCGCGCCGCGCCCCTTCTCCCGCAGGCGGGTGCAGAGCGGCGGCAGCAGGCGATCCACCGCCGCCATCACATCGGCCTCCAGCCCGATCGGATCGGGCAGGGTGAGGCGCACTGCGAAATGCAGCGGCGGCTTGGCGGGGGAGACGGGCTCCGGCTCCACCCCGAGCGCCTGATCGAGCCTGCGCACCACATCCTGCCCGAAGCGGCGGGCGAGGGCGGCGCGCGGCGTGCCGGCCAGATCGCCGACGCGGCGGATTCCGAGCCGGTTGAGCTGGCTGCGCGCGGCCTCACTGAGCCGGAGCGCGGCGATGGGCAGATCGGCCAGCGCGCTGCGGGTGTGGCCGGGCCGGGCGATGCGGGCGGCCTCGCTGGGCGGCTGGGCCCCGGCAGGGGGCTGCCCGCCACGCTCCCAGTGGCGGCGCTTGGCGGCGCGCGAGCGGGTGGCGCGGGCCTCCTGATCCACCGCATCGCCGCTGCGCAAACCTTCCGCGCCCTGCCCGGCATAGCGCGCCAGCGCCCAGGCCGCGCCCACCGTATCGGCGATGCCCGCCTGCACGCTGAGGCCCAGATCGGCGCAATCGGCCTCCACCTGCGCCAAGAGCGCCTCCTCGCCGCCAAAGAGATGCGCGCAGCCGGTGAGGTCGATCACCAGCCCGCTGGGCGCTTCCTCCCCCACCCAGGGCGAGAACTTCCCGGCCCAGCGGCGCAGCACGGTGAGGAAGGCGGCCTCGGCCTGCGCATTCTGCAGCCGGGTGAGCAGCTCCGGGCACATGGCGCGGGCGTCGCGCAGGGGTTGGCCGGCAAACAGCCCCTCCGCACTGGCGGCCGCCGAGAGCGAAGAGAGCACCTGCATCTGCCCGGTGTCGCGCACCACGGCGAAGGGCGCATCCACCGTGCCCCGCTCCATCCGGAGCAGGCGTTCGGCCCCGAGGCGCGGGAACCAGAGAGAGAGGATTCGGCGGTTTGGCATCGCGTGGCAGCGCAAATGTTCCTGTTATGTTCTAAATCTAATCCGCGCCGGTACAGGAGTCGAGTCCGCCTGTGCGTCAGCGGAGCCTCGTCTGTGCGCCTGCTCACGATCCAGTGAGTAGGCAGGCTGCGACAAAATGGTAAGCTTGGGCTTCATAGGTAGCAGGAGCCCCCGAATGACTCGCTTTTTCCAGATGACGACCGCCGCAACCGTTTTCGCGGCAACCATGGCCTTCGCCCACAGCGGCGTGGCCAACGAAGCCGTGAAAGCCCGCATGGAGGCCATGAAGGCCATCGGCGGCGCCACTGGCACCATCGGCAAGATGGTCCAGGGCCAGACCGATTTCGACGCCGCCGCCGCGCAGGCCGCCGCCGCCACGATGGCGGAGAAGGCCGCTATGATCCCGGCGCTCTTCGAAGCCAATGAAACCGATCCCGAAAGCGAGGCCGCTCCGGCGATCTGGACGAATTGGGACGATTTCCTCGCCAAGGGCAGCGCGCTGGAAATGGCGGCCAAAGGGCTCGACACCTCGTCGCTGGATGCCATGAAGGCCGGTTTCGGCCCCATTGGCGCAGCCTGTGCCGATTGCCACAAGGCCTACCGTATCAAGAAATGATCCCCTGCAGCCTCCCGCCGTGCCCCGCTTCCGTGGGGCCGGCATGATCTGCGGCTACATGGCGGCCTCCGCGGATGGCTATATTGCCGACGCGGGCGGTGGCGTGGGCTGGCTCGAGGCCTTCAACGGGGTGGACACCGGCTATGCTGGCTTCATTGCGGGCATCGACACCGTCGTCATGGGCCGCAAGACCTATGATCAGGTCATCGGCTTTGACGTGGGCTGGCCCTACGAGGGCAAGCGCTGCGTTGTTGTCACCTCCAGCCCGCTCACCAGCCGCCTTGGCCTGCCCGAGGTCTGGAGCGCGGGGCTGCCCGCGCTTGCAAGCGAGCTTGTCGAGGCCAAGGCCTGGGCCGTTGGCGGTGCGCGCCTGCAGGCGGATCTGATCCGTTTGGGCGCGCTGGATTGGCTCGATCTCTTCGTGATGCCGGTCTTCCTTGGGGCCGGCGTGCCGCTGTTTCCCTCCGAAGGCCCGCCACAGGCGCTTGCCCTGCAAGAACAGGAAAGCTTTGAGGGTGGCATCCAGCGCCTGCGCTACGCCCCGCGCACTTAAGGAGCCAACCCCGCGACGCCGCCTGGCCGATACGTCGCGCCCGTGCACTGCCCTGTCGCCCGCGCCGGTTGAAAACTGCCTGCCTTTCCCGCAGGCTCACCCCAAAAGCATTTCGCAGGAAGGATTGACCATGCGCACCAAAGCCGCCGTTGCCATTGCCGCCGGAAAACCGCTGGAAATCATGGACGTGAACCTCGACGGCCCCCGCGCGGGCGAAGTCCTCGTTGAGATCAAGGCCACCGGCATCTGCCACACCGATGAGTTCACCCTCTCCGGGGCAGACCCGGAAGGCCTGTTCCCGGCGATCCTGGGCCATGAGGGCGCGGGCGTGGTGGTGGAGGTCGGCCCCGGTGTCACCTCGCTTAAGCCCGGCGATCACGTGATCCCGCTCTACACGCCGGAGTGCCGGGAATGCGAATACTGCCTGAACCCAAAAACCAACCTCTGCCAGTCGATCCGCTCCACCCAAGGCCAGGGGCTGATGCCCGACGGCACCTCGCGCTTCTCCACGCTCGATGGCGATCCGATCCTGCACTACATGGGCTGCTCCACCTTCGCCAACCACACGGTGCTGCCCGAAATCGCGCTCGCCAAAGTGCGCAAGGACGCGCCATTTGAGAAGATCTGCTACATCGGCTGCGGCGTCACCACCGGCATCGGCGCGGTGATCAACACCGCCAAGGTAGAGATCGGCGCCCGCGCCATCGTCTTCGGGCTGGGCGGCATCGGGCTCAACGTGATCCAGGGGCTGCGGCTGGCCGGGGCCGACCAGATCGTCGGCGTCGATCTGAACCCGGCCAAAAAACCCATGGCCGAACGCTTCGGCATGACGGATTTCGTCAACCCGAGCGAGGTGGACGGCGATCTGGTGGCCTATCTCGTCAACCTCACCAAGGGCGGCGCGGATTATACCTTTGACGCCACCGGCAACGTCAATGTCATGCGCACCGCACTGGAAAGCGCGCATAAGGGCTGGGGCGAAAGCGTCATCATCGGCGTCGCACCTGCGGGCGCGGAAATCGCCACGCGCCCCTTCCAGCTTGTCACGGGCCGCGTCTGGCGCGGTACGGCCTTCGGCGGCGCGCGCGGCCGCACCGATGTGCCGAAAATCGTGGACTGGTACATGGACGGCAAGATCGAGATCGATCCGATGATCACCCACACCATGGGACTTTCCGAGATCAACAAGGGCTTCGATCTGATGCACGCGGGCGAAAGCATCCGCTCCGTCGTCGTCTACTGAACCCTACTTTGTTCTGAAAATACCCTCGGGGGGTCGCGGGGGGCAGACAGCCTCCCGCGCTTGCCTGCCTAGCTCAAGAGCACCCAAAGATAGGCCGCATAAAGCGCCAGAAGCACCAACCCTTCACGCCGCGCCACGCGCCAGCCGGAGCGGGCGAAGAGCAGCAGCAGCGCCGTGGTGCCGCAAAGCACCCAGACATCCAGCCGCGCGATCTCTTCCGGCACTTCCAACGGATGCACGATGGCCGTGATCCCCAGAATGCCGAGGATGTTGAAGATATTGCTGCCGATCACGTTGCCGAGCGCCACTTCGCCCTCGCCTTTGCGCACCGCGATCACCGAGGTCACCAGCTCCGGCAGCGAGGTGCCGATGGCCACGATTGTCAGCCCGATCACGGCCTCCGAAAGCCCCAGAACCGTGGCGACGTTCACCGCGCCTTCCACGAGGAACCGCGCACCGAAGATCGTGATCACCAGTCCGCCAAACGCCATCAGCAGCGCCAGCCCGAGCGAAGTGCCGGGTTCGGGCACGGTGTCGGCTTCAGCCGCATACATCTCGGAAGCCGCCGAGCCCCCGGCGCGGGCCTCGGTGATCAGCGTAAAAGCGAGGTAGGCCACCAGCGAGGCAAAGAGGCCGAGCCCGGCCAGCCGCCCGACATGGCCCCAGAGGATCGCGGCGGCGCAGAGCAGGGTGGCCAGCACCAGCACGCTGCCGTCCCGCCGCAGCGCGGCCGGGTTCACGGCGATGGGGGCCAGCGCTGCAGCGACACCGAGAATAAGAAGCGTGTTGCCGATGTTGCTGCCCACCACGTTGCCGACGGCAATGCCCGGCGCACCGGCGAAAGCCGCCTGAAGGCTGGTGACAAGCTCGGGCGAGGAGGTGCCGAAGCCCACAAGCGTCAGGCCGATCACCATGGGCGAGATCCCGAAGCGCCGCGCGGCCGTCACCGCTCCGCGCACCAGAAGTTCGCCTCCGATTACGAGCCCGATCAGGCCAAGGGCAATCAGCAGATAATCCGTCATCGCGCGCATCCTTCGTGAGCGAACCGCTCCCGCACGTCAGCATTGCGCGGGGGCGATACAAGGGGCGCGCGGCATGAGGGGAAAATAAACTTGGGCAGGCAGCGCGCCGGCTTATGCCCGCGCCGTGCTGCCTGTGCCGTAGCGGGCCATGAACATCTCCACGGCGCCGTCCACGATGCGCGCTTTCTCAGCGTCGGAGAACTTCGTCTGGATGCCGCAGAGAATGCGCGGGAAGATATAGGTCTTGGTCAGCTCCATCAGTTGCTCGGCGGCCAGCTCCATATCGTCGATCACGAAATGGCCCTGCTCGGCCGCACAGCGCAGGAACTCCGACACGCGTTCGCGCACGAGGCGCGGGCCAGAGTCGTAGAACTGGCAGCCCAGCTCGGGAAAGCGCGCCGATTCCGCCACGCAGATGCGGAAGACGTTGATCCCGAAATCAGAGGTCACGAACTCCACCATCGCTCGCGCGATATGGGTCAGGGCTTCGCGCGGGTCATTGGCCATGTCCACCACGTTGATCGTGGACTCCGCCTGCCGCTCGCATTCCTGCCGCGCCACTTCCGCAAAGAGCACGCGCTTGTCGGGGAAATAGGAATAGAGCGTCGCCTTGGAGACACCGGCCGCCTTGGCGATATCGTCCACATTTGCCCCTTCAAAGCCGTCTCGCATGAAGATGGCCCGCGCGCCCTCGATCACCTGATCGAACTTGCGGCCCTTCTTGATGGTGTCAGCAATGATGTTCATGGCGCCTCCGGTTGTGGTCGTCAGTATAAACTGCGCAGTTCAGTTTCGGCAAGCAGACCTAAGCGTGGCGGGGCCGAATAAAAAGGGGGCACACGCAATGGTGTGCCCCAGGGCTCTCGGGATGAGAGGTCAGGGAGGAAAAACGTTGGGGAATTATTTCGCGCCGAGCCAGCCAAACAGCGGCGTGGCCGGCTTCGGGGTGCGGGTGGTGTCGGAGGTGGCATCCTGCGGATAGGACACCGAGGGGATCGAGAAGACGAAACCACCGGCCATGGATTGGCCAGCGGACAGGACGACGGAGGCTGCTGCGAGGGCGAAGAGGGTCTGTTTCATGGGGAGCACCTGTTTAACTGAACTGCTTGGTTCAGTTCTTATCTAAACTATACAGTTCACTTTGCAAGGGGTGAATTGGCCCAAGCTTGTTTTCGCTTGCAAAAGGAACCTGCTGGCATAGTTTAGAACTGTTCTAAAAAAGAGGCTCCCATGTTCTCCCCGCGCAAACGGCTGAAGTTCTCCGATCTCGACGCACGCCAGATTCTGTCGCTCGCCATCGCCTCGGAGGAGGAAGACGCCCAGATCTACCGCCACTACGCCGACAGCCTGCGCGCCGATTTCCCGGCCTCGGCGCAGGTGTTCGATGGCATGGCGCAGGAAGAAGACGATCATCGCCGCCGTCTGATCGATGTCTACACCGAGCGCTTCGGCCCCAACATCGTGCCGATCCGCCGTGATCACGTGGCCGGTTTCCCCACGCGCCATCCCACGTGGCTGGTGGAAAACCTCGGGCTGGAGCGGATGCGCGAAGAGGCCGCGATGATGGAAAAAGGCGCGGCCAATTTCTACACCAAGGCCGCGCAGCGCACCTCGGATGCGGGCATCCGCAAGTTGTTGGGGGACCTGGCGGCCGAGGAAATGGGCCATGCCACGAAGGCCGAGCGCCTGCAGGAAACCCATCTGGACGATACCGCGAAGGATCAGGAAGAAGTGACGGCCCAGCGGCAGTTCATCCTCACATGGGTGCAGCCGGGGCTCGCTGGGTTGATGGACGGCTCCGTCTCCACGCTCGCTCCGATCTTCGCCGCCGCCTTCGCCACGCAGGATACGTGGATCACCTTCCAGGTCGGCCTTGCGGCGTCGGTGGGGGCTGGGATCTCTATGGGGTTCACCGAGGCGGCCTCTGACGATGGCCAATTGTCGGGCAGGGGCTCGCCCGTCAAACGCGGTTTTGCCTCGGGCATCATGACGACGGTGGGCGGTATGGGCCACGCGCTGCCCTACCTGATCCCGGATTTCTGGACCGCTACCGTCATCGCCATCCTTGTTGTCTTCATCGAGCTTTGGGCCATCGTCTGGATCCAGAACCGCTTCATGCAGACCCCCTTCTTCCGCGCCACGTTTCAGGTGGTGCTGGGCGGCGCTTTGGTGTTTGCGGCAGGCGCGTTGATCGGCGGGGGATAGCGCGGGCGCATCAGCCGTGCTAGGCGGCTAGGGATGGTCGAGATCTTTCTGAAAACGCTGCCCTTCTTCGGGCTGATCGCGCTGGGCTACTGGGCCGGGCGCACGCGCTTCTTTTCCGAGGAGGCCACTGCCTACCTGACGAAGTTCGTTTTCTACTTCGCGCTCTCGGCGATGCTGTTCAAATTCTCCGCCAACCTCTCGCTGGCCGAGATCCTCGACTGGCCCTTCATCTGGGCCTACCTGCTGGGCACGGCCGCCGTTTACGTGATCGCCACGCTGGTGGCCCTGATCCGCAAGCGTGGCATCGCCGAAGCGGCCGTAGAGGCCCAATGCGCGGTGATCGGCAATATCGGCTTCCTCGGCATCCCCATGCTGGCGTTGCTGCTGGGTGAAGCCGCCATTGGCTACGTGATGATGATGCTGGCGGTGGATCTGATCGTGTTCGGCAGCCTCATCGTGATCCTGATCACCGGCAGCCGCGACGGGCGTGTTTCGCTACGCACCCTGCGCACCGTGGGCATGGGCCTCTTGCGCAACCCGATGATCGTCTCCATCGCGGTTGGCCTCACATGGTCTGCCCTGCAGGTGCCCATTCCGGTGCCGCTGAACGAATTCGTGGATATCCTCGGCTCCGCCGCCACCCCCGGCGCGCTGTTCGCCGTGGGGGCCTCGCTTGCCTCCAAATCGGCGGAGCGGGTCAGCGTGGCCGTCTGGCTTTCGGTCTGCAAGCTGGCGCTGCACCCGGCGGCAGTGGCGATCTGCGCGCTGCTGATCTTCCCCGTCTCGCCCTATGGCGCGGGTGTAATGATCGCGGCCGCCGCCCTGCCCGTGGCGGGCAATATCTTCATGATCGCGCAGCACTACGGCGTCGCACCTCAGCGGGTGTCGGCGGCGATCCTGATCTCCACCCTCGTAAGCGTCGCCACCGTGCCGCCCGTGATCGCCTGGGTTTCGGGTTTCTGAGCTTGCGCCCGGCGGGCGGGCTGCGTTAGCCCAAGGGCAGGCAGCAAGCGGAGGATGCGTGATGAAGACCCTTTCCGAGAACAAATGCTTCGGCGGCGAGCAGGGCGTCTACAGCCACGCCTCCAAGGCCTGCGCGTGCGAGATGACCTTCGGCCTGTTCCTCCCCGCCGAAGCGCAGGAGGGGCCGGTGCCGCTTCTATGGTATCTCTCGGGCCTCACCTGCACCCATGAGAACGCGATGGTGAAAGCGGGCGCACAGGCCTGGGCGGCGGAGCAGGGCATCGCGCTCGTCTTCCCTGATACCTCGCCGCGCGGCGAAGGCGTGGCCGATGACTCCGAGTATGATCTGGGGCAGGGCGCGGGCTTCTACCTGAACGCCACGCAAGCGCCGTGGGCGGCACATTTCAGAATGTGGGATTACCTCGCCGAGGAGCTTCCGGCGGCGCTTGATGCGGCCTTTCCGCTGGACATGGAACGGCAGGCGATCACCGGCCATTCCATGGGCGGCCACGGCGCGCTGACGCTGGCGATGGGCCTGCCGGGGCGCTTCCGTTCGGTTTCTGCCTTCGCGCCGATTGCCAACCCGACGGAGTCCGACTGGGGCAAGAAACAGCTTGGCGCCTATCTGGGCGAGGGTGCGGATTGGGCTTCCCATGATGCGAGCCTCCTGATGGCGGCGCAGGGCTTTGACGGACCGGTGCTGGTGGATCAGGGCAGCGAGGATCAGTTCCTCGATCTGCTGCGCCCCGAGGCGCTGGCCCAGGCCATGGCGGCGCGGCGGCAGGAGGGGGCGTTCCGGATGCAGAAGGGCTACGACCACTCCTATTTCTTCGTCTCGACCTTCATGGAAGAGCATGTGAATTTCCACGCCGAGGCGCTCTACGCATGAGCAAGCTCTACGTGGACGCCGATGCCTGCCCGGTGAAGGGCGAGGCCGAGAAGGTCGCCACGCGGCTGAAGGTGCCGATGTTTCTGGTCTCCAACGGCGGTTTGCGGCTGTCGCCCAATCCGCTGGTGGAGGTGGTGATCGTGCCGGAAGGCCCTGATGTGGCGGATATGTGGATCGCCGAGCGCGCCGGGGTGGGGGATGTGGTGATCACCACCGATATCCCGCTGGCGGCAAGATGCATCGAGGCGGGGGCGGCGGTGCTGAAGCCCAACGGCGAGGAGCTGACGGCGCGCAACATCGGCAACGTGCTCGCAACGCGTGACCTTATGGCCGACCTGCGCGCCGCCGATCCCTTCCGGCAGGGCGGCGGCAAGGCCTTCTCCAAACAGGACCGCGCCAATTTTCTGAACGCGCTGGACCGTGTGCTGGGTGCGGCGTTGCGCAAGCAATGATCCTCTTTTTGCCTGTTTCACCAGAAACAGGCACGCGTCCGCCCGCCCGTCACACCAAAGATGTGTTTGCAGCACGGGGGCGGGCGCGTTCCGTGCCCACCCGGGCGGACGCTCACTGCTTCATGCAAGCGTTTCCCTCTTGAACCTCACCCACAAACCCAAGAGGCTGTGCGCAAACCTGCTTCCCTACCCATGAAAAGGCCCGCCCCATGCCCAAACCCCAAGCTGTGGTGTTCGACATCGGCAACGTCCTGATCGAATGGCAGCCCGAGCGCCACTACGACGCCATCGTCGGCGAGGCCCGCCGTAAGGAGATGTTCGCCGCCGTCGATCTGCACGCGATGAACGACCGCGTCGATCTGGGCGAGAACTTCCACGACACGGTGATGGATTGCGCTAAAGCCTACCCGGAATTCGCCGAGGACATCCGCCGCTGGCATGACGACTGGCTCCACATGGCGAGCCCCGCCATTCCGCACTCGGTTGCCCTGCTGCGCGCTCTGCGCAAGGCGGGGGTCCCCGTCTTTGCGCTCTCCAACTTCGGGGTGGAAACCTTCGCCCTTGCCGAAGTCGAATACCCCTTCCTGCAGGAGTTCGACCGCCGTTACATCTCCGGCCACATGCGCCTCGCCAAGCCGGGGCCCGAGATCTACGCCGCGCTCGAAGCTGATAGCGGCGTCGCGCCCGAGGCGCTTCTTTTCGCCGATGACCGCGCCGACAATATCGCCGCCGCCAAGGCGCGCGGCTGGCAGACGCACCTCTTTACCGGGCCGCAAGGCTGGGCGCGGGCGTTGGTTGAGACCGGGCTGCTCACGGACGCGGAGGCCGGCCTGTGAGCCTGCCGATCATCAGCCGGGCCGAGGCCGAGCCGCATCTGGACTGGCTCGCCCTCACGGAAGCGCTGGAAGCGGGCCACAGCCTGCCCCGCGCCGAGATCGGCGACACCTTCCTGCGCCGCGGGGAGGACACGCTGCTCTCGCGCTCGGCCTTCATCGACGGCCTCGGCATCGCGGTGAAATCCGCCACCATCTTTCCCGGCAATGCGGGCGGTGACGTGCCGACGATCAACGGCGCGGTGAGCCTCTTTGCCGATGCCGATGGAACGCTGGAGGCGCTGGTGGATTTCCACCTCGTCACCAAGTGGAAAACCGCAGGCGACAGCCTACTGGCCGCCCGCAAACTGGCCCGCCCCGACAGTGAGGTGATCCTGATCGTCGGCGCAGGCACGGTGGGCCATTCGCTGCGGGAAGCCTATGCGGCCGCCTTCCCCAAGGCGCGGTTTCTCGTCTGGAACCGCTCGCCCGCCCCGGCCGAAGCCTTCGCCGCCGCCCATCCCGATACGCAGGCCGCGCCCGATCTGGAGGCCGCCGTGCGGCTGGCTGACATCATCACCTCCGCCACCATGTCCACCGCGCCGCTGATCAAGGGCGCGTGGCTGCGCGAAGGCCAGCATCTGGACGGGATCGGCGCTTACCGGGCCGACATGCGCGAATACGATGACGCGGTACTGCGCTGTGCCAGCCTCTTCGTCGACAGCCGCGACACGACGCTGGCCCATATCGGCGAGCTGAAAACGCCGCTGGCCGAAGGGGTGATCACGGAAGCCGACATCCGCGCCGATTACTACGATCTGCCCTCTGGCCGCTTTGCCCGCAGCAGTGACGCCGAGATCACCTTTTTCAAGAACGGCGGCGGCGCGCATCTCGACCTGATGACGGCCCGACACATCCTCAAAGTCTGGCAAGCCGCGCAGGGGCAGCGCTGAGCCATGCTCTGGCTGGGCCTCTTCCTTCTACTGGCGGCCTGCGTGGCCGGTTTACCCTTCTGGCTGGAACGCCGCCGCGCAGGGGTGCAGAAACGCACCGCTTTGGCCGGGGAGCGCCGGATCGGTGCGGAAGGGGCGCGCACGCTCTGCCGCTGGCAGGGGCCGGTGAAGGGGCCGGTGGCGCTTTGCATCCATGGGCTGACAACACCGCAGCAGGCCTTTGACCCGCTCGCACCCCATCTGGCGCGCATGGGCTTTCGGGTGCTGACCTATGATCTGCCGGGCCGTGGGGGCTCCGAGGCAAGGGCAGGCGAACAGGACACCGCCTTCTTCCTCGCCCAACTTCAGGAAGTGCTGGAGGCGCAGGGCGTGGAGCATTGCGATCTGGTGATCGGCTATTCAATGGGCGGCTCCATCGCCGCCGCCTTTGCTGCCGACGCGCCGCACCGGGTGGGCCATCTTGTCCTGCTGGCCCCGGCGGGGCTGGGGCTGACCCTGCCGCGCTGGCAGGAGATCGCGCGTGACGTGCCGGGTTTGGGCGATTGGCTGATGCTGGGTGTCGGGCGGGCCCGGCTGGCCCAGGCCTTCCGCACGTCTGCCGCAGCAGAAAACGCCCCGCCGGATATTCTCGCCGCTCAGCTTTCCGCCCTCGCACAACGCGGCTTCCTGCCCGCGGTGCTGTCGAGCCTGCGGTATGCGCTTTCGGAAGACGGCGGCCCCGCGCAGGCGCGTCTGGCAGAGGCGGGCGTGCCGCTGCTGGCGATCTGGGGGGCGCAGGACGCGGTGATCCCGAAGTCCGCCCTTGGCCGCCTTGCCCAGATCAACCGCGCCGCGCGGCAGGAAGTGCTGGAAACAGCCGGCCACGGGCTGCCCTACACCCACGCCGACTCAATCGCGGCAGAGCTGCGCGGCTTCCTGAGGGAGCTTTAAACACCCCCGCAAGCAATCCTTGGCCCCGTTTTGCGGATCTGCCACCGGGGCGCAGGAAAAAAGCTGCACATAATTTCGCATCCGCCTGTAAATCTCTGCGCAGAGTTTCGGTGATCCGGCAGGCGCGCGCTCACCCCAAAATCCGGTGATCTCGCAGGTCCGTGATCGACCGTGAGGAAACTCGCGCGTTTACTGGGGTGTTATTTTACGGGTTCGCCCGGAAATCCAGCACCACGCCCGATCAACCCCCACCCCCTCCGTCTGTAAAAAAATGCACAGGGCCTGCGCCGACGGAACGGTGGAGATGCGCGGCGCGGCGCGGTGGCGGCCCCCCTCTTTTCATTCGCCAGCGGCACCCTTACCTCAATCTCATCGCAACGACGGGCCCCAAGCCCACCGAAACTAGAAACCCCAAGTCGCAGGCCAAACCCCAAATGCCTGCAGGAGAAAACGACATGTTCAAGAAACTCGCAATCACCGCCGTCGCCACTGCCCTCGCTGTTCCCGCCTTCGCTGGCAACCCGAACACCCCGGGCGCGATCCAGATGTCTTACGAGGCTGGCGTGACGCCCGGCGTCTACGATGTGGCCCAACTGCAGCGTCTGCAGGAAGCCCGCTCCAACGGCGACATGGAAGCCGTGAACTTCATCCTGAGCCAAGGCGCTGACACCTCCGTCAACACGCTGGACGCCACCTCCGGCAACGCAGGCAAAGCCCAACTCGCCGCGATCGCCGGTGTGAACGCCGACGATTTCACCGTGGCCCAGCTTGATCGCCTGATCGACGCACAGCGCGACGGTGATAAGGAAGAAGTCCGCTTCATCCTGAGCCAAGCCGGCTCCTTCGTGGAAGGCGATGTGGTCTCCACCTCTTCCGTGCCGAGCCAAGGCGCCCAGATGCTGGGCAAGCTGACCGGCAAAGACGCCGCCACCACGCCGCTGAGCGAACTGGTCGGCGACGACCTCTGATCACGGTAGCGCCTGCCCCCCTCGCGGGGGCATGCCACCGGTTTTCCTTCCAGTAAGGACCCAGTCACGGGCACCCGAAGCGGTGCCCGTTTTCGGTCGCGCGCGACCGTTCAGGCGGCAGGAGCTTGGGGCCCTGCCGCCTTTCTTGTGTCTGCCATCCGGCGGGCTCTGCGGCCTGTTAAATCAGCCCCTGCTTTTCGCATTTGCGCACCCTTTCCGATGATCCTTGGACAGGCCATGCGGGAGGCTGGCTCTTGCAATCACCATTGGGGCGGTTGGAAGTTTGCCGGAAAGATGCAGAAATTATGAAAGTCATCGAAAAAACAGTATCTTAACGTTGCTTCGGCAAGGGGCGATGTGGGCCTTTAGGCCCTTTGCCTAGTGTGGAATTCCGCACAGATCCTGTGCCCTTCAAAGCCTCACAATTCGGCGACGATCCGTGATCGGCGGCCCTCTTTTCAGCGTCGGTCCCAGCCCATATCTCCCAATCATCGCAACGACGGGCCCCAAGCCCAACCAGACTTCAAACCCCAAACAACGGCCACCCTCCCCAATGTGGCCAAAGGAGAAAACAAGATGTTCAAGAAAATCGCCCTCACCGCTGTCGCCGCTGCCATCGCCGTCCCGGCTTTCGCAGGCAACCCGCAAAGCGCCGGTGCCATCCAGATGTCGCTGGAAGCCGGCGTCACCCCCGGCATCTATGATGTCGCCCAGCTGCAGCGCCTGCAGGAAGCCCGCGCCAACTCCGACAAGGAAACCGTGGCCTTCATCCTGAGCCAAGGGGCCGACTACGGCGTCAACACGCTGGACGGTTCTTCCGTGAACGGTGGCAAGCAGCAGCTCGCAAATGAGGCCGGTGTGAACGCCGCCGATTTCACGATCGCCCAGCTGGAGCGCCTGATCCAGGCACAGCGCGACGAGGATGACGAAGAGATCAACTTCGTCCTGAGCCAGGCCGGCACCTTCACCGACAACGGTGTCGTCTCCACCTCCTCCGTGCCGACCGCCGGTGACCGTATGCTCGCCGCGATCCACGGTGTGGATGCCTCCAGCCTGTCGCGCCATGACCTGATCCTGCTGGATCAAGCCATCTCCGACAACGATCAGGAACGCATCCGCTGGATCCTGAACAAGTAACACCTTCTCCGGAAGGCTTAGAGCTGCGGGCGCTCAGCATAGGGCGCCCGCACGGCCGCGCGCGGCCGCCACGGGCGGCAGGTGCTTGGGGTCCTGCCGCCCCCCACTTCCTCTAAAATCCCCAATTCTTCCCCTTCTCTTCTGCTTCCGGCGCGCCACACAGGGCGCGCCCCTTGCAAGCCCCCCCTCTTTGCGCCATCTAAACCCTGACACAGCGCCCAAGCGATGCATTCAGGAGGCTTTCATGCTGGAATTCGGCAACACACCCGCCCCGGCCGGGGCCTCGGCAGGCGATCTGATCAAGGACGTCACCGAAGCCACTTTCATGGCCGACGTGGTGGAAGAGAGCCAGACGACCCCCGTGATCGTGGATTTCTGGGCCCCGTGGTGTGGCCCCTGCAAGACCCTCGGCCCGGCCCTTGAAGCCGCCGTCACCGCTGCCGGTGGCAAGGTGAAGATGGCCAAGGTCGACGTGGATCAGAACCAGATGATCGCGGGCCAGCTCCGCATCCAGAGCATTCCCACCGTCTATGCCTTTTGGCAGGGCCAGCCGGTGGACGGCTTCCAGGGCGCGCTGCCGGCGTCCGAGATTCAGACCTTCGTGGATCGCGTCGCCGCTCTGGCGGGCGATGGCGGGTTGGCCGATGCCGTGGCCGCCGCCGAAGAGATGCTCGCCGAAGGGGCCGCGGAAGACGCCGCGCAGACCTTCGCCGCCATTCTGGAAGAAGACCCGAAGAACGCCGCCGCCTATGCCGGGCTGATGAACGCGCTTCTGGCACTGGGCGACACCGCGCAGGTCAAAGCGATGCTGGAAGCCGCTCCGGCCGAGATCGCGGGCACGGCGGAAGTGGAAGCCGTGCGCGCCCAGATCGCGCTGGCGGACCAGGCCGCCGACGCGGGCCCCGTGGCCGAGCTGCGCGCTGCCGTGGAGGCCGATGCCGACAATCTTGAAGCCCGCTTCGAGCTGGCTAAGGCGCTGCATGCGGCGGGCGAGGTGGAAGAGGCCGTGGCCGAATTGCTGGAGCTGTTCCGCCGGGATCGGGAGTGGAACGAGGGCGCCGCGAAGGCGCAGCTTTTCACCATCTTCGACGCGCTGAAACCGCAGGATCCCATCGCGTTGAACGGGCGGCGCAAGCTCTCGTCGATGATCTTTGCCTGACCGCGGTTTCGGTCTATCTTGACCGTCATGTTTCCTGCTGCGGATCTCCCGGACACCATTGCTGTCTTTCCACTGCCCGGGGCGCTGCTGCTGCCCCGCGCCCGCTTGCCTTTGCATATCTTCGAGCCGCGCTACCTCGCGATGCTCGATGATACGCTCAAGACGAGCCACCGGCTGATCGGCATGGTGCAGCCCATGGAAACGCCGGGGCGCACCGAGAAACGGCTGCACCGGATCGGCTGTGCGGGCCGCGTGACGGGCTTCTCCGAAACCGAAGACGGGCGCTACATGATCACGCTCGCCGGCATCTCGCGCTTCCGCATCGAAAACGAAGTCGCCGGATTCAGCCCCTACATCCGGGCGGATGTGAGCTGGGCCGGGTTTGAGCGCGATACCGGGGCGGCCGAGAAGGACTCAGGCTTCGATCGCTCTGCCCTGATGGCCCTGCTGAAGCGCTATTTCACTGCTCAGGATCTGCGCACCGACTGGGAAGCCCTGCGCGAGGCGGAGGATGAATTGCTGATCAATTCGCTCTCCATGCTTTGCCCGTTCGAAAACGAGGACAAGCAGGCCCTGCTCGAAGCGCCCTCGCTGCGCACCCGGCGCGAAACCCTTGTGACGTTGATCGAGTTCGCCCTGCGCAGCGGCGGCCATGAAGAAGAGGTGATGCAATGAAGGAAGACGGAACCTTTGATCCGCGCATGCTGGAGGCGCTTGTCTGCCCGATCACGCAGAACCGGCTGGACTGGAACGCCGAGACGCAGGAGCTGATCTCGAAATCCGCCAATCTCGCCTTCCCGGTGCGCAATGGCATCCCGGTGATGCTGGTCAGCGAAGCGCGCGAGCTGGACTAGACGCGCGCTTTTACGGCCTCAACCTCGCGCCGCCATCCGGCGCGGCATCCGGCGCAGCGCTTTAAAGGTGCTCAAGCCAAGGTAGCTGCCCACCAGCCCAGCGGCGAAGGCCTTCTCGCCCTCCTGAGGTGCCTGCCCTTTGCCCATGCGGTGCATCTGGGCCACGTAGAATTCCACCCGCGCCACGGTGTTGAGCAGGTTTACCACGCCCGGCGGGGCGTTCACGCCAAAGCGTCCCTTACCCAGCACCAGCCCGTCCTCGTCGATACCTATCTTTTCCAGATCGCCCGCGATCAGCCCTTCGGGCGCATCGGGCGCTACGCAGAGCGGGCGGGCCAGCCCGACCATGGCGATGCCATCTTCCGCGATGGCCGCCTCCATCGCCACGCGGCTGCGAAAGCCGCCGGTGACCATGATCGGCACCGAAAGCCCCTCCCGGATCTCCTGCGCATACTCAAGGAAGAAGGCCTCGCGCTTGCGGGTGCTTTCGCGCTGGGGCGCGGCCTCGGCCGTAACCTCGGCGAAGGCCATTTCCTCGTAGGTGCCGCCGGAGATTTCCAACAGGTCGATGCCGTCTTCCTCCAGCCAGCGGGCCACCTGTTTGCACTCTTCCAGAGTGAAGCCGCCCTTCTGGAAATCCGCCGAATTGAGCTTTACGCCGATGGGAAAGCCCGGCCCGACAGCCGCGCGGGTGGCCGTAACGACGGCGCGCAGGAAGCGGGCGCGGTTCTCAAGCGAGCCGCCCCAATCATCGCCGCGCCGGTTGGTGATTGGCGACAGGAACTGGCTGATCAGGTAACCATGCGCCCCGTGGATCTGTACCCCGTCAAAGCCCGCCTTCTGCGCGATGCGCGCGGTTTCAGCGTAGCGGGCGATCACCTCGGCGATCTCGGCCTCCGTCATTGCGCGGGGCTTGCCGAAGAGGCCGAGCAGCTTCAGCTTTTCCTCCGAAGGCGAGAGCGGGCGCGGGTTGATGATCATCGGGCATTGGCGGCCCGGATGGCTGATCTGCATCCAGACGTGCGATCCGCCCCATTGCGCCGCCTTGGCCCAGCGGGACACCGCGGCGAGGTGGCGTTCGTCTTCCACCACCACATTGCCGGGGCGCTCCAGCGAGCGGCCATCCACCATCACGTTGCCCGTCACCAGTAGGCCCGCACCCCCGCGCGACCAGCGGGCATAGAGCGCGTCATGGGCGGGGGTGGGGGCATCATCGGCCCCGGCGAGCGCTTCCGTCATGGCGCTTTTGCCGATCCGGTTGGGCAGCGACACGCCGCAGGGCAGGGGGAGCGGGGCGGCGAGCGGGCTTTGCGTCATGGGGATCCTTAAACCTTTGGTTGCAGCCAGATTTGGGGGCTTTTGACTTTAGGTCAAGATGGCGGAAGAAAACCATCTGGCCTGTGGGGTTGATCCTGCCGCGCTGGCGGGGCAGCAAGGGCGCAAGGAACCGAGGGAGGCCGGGATGGCAGAAGATACTCACACCGCCGTGACTGCAGAAGGTTTGCTGGCGCAGCTCAAGGCTTGGGGCCTGCCCTACATGCTGCATCACCACGTGCCGCTGCGCACGGTGGAGGAGGCCAAATCGGTGGAGGCCAGCATGGCGGTGCCAGGACAGAAGGCCTTCCGCACCAAGAACCTGTTCCTGCGCGACCGCAAGAAACGCGGCTACCTGATCACACTGGAGCAGGATCGCGCAGTGGATTTGAAAGCGCTGGGAGCGCAAATTGGCGCGCCGGGGCTGTCGTTCGGCTCGCCCGAGCGGCTGAAGGAGGCGCTGGGCGTGGCGCCGGGCGCGGTGAGCGCGCTGGCGATGATCAACGGCGTGGAGGCGGGTGTCACCTTCCTGATGGATGCCGCCGCGCAGGAGGCCGATGTGATCTACATGCATCCGCTGGTGAACGATCAGACCGTCGCGATGCGGCGCGAGGACGTGCTCGCTTTCATGGAGCGCATCGGCTGCGATCTGCGCTGGCTCTCTTTCTAGTCACGCTTTCTCGTTACGCCAATGCCAGCCGCAGCGCGGCGCGCACATGGGCGGCGGAGGGGTTCACGAAGGTGAAACCCCCTTCCTCGAAGGCGACATCGTCCAGATGCGCAGGGAAGGCCAGCGGCAGTTCGGTGCAGGCCAGCAGGATGGCCGTGCCCGGCGTGGCATGGCGGGCGCAGAAGGCCAGCAGCCGGGCCTGCGCGGCCGGGCTGGCGCCGCCGTAAAACTCGGTGTCGATCATCGCCTGCATCTCGGCGATCTCATCCTCGGGCAGTTGCGCATTTGCCGCGACGCCGACCTCGGCAAGCGCCTGCGCGTAATCCTGCGCCTGCATCGTGACGGCGGTCCCAAGTACGAGCGCCGCCTTGCAGCCGGTCTCGGCGGTGGCCTGCGCGGCCTCGGTGAAGATCGACAGGATCGGCATCGTCACCCCTTGCCGGATCGCATGGAGCCGGGCGTGGGGCGTGTTGGAGGCGATCAGCGCGAAATCGCAGCTCGCGGCTTCAAGCCGAAGCATGGCGTCGCGGAAGATGGCGTCAAACCCCGCCCAGCTGGCCTCATCGCCGGCGGTGCCACGCAGGGCGCGGGTCTGGGATTGGGTGACGGATTCAATCGTCATCGGCGGCACGGGCAGGGGGGATTTTGCCCCCTGCGCGGCGAAGTGCGCGCCCGCGCCTTCGCAGATCGCCCGGTAGTAATCGATGGTGGACGCCCAGCCGACCCCGCCCAGAATGCCGATTTTTTTCATCGCTCAGCCTTTGCGCGCGGTGAACAGGTTGAAGCTTGCCGGAATCTCGACACCCTCCGCCCCGGCGTAGCGGTGCCAGTCCTGCGCAAGATCCGCTGCAATCGCCCCCTTCTCGGCCTCGCTGGCACCGGCTTCCAGGCAGATCCGCCCAGCAGGCCCGATCTCCATCGCCAGAGAGGCGGCGTCTTCGGGGCTGCCCGGCGGGGTAAGCGCCACCCTGACCGTATCGGCTGAGACGTCCTGCAGCCCTGCCTGCGCAAGCAGGCCGCAGACGCGCTCCTGATCGGCAAAGGCCATGGGGCCGGGCTCATGGGGGTCTGTGGGCGCGGGCGCACCGAAGCGGGTGACGGCGTGGTGGCGCGGCCCGGAGAACCACGGGTTTTCGTCCAGCGCGCGCCAGCAGAGAAAGGCGATGCGGCCTCCGGGGCGCAGGCTGCGCGCGATGTTGCGGAAGGCGGCGACGGGATCGGCAAAGAACATCACCCCGAAGCGGGAAGCCGCAATGTCGAAGGTTGCGGGGGCAAACGGATGCAGTTGCACATCCGCCAGCAGGAACCGCGCGCCGCTTTGCGCCTGCGCCTCCAGCCGTTCGGCGGCGTCCAGAAGGCTGGTGGAAATATCAGCCCCCGTGGCCGAGCCCTCGGGCCCGGCGGTCTGAGCGAAATCTATCGTTGAACGCCCGGCCCCGCAGCCGATGTCCAGTACGTGCTCGCCGGGCTGCACGGCGGCGGCCTCCTGCAGGGCGCGCAGAGGCGGAGTGAACAGCGTGTCGAGCGCCTCCTGCCGGGCCACCCATTTCAGGCCGGGGCCGGATGTCCAGAACTCGCCCTGCGCGGCATTCGGTGTATCTTGGGTCATGGGAGCCTTCCGAAAACTGGTGGGCTATCGGTGAAGGCTGCGCCACGAGCGACCGCTTGGCCAGAAATTTCTTGCCTCCGGCGGGGATATTTTTGCCAAGATGAAGCATGAGGCGCGGCGCTGACAGGAAAGGATGCAGCCTATGGGCGGCGCGAAGACAACGGTTCTGATCCTCGGCAGCGGGCCGAATGCGCTGGATTTGCGGGGCATGGATCGCAACGGATTTGATGAGATCGTGGTGATCAACAACGCCTGGCAGGTGGTGGAGGATTGGACCGTCCATATCGCGCCGGAGGATTTTCCGGCCGAGCAGCATCCGCCTGCTATACGCGCCGGTCAACGCAAGGTGGGGGCGGAGACTTACGTGCCGAGCCAGAACCGCTATGGCGGGGTTGTCTATGCCGGGGGCAGCATGGCGTTTACCACCACCTACTGGGTGCTGGACGCGCTTGCGCCAGATGTGATCGCTTATCTGGGGTGCGACATGGTCTATGCCGCCACTGGCAACACCCATTTCTACGGCACCGGCGCGGCGGACCCCCTGCGCAAGGATCCGACGCTGCAGTCGCTGGAGGCGAAGGCCCTGCGGATGGAGGCCGTGGCGGCGGCGCAGGGCTGTGCCTTGGTGAACCTGTCCGTCGCGGAGTCTGTCCTGCCCTATCCACGGTGCGATGTGGCCGGGCTTGGGGCGGTTGCGGGGCCACGCGAGGTGGATCGGGGGGCTGTAGAACGGGCTTTGGCGGCAGAAGCGCGCGCAGGCCTTGTGGTCCCCAGCGGGCGCTACTGGGAGAGCCTTGATGAACACGCCGGCGCGCAACTCGCGGACATCGATGGGCTTTGGCTGGAGACCTGCCCAGTTCCCGTGACAGCCTGAATTAAAAGCGCCGCCGCCGGCTTGGGGCCAGCGGCGGCTTCGGGGTGCCTAAGCGCGCGTGGGTGTCAGGCGGCTTTCAGGGCGGCGATAGCGGTGTTGGCCGCTTCCAGCGCGCCGGCCTCGTTCATGTTCAGCCCTGTGGCGCCGATGAACTCCACATCCGTGATGCCGATGAAGCCCAGCACCTGCCGCACCAGCGGCGTTGCGTGATCGTAGTCCGAGCCCAGCGGCACCCCGCCGGAGGCCACGGCCACGATGGCGCGCTTGCCCTCCAGCAGGCCGACGGGGCCGTTCTCGGTGTAGGTGAAGGTCACCCCGGCGCGGGCGATCTGGTCAACCCATTCCTTGAAGGCGGCGGGGGCGGAGAAGTTGTAGATCGGCAGGCCGATCACCAGCACATCGGCGGCCTTCACCTCGGCGATCAGCTCATCGGAGAGGGCGAGCACGTCGCGCTGGGCGTCGCTGCGATCGGCCTCGGGCGTGAAGTTCGCGCCCACCCAGGTTTCGCTGATCACCGGCAGGCCGCTGGCGAGATCGCGGGTGGTGACATCGGCACCGGGGAAGCGGGCGATGATGTTTTCGGTGAGTTGGCGGGAGAAGGAGCCTGCCTTGCGGGCGGAGGTCTCGATGCGGAGGATATTGGTCATGTCAGGGGTCCTTATGGCGGTCTGTGACGAGAAATCTGTTGTGGGAGAGATTTGGTTATTGCATTTGTGAACGCAATTGGCCCATTTTCACATTGAGTGTTTGAAATTGCACAGGTGCGCGATGGACAATTGGGATGAGATTCGCACGGCCTACCAAGTGGCCCGGATGGGAACCGTCAGCGGCGCGGCGGATGTGCTGGGCGTGCACCATGCCACGGTGATCCGCCACATCGACGCGCTGGAGGCGCAGCTGGGCGCGAAGCTCTTCCAGCGCCACGCGCGGGGCTATACGCCCACCGAGGCGGGGCGCGATCTCTTGCAGGTGGCGCAGGCCACGGACGATCAGTTCACCCAGCTTGAAAGCCGCATCAAGGGTGGTGAGGGCGATATGCGCGGCGAATTGGTGGTGACGGCGCTGCCCAATTTCACCCCTCTGCTGGCCCCGGTGCTGGCGGAGTTCCAGATTGCCAACCCGGGCCTCGTGGTGCGCCTGCTCACCGGGCTGCGGCTGTTCCGGCTGGAATACGGCGAGGCCCATGTGGCGATCCGGGCCGGTTCCGCCCCGCAGGAGCCCGACAACGTGGTGCAACCTTTCTACAAGCAGGACATGGGGCTCTACGCCCACAAGAGCTACATGGCGCGGGCAGGCGAGGTGTCGAAAGAGGCACCGCTGGACAGCCATGCCTTCATCGGCCCGGATGATCCGGATTCCCGCGCGCCTTTCTACCAGTGGATGAAGGAGGCGATCCCGCGCGAGCGCGTCGTGTTCCGGCTGTCGGGCTCTGAAGAGGTGCTGGATGCCCTGCGCGGGGGCGTGGCGATCGGGTTTTTGCCGGTTTGGCAAGCCGTACAGGAGCCGGACCTCGTGCAGGTGATGCCGCCACGCCCGGAGTGGAGCGCGGCGTCGTGGATCGTGACCCATGTGGATCTGCACCGCACGCCCAAGGTGCAGGCCTTCCTTGGCCTGCTGAAGGAACGTTCGAAGGCATGGCCCTGCGCGACGGTGGAGGCTTGAGCACGGCCTCGCCTGCCGAAGCAGCGGGCGCGCGGCGGCAGGCGCTGCTGGGCCATGCGGCGATGCTTACTTTCTCGGCGCTGGTGGCGGGCAGTTTCAGCCTTGGCTCCATGGCCGCGAACGAGATCGCCCCGGCGGCGCTGAACGCGCTGCGCTTCCTGATCGCGGGCGCGCTGATCGGCACCATCGCCCATGCCACCGTCGGGCTGAAGCGCGTGCAGTTCGAGGCACCGTGGCGCTACGCGGTGCTGGGCGGGCTCTTCGCGATCTACTTCGTGCTGATGTTCGAAGGGCTGAAAACCGCGCCGCCGGTTTCGACCGCGGCTGTGTTCACGCTGACGCCGGTGATGTCGGCGGGGTTTGGCTACCTGCTCTTGCGCCAGATCACCACGCCACGCATGGCGCTGGCGCTGTCCATTGGCGCGGCCGGGGCGCTCTGGGTGATCTTCCGCGCAGATCTGGCCGCGCTGCTGGCCTTCCGCGTGGGCGAAGGCGAGATGATCTATTTCTGGGGCTGCGTGGCGCACGCCATCTACACGCCCATGGTGCGCCGCCTGAACCGGGGTGAGCCTGCCGTGGTGTTTTCCTTCGGGATGATGGTGGCGGGCTTCCTGATCCTCGCGCTCTGGGGCTGGCAAGACATCCTCGCCACTGACTGGCTTTCGCTGCCGCCCATCGTCTGGATCACCATCCTCTACACGGCTGTCTTTGCCTCGGCGGCCACCTTCGTGCTGCTGCAGTTCGCCGCTCTTCGCCTGCCTTCCGCCAAGGTCATGGCCTACACCTACCTCACGCCAAGCTGGGTGATCCTCTGGGAGATCGCGCTGGGACGGGGCGCGCCACCGGCACTGGTGCTGCCGGGGATCGCGCTCACGGTGCTGTCGCTGCTGTTGCTGCTGCGCGCGGAGTAAGCGGGCCGCCGCCGCAGCGCTATTTGGCGCAACCATATGAAAATAATGGAATATGTTTCCGCCCGACCCGGCGCTCGGGCCGGGATTTCAAGAGGCGATTTGCGTTCAGGGCTTGTACAAAAACGTTCATTTCAATCCCGCGTCGGGGGGCATAGCTGTGCCGCAGCGCCGAAGAGTGAACGGCGCAGTACAGTTTTACACGTGACAGAAAAAGAGCAGATCCCCATGAAGAAGATCCTTCTCGGCAGCCTCGCCGTGGCCACCACCCTTGCCGCCCCCGCCGCTTTCGCGGTGGAACTGAACGGCGCCTCCGTAGATCTGGGCTACTCCGCCTTCACCGATGACGGCGATGTGAACAAAACCGATCTCAACAGTTCTGTGGAGCTTGGCTTCTCCCCGAACTTTGCCGCGCAGATCGATCTGGGGGCCTCGAAATTCGGCCTGACCAACGAAGACAACATCAACGCCGCACTGCACGGCATCTACCACCTCGATCAGGCCACCGCCTTCGGTGCCTTCTATGGCGTGGACAGAATTGCCGGCGAGAGCAACACCTTCTACGGCCTTGAAGCCGCCTACGACACCGGCCCCTATGAAACGCAGGGCTACGTGCAATTTGGCGACTACGGAAACGAGGATTTCTGGGGCGCCGGCGGTTCCCTGCGCTACGCGGTGAACGCAAGCTTCGGCCTTGGCGCGAGCTATGACTACGCCGACATCGACAACGCCTTCAGCGCGCAGCGCTTTGCCGCCGTGGCCGATTACAACGTCAACGACTCGACGCGCCTCTATGCGGAACTGGGCGTCCTGGACTCCAACGATCTGGGCGCAGATGCAGAACCCTTCATCGGCGCAGGCGTGAAAGTCTCGCTCGGTGGCGCAGGCGAGCCGACCTTCGGCAACCGTGGCCTGATCGGCCTGCTGCCGGGCCTTTGATCCGCAGCGAAAGACCTTGGGCCTGCCCGGCGATCGGGCGGGCCTCTGAAAGCCCAATCAAGCCCCATCCGCGCGCCGGTTTCCCTCGTTTCCCGTCGCGCGGGTGGGGCTTTTTCTTGAGTGGCATGCGCGCCGGGCTGACAGTACTGCCGCCGGACTTTTCCGGTAAGCGCCGGATTTCCTTTCGCCCTTCCTTGCCGTCACGAATGGCAACGCGCTCGCCTTCCGGTTAAGTTGCGTCCTGAACCAAACCGGAGATTTTCTGATGCTCACCAAACGCACCTTTCTTTCGGGCCTCCTGTCGAGCGCGGCGCTCACAGTGGCCCCCGCAACCGTCAAGGCAGCGACGCCCGATGCGACGCTCTTCACCAATGTGCGGGTTTTTGACGGGACATCCGATGCGCTGACGGGCCTGACCAATGTTTTGGTGGAAGGAGAGCTCATCAAGGAGATCTCACCAACGGCTGATGCTGCGCCAGAGGTGCCGCGTATCGACGGGGGCGGGCGCACCCTGATGCCGGGGCTGATCGACAATCACGTGCACCTGCAGTGGAATCAGGGGCCGATGGAGTTCATGACGGCGCGCCCGGATTACGTTGCCGCGCTGGCCCTGCGCGAGTGCGAAGCCACGTTGATGCGGGGATTCACCGGGGTCCGCGACACCGGCGGTGGGATCCTCGGCGTGGCGCGGGCGATTGACGAGGGCCTCTATCCCGGCCCGCGCATTCAGGCCTGCAACGCGGCGATTGGCATGACAGCCGGCCACGGGGACTATCGCCCGCGCAGCGTCCTGCCCCGTGTCTTCGGAGGGCCCGCCATTACAGAGCTTGAAGCCAAGCAGATTTCCATCATCGCGGACGGGGTCGCCGAGGTGCTGACGGCCACGCGCGAACAGTTCCGCCAAGGCGCGCATTTCATCAAGGTGTTCTCCGGTGGAGCTGTGTCCGGGCTCTATGACCCGCTAGACATCAACGAATACTCGCCGGATGAGTTGAAAGCCGCCGTGGAGGAAGCCAAGCGCTGGAACACCTACGCGGCCTCGCACGCCTATATGGATTCCTCGGTGCGCAGCGCGATTGAGGCGGGCTTTGCCTGTATCGAGCACTGCAACCTGATGACGCCGGACTCGATGGAACTTGCCGTTGAAAAGGGCGTCTGGCTGTCCACGCAGGTCGGCTTCTTCATGACGGATATTCCTGAAGGGTTTTCCGAAGCGCAGGCGCAGCGCCAGCAAATGGCGCGCGATGGGCTGGATGCGATGCTGCGGCTGGCGAAGGACTACGGTGCCAAGATCGCTCTGGGTACGGATTTCGTAGGCTCTTCCGAAACCAAAGCCACCCAGTTGAACGAGCTTGCGCTGCGCGCGCCGTGGTTCAGCAACGCCGAGATCCTGCAGCAGGCCACCGGCAACAACGGGCAGCTTTGGGAACTGGCCGGGCCGCGCAGCCCCTATCAGAAGGGGGCCGTTGGCGTGATCGTACCGGGGGCCTATGCCGATATCCTCCTCGTCAACGGAGATCCGGTTGCCGATCTTTCGGTGATGGCAACGGCCGACAATTTCGATGTCATCATGAAAGGCGGGCGGGCTTACAAGAACACCCTGTCTTGAGGCCGTCGGCGTTTCCAGCCGCGCCGCTGCCTTGAGCAGGGCGGCCTAGAAGCTCTTGCGCGCTTTCAGGGCGGCGGAGATCGTGCCGTCGTCCAGATAATCCAGCTCGCCGCCGATGGGCACGCCCTGCGCCAGCGAGGTGACGGCGACGCCCGCGCCTTCCAGTTGTTCGGCGATGTAATGGGCGGTGGTCTGGCCATCGACCGTGGCGTTGAGCGCGAGGATCACCTCGCTCACGCTTTCGCTGGCCACGCGGTCCAGAAGGCGGGGGATGCGCAGATCCTCGGGCCCGACGCTGTCCAGCGCGGAAAGCGTGCCGCCCAGCACGTGGTAGCGCCCGGCAAAAGCCTTGCCGCGCTCCATCGCCCAGAGATCGGCCACGTCCTCCACCACGCAAATCTGCCCGTTGCCGCGCTTCTCGGAGGCGCAGATCTCGCAGATGTCGGTGACACCGACGTTGCCGCAATTCAGGCATTCGCGCGCCGAAATCGCCACCTGGTGCATGGCGTCGGCCAGCGGGGTGAGCAGCAGGCTGCGCTTGCGGATCAGGTGCAGCACCGCGCGACGGGCCGAGCGCGGCCCGAGGCCGGGCAGCTTGGCCATCATCTCGATCAGATTCTCGATGTCGCGCGGGGCTTCGCTCATGTGGGGCAGATCGCCTTACACGGGCAGTTTCATGTCGGCGGGCAGGCCGAGGGATTCGGTGAGGTTCTTCATCTCTTCCTCATGGCGCACCGCGGCCTTGGCCTGTGCGTCCTTGATGGCGGCAAGGATCAGATCCTCGACAACTTCTTTCTCTTCCGGGTTGAAGATGGAAGGGTCGATCTCAAGGCCGATCAGCTCGCCCTTTACGGTGGAGGTGGCCTTCACGAGGCCCGCACCGGACACGCCTTCCACCTGCATCGTGTTCATCGCCTCCTGAAGCTCGGCGAGCTTCACCTGCATTTCCTGCGCCTTCTTCATCATCTTGGCCATATCGCCAAGGCCGCCGAGTCCTTTGAGCATGGGGTATCCTTCGTTGTCCGTTGTGGATGTGTTCATCTGTTCGGCCCCTGTTTACTTGGCCCGCCGGGCGCTGACAAACAAAAGCCTGCCGCTCGCAGATGGGGGCGGGTTTGATCGGTGTCAAATACACATTCCTGCACGCGAATATGATAGGCCCGACTCACATCCGCACAGGAGGCTTTCATGACGCGGCTGGCAATGGTGATCTTCTCGATGGTGGCAACGACGCTTGCGGGCACGGGCGTGGTGATCGCGCTGGTGACGGGGCTCGATACGCTGGTGCCGATCCTCGCCTTCGCGGCGCTGGGCTTCGTGCTGGCCTTCCCGGCCACGTGGCTGATCGCGCGCAAACTGGCGGCGCTGGGCTGAGCTTACGCCTCAGGCGTTCAGGAACACCCGGAGTGTGGCTTCGAACTCGCGCGGCTTCTCGGCGTGAAGCCAATGGCCCGCGCCGGGGATGCGGGAAAACCGCGCTTTCGGGAAATGCGCCTTGACCGTCTCGCGGTGCGCGGGCAGCACGTAGTCTGACTCCGCGCCGGAGAGGAAGAGCGTCGGGCCGGTGAACTGGCCGGTGACCTCGGGAAAGCCCACGATCTTGCTCATCTCGGCTTCCAGCGTGTCGAGGTTCAGCCGCCAGCGCTTTCCCTTCACGTCGAGCGATTGCAGCAGGAAGGCGCGGATGCCGTCTTCGGGCACGCTTACTTTCAAGGCACGATCCGCATCGCCGCGCGTGGAGATGGCGGAAAGATCCAGCCCGCGCATGGCGTGGATGTACTGCACCTGCGTGTGGCTGTAGGCGACAGGGGCGATGTCAGCCACCACGAGGCGGTTCACCATCTCGGGGTGCTCAAGCGCCAGCACCATGCTCGCCTTGCCGCCCATGGAATGGCCCACCACATCGGCCTGCCCGCCGTTGGCTGCAATGACCTCGGCCAGATCATCGGCCAGATCGGCGTAGCTGTGGGTGGGGAAATGCGCGCTTTCGCCGTGGTTGCGCATGTCCACCGTGAGCACCTCGCGCTCATCGGACAACCGCTTGGCGATCACGCCCCAATTGCGCGCGGAGCCATAAAGGCCATGGACGATCAGGAGGGGCGGGCGGCCGTTGGCAGAGCCGGTTCGAAGCGTGTTGAGCATGGGTTTGCTTTTAGCCGCTGGCACGCGCGCACGCCAGATGGATTGAGATTGCCGCCGCAAGGCTGTAAGCCGGTGGGGCTGCAGGGAAAAGTGACGATGACAATGGTGCCGGTTCAGCAGATGGCCGAGGAGATCTCTGGCCTGTTCTCCGAAAAACTCGCGATCCGCGGGCGCACGCTGGCCGCGCAGGCCCGAAAGGCGCGCCGCTTCCTGCCCAAGGCGGTGCGGGCGGACGCGGCGTTTCTTTCCGAGAGCGTGAAGCTGGCAGACCACCCCAAGCTTGCGCGCCGGATCGACCCGACGCGCGCGCAGGCGGCCTATGAGAACTGCAAGCGGCATCTGGAGGCGGTGGACCCGGCGGAGCGCCGTAAGTCCATGTGGCTCGGGATAGTGACGAGCGTGGCCTGGGCGATCTTCGTGGTGATCGTTCTCTTTGTCGTGGTGCTTGTCTGGCGCGGGTTTGTGTGAGCTGCAGATTGCCCACGTGCATCTTGAGCATTGGTCAGCCCGAATTTGGTTTCCAAGGATTGGATTGGAGCGCCGCTTCCGCGGGGTGGCGCAATCGCGCCGCCCGTTTTGCCGGAGGCAAACCTTCGGTTTGACGGGGCGGAACGGCGCGGCGCAACGGTTCCCGTTGCGCGGGACTTGACCGCTAGCGCCCCGCCAACCCCTCCGGGACGATCAGCCGGTTTTCCGGCTCCAGCCGTTCGATGATCCAGCGGAAGTGATCGCGGCGGAAGGCGATGCAGCCTTCCGTGGGGTGGCGCGGCTTGCGCCAGATGTGCAGGAAAATCGCCGAGCCGCGCCCGGCCTCGGCCTCGGGCCAGTTCCAATCCGTCACCAGCACCAGATCATAGAGCGGATCGGCGCGGCGCAGGCGCTCGTGGCTCAGGCCGTAGGGCGCGCGCACATGCTGGTTGTAGTCGGGCGCGCCAGAGGCATCGCTCCAGAGATCGCCGGGGCCGATGGGAAAGGCTTCCCCCGCAACGCGGACACGGTCTGGGCGGGCCATCAGCCCCATGATGCGATGCACGCCAGCGGGTGTCGCGCCATCGCCCTCGCGCTTGGTGGTGGACACCCCGCCGCGCCCGATGGCGCAAGGGATGGTGCGGCCCAGAAAGCGGATGCCGCGCGGTGTGAGCACCAGATCCTGCGGGCGCATGCTCACAGCAGGTGGCCCGATTTCGCGGCCTTGGTGGCCAGGTAGGCCTCGTTCAGCGGGTTCAGCCCTACTTTCAGCGGCACGCGCTCGGTGACTTGCACACCGGCATCTTCCATCATCGCCACCTTGCGCGGGTTGTTGGTGAGCAGGCGCACCTGCGCGAAGCCCATGCGCTTGAGGATCTCGGAGCCGATACGGAAATCGCGCTCGTCATCCTCGAAGCCGAGCCGGTGGTTGGCCTCCACGGTGTCAAAGCCCTGATCCTGCAGCGAGTAGGCGCGCATCTTGTTGGCAAGGCCGATCCCGCGCCCTTCCTGATTGAGGTAAAGCAGCACGCCGGCGCCTTCAGTACCCATCTGCGCCAGCGCGCCGCGCAGCTGCGGGCCGCAATCGCATTTCAGCGAGCCGAGCACATCGCCGGTGAAACAGGCCGAGTGCAGCCGCGCCAAAACGGGTGCGTCGCGCGGAGGGCTGCCGATCTCGATGGCGTAATGCTCCTCGCCGCCGTCTTCGGGGCGGTAGATGTGCAGCCGCCCGGCCTCGGACGCCATCATCGGCAGGCGCGCGTGCACCACCTCGTTCATCGGGCTCGTGGTGTGGAGCACCGGGTAGGCGGCCCCGGCGTCGAGCCATGTGAGCCCATGCTCGGCGGCGAAAGCGGGGCCGGCGGGGATCTCGACAAGGATCGCGGCCGGCAGCACCTGCGCGGCCTTGCAGAAGGTGATGGCGGCGCGGGCCAGCCGCGCATCGCCTTCGCGCAATGTCTGCAGCGGGCCTTTCATCGGGTGCATCAGGTCATCGGCCGGATCCGCGAGGCTGCGCAGCCAGTCGCAGGTGGCATCACCGGGAATCGCGACACGGGCCACCATCGCATCATAGGCGCGGGCCTTCAGCGTCTCGGCGCGGCGGGTGGTGAGGGCGAGCACCGGTTGGCCGGGCAGGATGCGCATGTCCTGCAGGCGGGCGCTGCTGAGCGTCTCGACCGAGGCCACCAGCGCGAAGCGGCCCTCAAGCCCCAGCACGATGGGCACGCCCATGCGCAGATCGGCGCGGGCGCGGGCCTGAAGCTCGGTGATGTCGGGGCGCAGGTGCATGGCGGACCTGTTATACTGTTACAGCCAGAAGCCGATACTTAGGGGGTTGGTGGCCGAATGTGAAACATTTCTCACTCGTTTCGTGGCGTTTTGACACGAGCGCGTGAGTGTGTTGTAGCAAATCTTGTCGCCGGGGGTGGCGATGATCAACTCTTGTCCCAACAGAGCGAGGAGTGCGAAGCCGATGGCAACCCTGAAGAAAATCCTGCTGGTGGACGATGACGAGGATCTCCGCGAGGCCCTGAGCGAACAGCTCGTCATGACCGAAGATTTCGACGTCTTTGAGGCCGGCAACGGCCAGGAGGCGATGGCCAAGGCCAAGGAGGCGATCTACGATCTGGTGATCCTCGACGTGGGCCTGCCCGATACCGACGGCCGCGAGCTCTGCCGCCTGCTGCGCAAACAGGGCGTGAAATGCCCGATCCTGATGCTGACGGGCCATGACAGCGATGCCGACACGATCCTCGGCCTTGATGCCGGCGCGAACGACTACATCACCAAGCCCTTCAAGTTCCCGGTCTTGCTGGCCCGCATCCGCGCCCAATTGCGCCAGCACGAGCAGAGCGAAGACGCCGTGTTCCAGCTGGGGCCCTACACGTTCAAACCGGCGATGAAGATGCTGGTGGATGAGGACGATCGCAAGATCCGGCTCACCGAGAAGGAAACCAACATCCTGAAGTTCCTCTACCGCGCATCCGAAGGCGTGGTGCCGCGCGACGTGCTGCTGCACGAGGTCTGGGGCTATAACGCCGGTGTAACGACCCATACGTTAGAAACGCATATCTACCGGCTGCGCCAGAAGATCGAACCCGATCCTTCCAACGCACGCCTGCTGGTGACGGAGAGCGGCGGCTACCGCCTCGCCTCCTGACCTCATCCCCTTTTCAGAACGGGGCAATGTTCTGAAACCTCCCTGTTGGACTGGCCCGGCCTTGTGCCGGGCCTTTTTTCTTGGGGCTTGGCGCTTGGGGCAATCCAGCGGTCCGCTGGCGCGGGCAGGTTTGTTGGCCCGCTGACGCGGGCGGCCTCCGGCGTGGATATTTTCCGCCAAGATGAAGGAGGCGGGTTCAAATGTGGGGGGAGGGGATTACATGGAGGGGTTCGAGACAGACAAGCCAGACGAAAGGCAAACCCCATGGTGCTTCAGGCGCGTTACGATTCCTTCGGCGATCCGGCCGATGTTCTTCACCTCAACGACGCCGAGGCGCAGGGGCTTGCCGCAGGGCAGGCCCGGATTGCCATGCTGCGCGCGCCGATCAACCCGTCGGATCTGATCCAAGTGGCGGGCAACTATGGTGTGCGGCCAGAGCTGCCCGCGGTGGCCGGCAACGAGGGGCTGGGGCGCGTTATAGAGGTGGCCGAGGGCGTTGCCACTGTGAAGCCCGGCGATCTGGTGTTGCTGCCTGCGGGCTGCGGCACCTGGCAGAGCGAAGTGGTGGCCGATGCTGCGACGCTCTTTGCCCTGCCGGAGGCCGATCTGGATCAGCTTTCCATGCTCACGGTGAACCCGCCCACGGCCTTTCTGCTGCTGGAAGAGTTCGTGGACCTGCATGAGGGCGACTGGATCATCCAGTCCGCCGCGAATTCGGCCGTGGGGCGCTACGTGATCCAGCTGGCCGCGCAGCGGGGCTTGCGCACCGTGAACGTGGTGCGCCGCCCCGAACTGGCGGCGGAGCTGGAAGACCTGGGCGCCGATGTCGTGCTGGTGGATGGCGAGGACCTGCCCCAGCGGGTGGCCGATGCCGTGGGTGAGGGGCGCATCCGGCTGGGGGTGGATGCCGTTTCGGGCGGAACGTTCGCCCGGATGAGCGAATGCCTCGCGCCGGGGGGCGTGATGGTCTCCTACGGGGCGATGGCCAATGCGCCCGCCATGCTCAGCCCGCAGGCGGTGATCTTCCGCGATGTTCAGGTGCGCGGCTTCTGGCTCGCGCGCTGGTTCACCCATGCGAGCCCCACCCGAAAGCAGGAGGTTTTCGGCGCGCTGATCGGGCTGATCGCGCAAGGCAAGCTGAAGGCCGCGGTGGACGCCGTTTATCCGCTTTCTGCGCTTTCCGACGCCGTGGCCCATGCCGCGCGCGACGGGCGGGGCGGCAAGGTCTTGCTTGCCCCCAGCGAGGGTGTTTAACTCCGCCGTGACCTCGAAGGCCCGCCTGCGCGGGCCTTCTTTGCCTTTGCCCCAAACGCCTAGCGGAGCCGCCCCATGCCCTTCACCCTCGCCACCTGGAACATCAACTCCGTGCGCCTGCGCGAAGAGATCGTGCTGAAGCTGATGCAGGAGGAGATGCCCGATGTCCTGTGCCTGCAGGAGTGCAAGAGCCCGGTGGAGAAGATCCCTTTGGAGGGGTTCCGGGCGCTGGGCTATCACCACATGGTGGCGCGCGGGCAGAAGGGCTACAACGGGGTAGCGATCCTCTCGAAGATCCCGATGGAAGAAGCCGGCAGCGAGGATTTCGCCAGCCTCGGCCATGCCCGTCATATCGCCGGGCGGCTGGAAAATGGCGTGACGGTGCATAATTTCTACGTGCCTGCGGGCGGCGATGTGGCGGACCGTGACGTGAACGAGAAGTTCGGCCAGAAGCTCGACTACCTCACCGACATGCGCGACAGCTTCCATGCCGCTGCGCCTGAGAAATCCATACTCGTGGGCGATCTGAACATCGCGCCGCGCGAGGATGACGTCTGGGATCACAAGAAGCTGCTGAAGGTCGTCAGCCATACGCCGATCGAGGTGGAGTACCTCGCACAGGTGCAGGAGGCCGGCAACTGGGTGGATGTGACCCGCGCCGACATCCCCGACGGGCGGCTCTATTCCTGGTGGTCCTACCGGGCGAAGGATTGGGACGGGGCCGACAAGGGCCGCCGGCTTGATCACGTCTGGGCAACGCCCGACATCGCGGGCGCGGCGCACTCCAGCCGCATCCTGCGCGCGGCGCGCGGCTGGGAGAAACCCTCAGACCACGCGCCCGTTTTCGCGACATTCGATCTGTAGCAGCCGCCCTCAGGCGTTCGCGGTGGTCGGATCGATCACCGTGACGACCTCGGTGATCACATTGGCCGGGAAGCCGCTGAGTTCGGAGTGCTTGCGCACCGCGTCTTCGTTGTCGGCAAGGTAGACGCAGAAGGTCTTGTCGCCGGTCACATAGGAATGCTGCCACTGCACATGGCCAGCGAGTTCCGCGAGGGCTTCATTGGATTTTGCCGCTGCGCCGCAAAGCTCCTGCGCGTTCATGCCGCCGACACCGGGCAGATCGCGTTCGATCACGTATTTCTTCATGGTCTTTCCCCCCTGAAATGCAACGAAATATGCCATTCTGAAACAGTGGAGCCGGTGCGCAGCCGGGCGATTAGCAGGCGCGCGCAGAAGGCTTCCACTGCTTCATGTTAACATAATTCGCACGCAAAGGCACGCGGGCGGGGGGCTCTCGCCGGGGGTGTCAGCGCGCTGCCGTGTAGAAGATCGGCGAGGTATAGGCGCGATCCTGCACTTCCGCCGGGACGGTCTCGGGCAGGGGCACGCCGAAGAAGGCGGCGTCATGGGTAGTCCAGCGCGGGGTCGGGATCTCCAGCACGCGCACGTAGTAAAAGGCGTCCTGCGCGGCGTCGAACTCCGGGTCTTCCCAGTAGCCCTGCAGCGCCACGGCACCGATGGCGTTGGTGTAGGTGGCCGAGGCCACATCCACGGTGGAGCCAACCGGCGTGCGGGCGCGGCCATCTTTGCCGATCTCGCGTCCGTCTGAGACGGCGATGTCATAGATCCGCTCGTGGGTATCGCCTTTTGCATCCAGCCAGCCCTTGATGATCTGGACGCGGTCCAGATTGGCCCCATCCGGATCGCGCAGGGCGCGCACGAGGAAGCGCGGGGTGGCGCCATCGGGCGCGGCCCGCAGATCGCCGCCCATGGGCACGCCACCGTTGTAGCCGGTGGCGGCGAAATCGGTGCTGTTCAGATCACCTTCCTCAAAGCCCCAGCCGCCAAACACGCGCACGCGCATCCGCGTGCCGGTGGTGGCGTAGGCTTCCTTGCGGGTCAGCGCGCCGAATACCTCGCGGCGGGTGTTTTCCCGCGCCCAGACCGCCGTGAGCCCGGCCGCGGATTCCTGTGCGGTGAGGATGCGCAAGGCAGGGTCATCCGCCGGGATCACCTCGATGGTGTGGCGGTTGGGCGAGGGCTCGGTGTGCTGGTACTTGCCGAAGTAGTTGTCCTCCCGCGTGGTGGGGATCGCTGTATGGGCGTCGGTGGTGCCATACATGCCGAACTTGTAGGGGTTCACGCCGATATCGCGGCCGATCTTCAGGCCCAGCTTCAGCGCCGAGCGGGCGTGTTCGTATTGCAGCATCTCGGGCGTTTTCGCAGCGGTGCCGGAGAGGTTTGCCACGTCCCAGCGCTCGAAATCGGCGAACTCGTCGTCGGGCGAGAGCATTGGGTGGGTTTCCTCGTCGCCCTTGATCTGCGTCATCTCATGCATCGGCTCCCAGCGGATGCGCTTGGCGGCGTATTCTGCCGTCAGGGGCGAGCCGTCGAACTGGGTTTCGGGAAACATCAGCCCGTTGCTCATGTTGCCGTTGTGCGGCACCGAGATCGCCTGCCCGCCGGTTTTCTCCTCATAGGCAGCGAGGTAATCCCACAAAAGCTCCGGGTCGGGCGCATCGAAAAAGGTGAGCGGGCGCGTGGCGGAGGTCTTCTCGGCGCCATCGGCAAAGAGGATCACGCGGTGCAGGTTGTCGCCCTGCGGGGTGAAAGTCCATTCAAAGCCCGCAAGCGAGGTGAAGACGCCGGGCTCGTTGTACTCGTCGATCGTCTCCACGAGATCCACCCAGAGATCGCCATCCAGCCCCAGTCCTGCCGTCGGGTCGATCCCGCGCACGGTGCCGATCTCGATGATCTCACCGAAGGCGGCCATGCGGTCCTGCTGGCCGCCGTTGAAGAGCGCGTGGATGCGTGCGCCCCAATCGTCCTGCAACAGGCGCGGATCGCTTTTGCGGATGGCGGTGGCCAGCCCGATCATCTCGGCGTGTTCGGTGACGGCGAGGAAATCCAGCGGCCGGATCAGCTGCACCGGCTGGCCGGTGTTTGAGCGGATTTTCTCGCCGCGCGCGATGCGGAAGGCGTCATGCACGTTCAGCGAGGTGCCAATCAGGCCGGCGTCAAAGGAAATCTCGGTGTGGAAGTGCAGATCCCCGAAGAGCACCTGATCCGGGTAGGCGCGGCCGGCGAAGGGCGAATAGACGGGCGTGTCATCGACGGTATCGGTGCTGACGCTGCCCTCGAAGGCAACAGCGGGCGCGGCGGCAAGACCAAAAGCAAGAGCGAGAAAGCCGAGGCGGTTTGTGAGCGATGAACTGGCGGGCATAGGGCGGACTCCGTCTTGTTTTGCCTTCGTCTTGGGCCATGTGGTGAGCGCGCATTTCGTATCCGGTCCCAGCATAGGCTGCCGCGACGGTTTCACAAAACCCTAAAGTCTTACGATTTCAGCCCGTTCCTGAGGGAAAGACTGCTCAGGCGTTGGCCGCTCCGGCGGGTGATCCGCGCAGCTTGAGCGGAATTTCCTTCACCGGCAGATGCACGATGGCTGAGAAAGCCCCGACGCCCACGCCTACCCACCAGACGGCGGTGTAATCGCCCGTCAGGTCATACATCCGCCCGCCGAGCCAGACGCCGAGGAAGCTCCCCAACTGGTGGCTGAAGAAGACAAACCCGTAGAGCGTGCCCATGTAGCGCAGCCCGTAGATATAGGCCACGAGGCCGGAGGTGAGCGGAATGGTGGCCAGCCAGAGCGAGCCCATCGCGAGCGAGAACAGCACCACGCTCGTTGGCGTGATGGGCAGCATGATGAAGGCGGCGGCCACGATGGTGCGCAGGGTGTAGATGATCGCAAGCAGGTATTTCTTGGAGTAGCGCTTGCCGAGCCAGCTCGCAAACAGCGTGCCGCCGATATTGGCCAGCCCGATGAGCGAGATCGCCACCGCGCCGAGGGCGGAGGTGGTGGTGATGCCCACAGAGTAGAGCATCCCGCCGGGCTGGATCGGGCCGCACATCTCCGTCACGAAGGCCGGGAAATGGGCCGTCACGAAGGAAAGCTGGTAGCCGCAGGAAAAGAAGCCGAGGAAGATTAGCGTGTAGCTCGGATCGCGGAAGGCCTTGCCGAGGATCTCGCTCATGCTCTCCTCGATGTCGGCCTTGTTGGCCACCGGCGCGCGCATCATTGGCAGCACCAGAAGCGCCAGCAGGATGGCCGCCGCGAAGACGAGAAAGACGTTCTGCCAGCTCATGAAGCCCAGAAGCCACTCGGCGGTGGGCGCGCCGATCACCTGCCCCATGGAGCCCGCCGCCGTGGCGATGCCCAAGGCCATGGAGCGGTTTTCGTCTGAAGCGGCTCGCCCGACGATGGCGATGATCAGCCCCATGCCGGTGCCAGCGATGCCGAAACCCACGAGGATCTCGATCCACTGATGCGCGCCCGGCGTGATCGCATAAGCCGAAAGCACAAGCCCCGCCGCATAGGTGAGTGCACCAAGGATCACCGCCTTCCGGTCGCCGAATTTCTCTGCAATCGCGCCGAAAATCGGCTGGCCCACGCCCCAGGCGAGGTTCTGAATCGCGATGGCAAGCGAGAACTCCGCGCGCAGCCAGCCGAACTCTTCCGCAATCGGAATCTGGAACACACCGAAGCTTGCCCGAATGGCGAAGCTGATCATGATCACGATACAGCCGCCGATCAGGACCGGGGTGAAAAGGGGCGCGCGCGTCTCTTGCATGTCTCTCTCCTGCACAGCCGGGCCACGATGGCGAAAGCAGGGCGGCGCGGTCAATTCAGTTTTTGTGAAGGGGCCCATCTGCAGGGGCGAACAGAGGCAGGCAGCGCTTGGCAGCGCGCCGGTTTTTTGGCAAGGGAAGGCCGCGAGGGCAAAAGGACGTGTCGGCAATGGCAACACTGGGCGAGATCTACGCAGCGAAGGTGAAGGCAGGCGAGATCCGCCCCGATCCGGCGCAGGAGCTGGTGTTGCCCCTCCTGCAGGACATCCGCGCGCATCTGGAAACCGCCACCACCCGCAAGCGCGGGGTGCTGGGCGGGCTCTTCAGCAAACCGCCGAAAACACCTGAGGGGCTTTACCTTTGGGGCGGAGTCGGGCGCGGCAAGTCGATGCTGATGGATCTCTTCGTGGAAAACCTCGCGATCGAGCAGAAACGCCGGGTGCATTTCCACGCCTTCATGCAGGAGATCCACGCCGCCCTGCACGAGGCGCGCAAGAGCGGGGTGGAGGATGCGATCCAGCCCGTGGCCGATGCCGTGGCTGCCGAAGTGCGCCTTCTGGCCTTTGACGAGATGCAGATCTCCGACATCACCGACGCGATGATCGTAGGGCGGCTGTTTGACAAGCTCTTCGCGGCAGGCGTGGTGGTGGTGACAACCTCGAACCGGGTGCCAGATGATCTTTACAAGGACGGTCTGAACCGCCACCTGTTCCTGCCCTTCATCGAACTGCTGAAAGATCGCATGGTGGTGCATGAACTGGTGAGCCCGACGGATTACCGGCAGGACAGGCTCTCCGGCGCGCAGGTCTACTTCACACCGATCAACGCGGCGGCGCGCGCCAAGATCCGTTCCGTTTGGGCTGCGCTGTCAGGTGGCGAGGCCGCGCCGCTGATGCTGCCGGTCAAGGGCCGCGAAGTGGTGCTTCCCGCCTACCGAAACGGCGTAGCGCGGGCGAGTTTCTTCGAGCTATGCGGCAAACCGCTTGGCCCGGCGGACTACCTTGCCATCGCGCAGGCCGTGCGTGTGCTGGTGGTGGACGACATCCCCAATCTCTCGCGCAGCAATTTCAACGAGGCCAAACGCTTCGTCACCCTGATCGACGCGCTCTACGAAGCCAAAGTGCGCCTGATCTGCTCGGCGGCAGCGGAACCGGAAATGCTTTACCTTGAAGGCGAAGGCACTTTTGAATTCGAACGCACGGCCAGTCGGTTGCGCGAGATGCAGGACGCGGATTGGGGCAAACCTGCTGCGTCCTAGGGGGCTCTGCCCCCGCCGCCTTCGGCGCCTCCCCCGAGATATTTACAGAACAAAGTGGGGGCCCATCTTCTTCTGGCCGGCAATATCCCGGGGGTGCGGGGGCAGAGCCCCCGCTGAGTCCTGGGTCGGGCCGAAGGCTCCGCAGGAAATGCGTGATGCAGGTCTAACCCAATGTTTCGACGCAATGGCGGCGGAAGGCACGTTTGAGCATGTCCAACTCAGCGCGCAGCAGGTCCATCTCGGCGCGGATGTCCTCGGCCATGGGCTCACCGGTGAGGATGGCAAAGCTTCCGAGCGTGACATCGTCGGGCTTTGAACGGATCAGGAAGGTCTGCACCCCGTCTGACAGTGCGGCGGCCGGGATCGGGATGCGCAGGTGCCATTGGCCGGGTGTTCCCTCGATGGCTGTGAGCGTGACGCCTTCGATTGCGGTCTCAAGGTGGGTGACGTCGATCTCGGGGGCTTCGGCGCTTTCCATCGTGAGCACCCCTTCCCAGGTGCCTGCCTGGATGCGGCTTTTGGTCAGCGTGGGGTCGGACATGTCTGGGGCCTCCTAAAGCTCGGCGCGGGGGCGGCGGGTGAGGGTGAGATCGCGCAGGATGATCTGGTTCATCTCCGGGCCCTCGAAGATGAAATCCACCCACATCCGTTCCACCCGTTTCTCGTTCAGCTTGGTGTAGGTCATGTCGAACTCGACCGACACGTCTTCCTCCTGCCAGGGCAGTTCACGCACGATCTGTTCGGTGTTGGGCCCGTGTTTGACATTGAGCCGCGCGAAGATTTCCAGCGGTTTTTCCAGCTCAACGATGGCGTCCAGTTTCACGAGGTGGCGTTTGCGCAGCCCGTGGGCGGCTTCTTCCGGGAGGTCGATGGCGAGCGACAGGAAGCTGCCGTCAAAGCGAAAGACGTCCATCCGAAGGCCGAAGGGGGCGAGATCCTCTTCCCGCGTGTTGCGGATCTGGCGCACGGTCAGCTCGGAGATGGAGCAATCGTGGTACACGGTCACCTCATGGCCGATCTTTTCCTGCGTCTGCACCGAGGCCCGGCCCGGCGGCGTCAGCGGGCCGCGCCACAGTTCGGGCCGATAGGCCCAATCGCAGAACATCGGCTTCTGGATCGCCGTGGAGCCGATCAGCGGCAGCGCAAGGCGGCTGTCGGCGATGTAGGAGAGCTTGTCGAGTTGGCCGCGCAACTGCCGTGCCCGGCCACGCCAGGTACGCAACTCCGCAGGAGAGGCCTGTTCCGCCGCGCCTGCCACGCGTTTCCAGCGCGCAAGGCTGCGTTTGAACAGGAGCCGATCCAGCGGCGTATCGATCCGTTTGGCCATGTGCAGACTGCCCCGTCTTCCTGCCCGTATTCCTGCCCGTACTGCTGTACGCATTCCTGCCCGGTTCCTGCGCCGGTGACATGCGCAATCATCCCAAGGCTTCACTCTGCAGGCAACACCTTAAGATCAGTTTGCGTGGCTAATTTTTCCGACGAAGGATTTCAGCACCGCGAAGCTGTCTCTTTCGGCAACGGGCTGCTGGCGGGTGCCAGCCACAGTGGCGGAAATGATATGGCCGTCCACATCGAAAAAGGCGCGCCAGTAGTCTTCGCCCAGTTCCGGCGCGGTGCGCGTGCCCGTATCGCGGCTGCGCACGTAGAAGACGCTGCCTTCGCTGCGGGTCTCCAGCACTTCCACGGTTTCGGAGCGCCCATCGCGGCTGAGCACGCGCAGACCATCCTCGGAGCGGAAGAAGCGATCGAGCACCGGCAGGCTTTGGGCGATGGTGTAGCCTTCACCGAGGCCGGAGACGGTGGCCGTGAGCACCGCGCGCACCTCCGGTTCGCGCAGGCCGGGATCCTGCGTGATGGCGGCGCAGCTGCCCAGCAACACGAAGGCCTCCGTGCCGCGCTGGCGCGAAGCGTCCACGTCGATGCAGTAGCCGGACGGCCCGGTGATCACCACGGCGGGCTCGGACACGCTGACCTTGGAGGCCGCGGGACGTTGGGATTGTGCCGTTGATTGGGAGGGGGCTGCGGCGGCCTGCGTTGCGGCGGCCACCAGCAGGAGGAGCGCGCCGGCCGCTCTGGCCGCCACGCTCAGGTTCGATCCGACCTCAGAGGTCCATATAGACATGCTTCTCCGCTTTGCCGCCCGGATGGGTCACGGCACCGCGATAGGTTTCTTGCACCTGCTGCGCGTACTTCCACAGCGCGCCGGAGGCGTAGATCGTTTCGCGGGGGCCTGCCCAGTTTGCCTTACGTTCAGCGAGTTCCTCGTCGCTCAGGGCCACCGAGATCTCACCTTTGATTGCGTCGATCGTAATCCGATCGCCATCTTTCAGCAACGCGATCGGTCCGCAATGAGCGGCTTCCGGCCCAACGTGCCCCACGCAGAAGCCGCGGGTCGCGCCGGAGAAGCGGCCATCGGTGATCAGCGCCACCTTTTTGCCCATACCCTGGCCCGAAAGCGCAGCCGTGGTGGCGAGCATTTCGCGCATGCCGGGGCCGCCGGAGGGGCCCTCGTTGCGGATCACCAGAACCTCGCCTTCCTTGTATTCGCGGGCCTGCACGGCGGCGAAGGCCTCTTCCTCGCATTCAAACACGCGGGCCGGGCCGGAGAAGACCTGCTGCTCCGCCGTCATGCCCGCCACCTTCACGATGGCGCCTTCCGGCGCGAGGTTGCCTTTCAGGCCCACGACGCCGCCGGTCTTGGTCAGCGGCGCGGCGACGGAATGGATCACGCGGCCATCGGCTTCGCGGCTGATCTTGTCCAGCTCTTCGCCGATGGAGTAGCCAGAGGCCGTCATGCAGTCGCGGATGATGAGGCCGGCCTTGTCGAGTTCTTTCATCACCACGGGCACACCGCCGGCCTCGTAGAGGTCTTTCGCCACGAACTGGCCGCCTGGCTTCAGATCCACGAAATAAGGGGTGTCGCGGAAGATGTCGCAGACGTCATCGAGGAAGAATTCGATCCCGGCTTCATGGGCGATGGCGGGCAGGTGCAGGCCGGCGTTGGTGGAGCCACCGGTGCAGGCCACGATGCGCGCGGCGTTGATCATTGCGTCGCGGGTGACGATGTCGCGCGCGCGGATGTTCTTCTCGATCAGGTTCATCACCGCGCGGCCCGAAGCCTCGCCGTATTGATCGCGGCTCTCGTAAGGCGCGGGCGCGCCGGAGGAGTTGAACAGCGCAAGGCCGATCGCTTCAGACACGCAGGCCATGGTGTTGGCGGTGAACTGGCCGCCGCAGGCACCCGCGGAGGGGCAGGCCACGGCTTCGAGCTTCTCCAGCTCGCAGGTGGAGAGGTTGCCGGCCTGGTGCTGGCCGACGGCCTCGAACACGTCCTGCACCGTCACGTCCTGGCCGTTGTGGCGGCCCGGCAGGATGGAGCCGCCGTAGATGAAGACGCTGGGCACGTTCAGGCGCACCATGGCCATCATCATGCCGGGCAGGGACTTGTCGCAACCGGCAAGGCCCACGAGCGCGTCATAGCAGTGGCCGCGCATGGTGAGCTCCACCGTGTCGGCGATGGCTTCGCGGGAGGCCAGCGAGGAGCGCATGCCCTCGTGGCCCATGGCGATGCCGTCGGTCACGGTGATGGTGGTGAATTCGCGCGGAGTGCCCATCGCCTGTTTCACGCCCATCTTCACAGATTGGGCCTGACGGTTCAGCGCGATGTTACAGGGGGCGGCCTCGTTCCAGCAGGTGCCCACGCCGACGAGCGGCTGATGGATTTCCGCTTCGCTCAGGCCCATGGCGTACATGTAGGACCGGTGCGGCGCGCGGGCCGGGCCTTCCGTCACGTGGCGGCTGGGCAGTTTGGATTTGTCGAACGGCGGCTTGAGCATGGAGAACCTCCCAGAAATTGGCTGCGTTCGGGAATAGGCAATGAGGCCGGATTCCACAAGCGCGATTGCGGTTTTTAGGCCCTGCGGGTAGCGTCGCGCCGATGAGCCTGCTTCGCCCTTCCGCCTACGCCCCCCATGAGGCCTTCGTGGCCCCCGCCCGCGCCAAACCGGCGCTGTGGCGACTGGCTGTCGGCATCCTCGGGACAGGCGCGCTCTACATGATCATGGGAAGCGCGATCTACGTGGCCTTCGCCGCGCTGGACGGCGGCCCAGCCGGTGCCAGTTGGGAGGATCTCGGCACGCCGATGGCCACGCTGGGGCTGCTGGTGGGCTTCGCCTTCATGGTGATCGGCTGCTTCGGGGCTGCAAGCCTGCTGCATGGGCGCGATTTCGCCTCTCTGATGGGCCCAAGGGCGCGGTTCTGGGCCAGCTTCCGCGTGGCGCTGGTGGCGATCCTCGCAGTCGAGTTCGTGATCTTCGCGCTGCCGCCCTACGTGATGCCGGAACTCGCCCCGGGGCTGGCGCTTCCACGCTGGCTCCTGTTCCTGCCGATCTCTCTGGCGGCGCTGTTTATTCAGGTGTTCGCCGAGGAGATCTTCTTCCGAGGCTACATCCAGCAGCAACTCGCCGCGCGCTTTGCAAGCCCGCTTGTCTGGATGGTACTGCCCTCTGCGCTCTTTGCCTTCGGCCACTACGACCCTCAAGGCATGGGGGGCAACGCGCTGATGGTGGTGGCATGGTCCTTCACCTTCGGGTTGGTTGCGGCCGATCTGACGGCGCGCACCGGCAGCCTCGGCCCGGCCACCGCGCTGCATTTCGCCAACAATGCCTTCGGCATCCTGCTCGTCAGCCCGCCGGGGCCGCTCTCGGGCCTAGCGCTCTACACACTGCCCTTCACGCTCGCCGACCTGCCCGCGGGCGATCCGCTGATCCTGATCGACCTCGGCCTGATCCTTTGTGGCTGGCTCGCGATCCGGCTGGCGCTCAAGGTCTGATTGCATTTCCCTTGGGTGCACCTTATTTCAGTGCGCAACACAGGCACAGGTACTGGCACAGGGGATACGCACCGGTATGAACTGGATCACCAACTACGTCCGCCCTCGGATCAACTCGCTGTTTTCGCGCCGCGAGGTGCCCGAGAACCTCTGGACGAAATGCCCCGAATGCGGAACCATGCTGTTCCACCGTGAGCTGTCGGACAACCTGCAGGTCTGCCACAACTGCAACCATCACCTCGCCATCACCCCGCGCGAGCGCTTCGATGCGCTGTTTGACGGCGGCATCTACGTTGAGGTGAAAGTGCCCGACGTGGTGGCCGATCCGCTGCATTTCCGCGACCAGAAGAAATACCCCGACCGCATGAAGGCCGCCGTCAAGAAGACGGGCGAGAAAGAGGCCATGCTGGTGGGCGAAGGCGAGATGGGCGGCACCCAGATCGTCGCCGCCGCGCAGGATTTCGCCTTCATGGGCGGCTCCATGGGGATGTATGTGGGCAACGCGATCATCGCCGCGGCTGAACGCGCGGTGGAGCGCGGCTGCCCGATGGTGCTGTTCTCCGCCGCCGGTGGCGCACGGATGCAGGAAGGCATCCTGAGCCTGATGCAGATGCCGCGCACCACGGTGGCCGTCGAAATGCTGAAAGAGGCGGGCCTGCCCTATATCGTGGTGCTCACCCACCCGACGACGGGCGGGGTGACGGCCTCCTACGCCATGCTGGGCGACGTGCAGATCGCCGAGCCCAACGCGCTGATCGGCTTCGCGGGCACCCGCGTGATCGAACAGACGATCCGCGAGAAACTGCCCGAGGGCTTCCAGCGGTCGGAATACCTGCTGGACCACGGCATGCTGGATCGCGTGACCGACCGCCGCGCCCTGCGCGACGAGCTGATCACCATCTGCCGGATGCTGATGAAACAGCCCTCCTCCGTCGCGGGCGCCCTGCCCAAGCCCGAAGACGTTTCGGATGCGCCGGAGGCCCCGGCCAAACCCGCCGCTGACGCGAAGGCTGAGGCCAAACCGGACGCCAAATCCGACGTAAAAGCCAAGCCGGAAGAGGCCGCGGCCGCCAAAGACAAGGGCGATGCGGCATCTGACAAGGGCGAAACCAAGGACGCAGCCAAGCCGTGAGCGCAGCAGGCGCGGGCTCCGACGCCATCCTCGCCCGGATGATGGCGCTGCATCCGAAGATCATCGACCTCACGCTGGATCGTGTCTGGCGGCTCTTGGCGGCGCTCGACCACCCCGAGCGCGCCCTGCCGCCGGTGATCCATATCGCCGGCACCAATGGCAAGGGCAGCACGCAGGCAATGGTCCGCGCCGGGCTTGAGGCCGCCGGAAAGTCCGTCCACGCCTATACCTCGCCCCACCTCGCGCGCTTTCACGAGCGTATCCGGCTGGCGGGTGACCTGATCACCGAAGAAGCGCTCACCGAGGTGCTCGACGAGTGCTATGCCGCCAATGGCGGCGAGGCGATCACCTATTTCGAAATCACGACAGTGGCCGGCCTGCTGGCCTTCGCGCGCAGCCCAGCGGATTACACGCTTCTGGAAGTCGGCCTCGGCGGCCGGCTCGACGCCACCAATGTGGTGGAGACCCCCGCGCTCACCGTGATCACCCCGGTCAGCATCGACCACCAGCAGTTCCTCGGCGAAACCCTGCCTGAGATCGCGGGTGAGAAGGCTGGCATCCTGAAGCGCGGGGTGCCCTGCATTGTCGGGCGTCAGGAAGAGGCCGCGCTTGAGGTAATCGAAGCCCGCGCCGCCCGCCTCGGCGCGCCGCTCTTCACCTATGGCCAGCACTGGCACGTCTGGGAAGAACGCGGACGGCTGATCTATCAGGACGAAAATGGGCTGATGGACCTGCCGCTGCCCGTGCTTCAGGGCGCGCATCAGGTCGAAAACGCGGGAATGGCCATCGCCGCCCTGCGCTGCCTCGGCTTTGGCGAAACCGCCTGCGAAGGCGCGCTGCGGGATGCGGTCTGGCCGGCCCGGATGCAACGACTGAAGGAAGGCCCGCTTGTGGAGCGCGCAGGCACGGCGGAGCTCTGGCTCGACGGCGGCCACAACCCGAGCGCAGGCGAGGCCCTCGCCGCGCTGCTGGCCACCCTGCCGGAGAAACCCACGCATCTGATCTGTGGCATGCTCAACACCAAGGATATCGGCGGCTACCTGCGCCCGCTGGCCGCGCAGGCCGCGTCGCTCCACGCGGTCTCGATCCCCGGCGAAACCGCCACCCTGCCTGCAGCTGAAACGGCCGAAGCTGCACGAAAAGCCGGGCTGGCCGCGGTGGAAGCGCCGGACGTGGCAACAGCCATCACGGCGATCACCGCGAAGGCCCCAAATGCCCGCATCCTGATCTGCGGCTCGCTCTACCTCGCCGGCAGCATCCTGCGCGAAAACGGCTAGGCCATGCGGCTTGTAAGATAAAGCGGGGGCTCTGCCCCCGCACCCCCGGGATACTTCCAGTCAGAAGATGGGGCCCCACTTTGTTCTCTAAATATCTCGGGGGAGGCGCCGAAGGCGGCGGGGGCAGAGCCCCCCATGACTCCGCCAAAGCCTGCCTTTACGTTCGCGTAAACTGTGTGACGTTGCGTTCCTCGTGACTTCGCGCTTGCCTTGAAGGACATCTGTGGCACTGCAGGAGGATCCCACATGACCCAGTCTCACTACCCCAATCTCTTGGCGCCGCTCGATCTTGGGTTCACGACCCTGAAGAACCGGGTGTTGATGGGCTCGATGCACACCGGGCTCGAAGAGACGAAGGACTGGAACCGGGTTGCGGAGTTCTATGCCGAGCGCGCGCGCGGCGGGGTGGCTTTGATCGTCACCGGGGGCATGGCCCCCAACCGCGAAGGTGGGGTATTCCCCGGTGCGGCGGGCCTGTTCAACGATCAGGACATCGCCAACCACCGGATCGTGACCGACCGCGTCCATGACAATGGCGGTAAGATCGCCATGCAGATCCTCCATGCCGGCCGCTACGCTTACTCGCCCGAGTGCGTCGCGCCCTCGCCGGTCAAATCGCCGATATCCCCCTTCCCACCGAAGGAGCTGGACGAGGCGGGCATCGAGAAGCAGATCGCGGATTTCGTGACCGCCACGGTGCGCGCCCGCGAAGCCGGCTATGATGGCGTCGAGATCATGGGATCCGAGGGCTATTTCATCAACCAGTTCCTCGTGACCCACACCAACAAGCGCACCGACCGCTGGGGCGGGGACTATGAGAACCGCATGCGCCTGCCGGTGGAGATCGTGCGCCGCTGCCGCGAGGCGGTGGGGCCGGACTTCATCATCATCTACCGCCTGTCGATGATTGACCTCGTGCCCAATGGCTCTACCCATGAAGAGGTGGTGCAGCTGGCGCAGGCCGTGGAGGCCGCAGGCGCGACCATCATCAACACCGGCATCGGCTGGCACGAGGCCCGTGTGCCTACCATCGCCACTTCGGTGCCGCGCCGTGCCTTCACCTGGGTCACGCAGAAGCTGATGGGCAAGGTCGGCGTGCCGCTGATCACCTCCAACCGGATCAACACCCCCGAAGTGGCCGAAAGCGTGCTGGCCGATGGCTGCGCGGATATGGTTTCCATGGCGCGGCCCTTTCTGGCGGACTCCGATTTCGTGGCCAAGGCAGAGGCGGGCCGCGCCGATGAGATCGCGCCGTGCATTGCCTGCAACCAGGCGTGCCTCGATCACACCTTTTCGGGCAAGCTGACGAGCTGCCTCGTGAACCCACGGGCCTGTCATGAAACGGAGATCGTGATCACCCCCACGGATACGCCGAAATCCATCGCCGTTGTGGGCGCTGGGCCGGCGGGGCTATCGGCTGCGCTGACGCTGGATGAGCGCGGCCACCGTGTGACGCTGATCGACCGCGCGCGTGAGCTGGGCGGCCAGCTCAACATCGCCAAGCAGATCCCCGGCAAGGAGGAATTCCACGGTTTCGTGCAATGGTTCGAGACCATGGTGGCCAAATCCTCCATCACGGTGAAACTCGCCACCGAGGCCACGCCGGATCTGCTGGCGGAGTTTGATGAGATCATCGTCGCCACCGGCGTCGTGCCGCGCGATCCGCAGATTCCGGGGCAGGATGGCGCCAATGTGCTCGGCTACATCGATGTGCTGCGCGAGAAGAAGCCCGTCGGTAAGACGGTGGCCGTGATCGGCGCGGGCGGCATTGGCTTTGATGTCTCCGAATACCTTGTGCACGAGGGCGAAAGCCCCACGGAAGATCTGAAACTCTGGAAAGAGGAATGGGGCGTGGGCGATCCGGAAGAAACGCGCGGCGGCCTCGCCAGCGACGGCCCGCAGCCCCATGCCCCGGCGCGGGCAGTGACGCTACTGCAGCGCAAGGCTCAGAAACCCGGCAAGGGGCTTGGCAAGACCACGGGCTGGATCCACCGCGCCGCGCTTCAGATGAAGGGCGTGAAGATGGTCGGCGGTGTGAATTACGAGAAGATCGACGCCGAAGGTCTCCACGTCAGCCACGGCGAAGCGCGCGAGAACCCGCAGGTGATCCCGGCCGATACCGTTGTGATTTGCGCCGGGCAGGTGTCGGATCGCTCGCTCGCGGACGCACTGGCGGCCACGGGTAAGCCCGTGCATGTGATCGGCGGGGCCGATGTGGCGGCGGAGCTCGATGCCAAGCGCGCCATCAATCAAGGCACGCGGCTCGCGGCTTCGCTTTAAGTCAGGGCGTAGCGGCGCTGTCAAAGCGCCGCCGCGTTTGCCTTTGGCGCTGAAAAACCAGCCTTTTTCAGCGCTCTTGGCTGATTGTTTCTCTGTTTCCCCATCCCGAACGATCCCTTTTTAAACCCCGAGATTGTCGGGCGTTCACCCCAATTCCGCCCGATTCTGGCAGCATACCCTTAGGGGAACACAGGATCTGGTAGGACTTGTTATGGACCGTTTGACCGAAATGGAAGCCTTCGCCACTGTCGTGGATCAGGGAGGGTTTACTGACGCCGCCCGCAAGATGGGGATCTCCAAATCGGCGGTGTCCAAACACGTATCTTCTCTGGAAGCCCGCCTTGGCGCGCGGCTTCTGAACCGCACCACCCGCCGGGTGAGCCCCACCGAGATTGGCCTTGCCTATTACGATCGCGCCCGCCGGGTGCTGAACGATGCGGGCGAGGCGGATGCGCTTGTCACCTCGATGCAATCGGCGCCCTCGGGCCTGCTGCGGATCTCCGTGGCCACCGACTTCGGCGTCAATCACCTCTCGCCGGTGCTGGGGGATTTCCTGCTCGAGTTCCCCGACATCACCGTGAACATGGTGCTCAACAACCGCTACGTGGAGCTGATCAGCGAGGGCTTTGACATGGCCGTGCGCATCGGTGAGCTGGAAGACAGCTCCCTGCGCGCCCGCAAGCTCACGGAAACCACCAAGCGGATGATCGGCAGCCCGGCCTATTTCGAGAAATACGGCCGCCCGCAGAAGATCGACGATCTGAACGAGCACAAGCTTCTGCATTATTCCAGCCAGTCCAACGGGGCCGTCTGGAAGCTCACCGCGCCCTCTGGCGAGAAGCGGCAAGTACGCACGGCGGGCTGGCTTTCGGTGAACGACGGCCAATCGCTGCTCAATGCCGCGATCTCCGGCCTTGGCATCGCTTACCTGCCGAGCTTCCTCTACGGCGACGCGCTGAAGAAAGGGCTGGTGGAAGAGGCCATTCCCGATCTGCCGCAAGAGACACAGGGCATCTATGCCGTCTACCCGCCGGGGCGGTTCACCCAGCCCAAGGTGCGCGCCTTCATCGATTTCCTCGTCAACGCCTTTGCCGAAAAAGGCCCCGACCACTGGTAAGATTTCAAGGGTTTCCCTCGCGAAGGCATTCCTCCCCCGCCTTCGCTACTGGGTCGAAGTGAGAACCACTTCGACCCGTCTGTTTTGGGTGCGCCCGTCATCTGTCAGGTTGCTGGCGCGCGGGGAGAGGAAGCCCATCCCTTCGGCGCTGATCTGCTCCGGGTTCACGCCATGGGCCTGCGTCAGCCGCGCCGCCACAGAGGCGGCGCGTTTCTTTGAAAGCGCTACGTTGCCCTCCAGCGAGCCTTCCGCATCGGTGTGCCCCACCAGCGCGACCGTGCGTTCCGGGTTGGCCCTAAGATAGGCTGCCAGCGCGCCAAGCGAGTCAAACGGCCCCTTGCCCAGCTCGGAGGAGCCGGTTTCGAAGGCCAGATCGTCCAGCACCAGATAGCCCGTGCCTTCCAGCCGCTCTGCGAAACTGCCGGGAATGGTGGGCGTTGGTGCGGTGGTGATGGGCCCCGTTCCACCAGTGCCGCCTGCTTCGCTCTGGTTCGCGGCGGCGGGGCGGATTTCGGTCAGCTGCAGGAAGCCCTCGGTGGCGCTGCGGCTCACCATGACGCCGAGGTATTCGGCCTCCTGCCCGGTGCCACGCCGGGCGGAAAGGAAACGGAAATCGCCGAGATCCACATGCATCGCCGGAGCGTTCATCGTGCCGGAGGCAAAGCGGAAATCAAAGCCGCCGCAGGCGTCGGTTTCGCAGGCAAAGAGGATCGTGAAGCCAGCCGCCTCCAGCTGGCTGCGCAGGGGGGCGATGAGATCCAGCGTCGAGGCGCTGCTGCCAGCGATGCGCCAGGCGCTGCGGCGCAGCTGTCCTTCGGTGGGCAAAAGCTGCGCGCCGCTCTCCTGCCAGGCCCCGGTGGGCAGCGCGAAGCTGCCGTTGGCCTCTGCCTCTTCCGCAGTCAGCTCCGCCCCTGCGGGCAGGCTCAGCGGGGCAGCCATTGCCGCGCCAGAAAGGCAGGCGCAGGCGGCCAGAGCTTGGGCGAAAAGCGCGTTCATCGGGATTGCGAATGATACTCGGGGTTGGGCCGCATGTCGGTGGCCGAAGCGATCCGGTTGCTCATGTTGAAGAACCCGGCCACCGAGGCGATGTCCCAGATGTCGCGCTCCGAAAAGCCCACGCTGCGCAGGCCTTCACGGTCTTTCTCTTCGATGGTGTAGCTCGCGTTCGTCATCAGCGCGGCGAAATCCAGCATCGCGCGGTGGCGGGCCGTGAGCTTGGCCACGCGGTAGTTCATCACCAGCATTTCGCCCAGTTCGGGATCGCCCGAAAGCTCGCGCACCGCCGCGCCATGGGCCACGAGGCAGTAATAGCAGCGGTTGATGGAGGAGACGACGACGGCGATCATCTCGCGCTCGAGCTTGCTGAGGCCGGAGTCCGCAAGCATCAGATCGTTGTAGAGCCCGGTGAAAGCGTTCAGCTTCTCGATGTCGAAGGCATAGGCCTTCAGCACGTTGGGGATGAGCCCCAGCTTCTCGGTGCAGATGTCGAAGTATTTCTGGATGTCGGCGGGCAGCGGATCCACCATCGGCAGATCCAGCGCCGTCGGCTGGGTGTCTTCTGTTGTCACGTGTCTGGTGCCCCGGCGGATGCCAATTGTCGGTAGTGGTAGGTTTCCACAGATGCCATGCCGAGGGAAGCATAGAGCGCGTTGGCTGGCATGTTTTCGCGCGTCACGGCGAGCGCCATCCAGCGCGCACCGGCCTTTTGCGCCCATTGCGCGGCCACGCCCATCATCTTGCGGGCGGCCTGCTTGCGGCGCATCTGCGGGGAGACTTCGAGCGCGTGGAGCATGGCTATTTCCCCGTGCAGCGCCACGAAGGCCGTGCCCGCCGCCCGGGCTTCGGCGCGGCCCAGAATGGCGGCCTTTGGGCCTTGCGCGCGCGGCATCACCGCCAGCCGCGCCGCGCCGATCCCGGCTTCGGCCCAGATTTCCTCCTGAATGGCGAGCGGGGGCCAGATGGCGAAGCCAGAAAGCCGTTCGGTGTCGATCGCGGCGAGGGCCTCGATGGGGGCCACGTAGAGCCGGACCGGGTCCACAAGTGCGTAGCCGCGCGCCGCGAGTGCGGTATCGAGCGCGGAATCCTCCGGGCGGATCATGAAGAGGGGGTCTTGCCCAAGCGCGTGCATGGCGGCCTCGGCCTGCGGGATGTCGGCCTCAGACACGGGGCCTGCCGGTGTCGCCGCCGAAACGCGTTTGCCGCCACCGGCGCCGAAGCGGATGTGCCAAGGGCCGATCGTTTCGAGCCGTGCGGCAGGCCATGTGGCTTCCAAGGCTGCGAAGAGCGCCGCCCGGTCGGGGCTTTGCATCAGAGCGCGCCCTCGAATTCCTGCGCGAGCCGGGTCATGGCGGCATCAATCCGCGCCCCATCCGTGCCCCGGATCACGATATTGGCCCCGTAAGCGCCGTCCTGCTGGAAGGGGTAGGAGCCGATGGAGAGATCAGCGAAATCCGCCGCCAGCGCGGCCAGCGGCCCGGCGATATCGCCCTCGCCCCGGTTGATGCGCAGCGATTGCGACAGCAGCGGCGCGCCGCCGGTAAGTGTGGGAAGCACCGAGGCCACCATGGCCTGAAACACCGAAGGCACCCCGGCCATCACATGCACATTCTGCAGGGTGAAGCCCGGCGCGATGGAGACGGGGTTGTCGATCAGCGCCGCGCCATCAGGGATGCGAGCCATGCGCAGGCGGGCCTCGTTCAGCTCGCGCCCCGTGGCCTCGTAGTGATCGGCCAGCAGCTTGCGGGCATCGGCGCGCACGGTGATCGGCGTGTCGAAAGCGGCGGCGATGCATTCGGCGGTGATGTCGTCATGGGTGGGGCCGATGCCGCCGGAGGTGAACAGGTGATCAGCGGAGGCCGAAAGCGCCTGCACCGCCTTGATGATCGCGGCGCGATCATCGGCCACCACGCGCACCTCGACCAGGTCGATCCCCTGTTTGGCCAGTTCCCCGGCGAGGAAATGCATGTTGGAATCGCGGGTGCGGCCCGAGAGGATCTCGTCCCCGATCACGAGCATGGCGGCGGTGGGGTTGGGCATGGTGGGGCTCCGTCTTGCCGGGTGGTTGGCTTCGGTATAGGCCTGCGCCATGCGCTTTCAAACCCCTCTCGTGCCCGCCACGCTGATCCGCCGCTACAAACGTTTCCTCGCCGATGTGCGGCTTGAGGATGGCCGCGAGGTGGTGGCCCATTGCCCCAATCCCGGCGGTATGATCGGGCTGCAGGAGGAGGGGATACGGATTTGGCTCGAGCCCAACGACGACCCGAAGAAGAAGCTGAAATACGGCTGGCGGCTGGTGGAGCACGAGGGCGGCCACTGGACGGGGATCGACACCGGCGTGCCGAACCGGGTGGTGAAGGAAGCGCTGCAGGCGCGCGAGATCCCGGCGCTTTCCGCTTACTCGGGCGTGCGGCCCGAGGCGAAATATGGCGCGTCGAGCCGGGTGGATTTTCTGCTCACCGAGCCGGGTCTGCCCGATTGCTACGTGGAAGTGAAAAACGTCCATCTGCGGCGGCAGGGCGATCTGGCGGAGTTTCCCGACAGTGTCACCGCGCGCGGGCGCAAGCATCTGGGGGAACTGGCGGCGATGGTGGCGGAAGGCCACCGTGCGGTGATGCTTTACCTCGTGCAACGCACCGATTGCGCTCGCTTTGCGCTGGCGGCGGATATGGACCCGGCTTATGCGGCGGCTTTCGTTGAAGCGCGGGCTGCCGGGGTGGAGGCGCTCTGCCATGGCACGCGGATTTCGCCGGAAGGGGTTTGGCTGGCAGGAGAGCTTCCGGTGGAAGATGTTTAAGGTTCTGAAAAAGTAAAGGAAATGCTGAGCTCTGGCGTGAAGGGCAGCCCCCATCCGCCGGGTGGGGGTGAAGCCCCCGCCCGAAGCGGGCGGACGGGGGCTGCCCGGCGTGCCGCCGGGCGAAAGGGGATCATCCTTTCTGGAAGCCTCCCTCGTCGCTGGCGTTTGAATATGCCGTGCCCTTCCCCCACTGGCACTTTCCGCGCAAAACCCTTATCTGTAGCGCGCACTCAACTGTTCGGAGCATTCCCTTGGACGATAGCCGTGGCCGCCTGACCCGTGACGGAATCCGCATTTACCCGCAGGATGCCTTTGCCGGCATGCATGCCGCTGGCCGCGTGGCCGCGGAAATCCTCGATGGCGTCGCCGCCCTCGTGATTCCCGGCGCGACGACGGGCGAGCTGGATCAATGGATCACCGATCAGGTCGAGGCCATGGGCGCGACATCGGCCACCATCGGCTACAAGGGCTACCAGCACGCCTCCTGCATCTCGGTGAACCATGTCGTCTGCCACGGTATCCCCGGTGAGAAGAAGCTCAAGGATGGCGACATCCTGAACATCGACGTCACCGTGATCGTGGATGGCTGGTACGGCGACACGAGCCGGATGTATGTGGCCGGGAAGCTGCCGCGCAAGGCGGAGCGGCTCATTCAGGTGACGCATGACTCCCTGATGAAGGGCATCGAGGCGGTGAAGCCGGGCAACACCTTCGGCGACATCGGTCACGCGATCCAGAGCTACGCCGAGAGCCACCGCATGTCGGTGGTGCGCGATTTCTGCGGCCACGGGCTCGGCCGCGTGTTCCACGCGCCGCCCAACGTGCTGCACTATGGCCGCCCGGGCTCCGGCCCGGTGCTGGAAGAGGGCATGTTCTTCACCATCGAGCCGATGATCAATCTGGGCCGCCCGGAAACCAAGGTTCTGGCCGACGATTGGACAGCCGTGACCCGCGACAAAAGCCTCTCGGCGCAGTTCGAGCACTCCGTGGGCGTGACGGCTGATGGCGTGGAAATCTTCACGCTCTCCCCGGCCGGGCGCTTCCACCCCACTTACGGGGAATAAGCGGCGGTTTTTCCCCCTTCGCCTTGCGCGCTTGATCCCGGTTGCCGCTTTGGCAATGCTGGCGGGCAGGGAAGGGGAAATCGGCTGTGTCACACCATCTTCTGCGCATCACGGATCTGAAGCCGCGCCAGATCGACTATGTCCTGCAACGGGCGATCACGCTGGGGCGCGATTTCGCGGCGGGGGGCATGGCTCCGGTGCTGGCCGGGCGCCGCGTGGCGCTGATCAACGGGGACCGCGGCTGGCGCAACCCGGTGGCGATGGAGCTTGGGCTTGCCGCCATGGGCGCCCATTGCGTTCAGGTGCCGGTGGGGCTTGCGGGGGCGGAAAGCCCGCGCGATCTGGCCCGCTATCTGGCGAACTGGTTCGATCTGGTGGCGATCCGCACCCCCTCGCTTGGCGCGCTGGACGTCTTTGCCGATGCCTGCGCGCTGCCCGTGCTGAACCTGCGCACCAAGCAGAACCACCCCTTTGAGGTCCTTGGTGATCTCTCCTACGTGCGCGCCCTGCGGGGCGGCATCGAAGGCTTGCGCGTGGCCGTTGTGGGGCCGGACGCCAATATCCTTGCCTCATGGGCGGAGGCCGCCGTGGCCCTGCCGATAGAGGTGGTGCAGATCGCCCCGCCTGCGCGTTGGCTGGCCCCCTCCCGCTACCCGACGGACCGCCTGCAGGTTTCCGATGACATGGGCGAACTGGCCCGTGCCGATGCCATTGTCACCGATTGCTGGCCACGCGGGGCGGAAGAGGCTGAGATGGCCCCGTTCCGCATCGAGGCCGCTCATCTGGACGCCACCAAACCCGGCTGCCTCTTCATCCCGTGCCCACCCGTCACGCGCGGTGAGGAGGTGAGCGCGGCAGCTATGGATCACCCCCGCTGCGTGGCCTATGCGGCCAAGGCGCAGCTGATGCATGTGCAGACGGCCTTTGCCGAGGCGGTGCTGACGGAGCGGTTGCCGTCTTGAATGCCAGATTGTGTATTTGGTTTGAACAGAAGCGCCGCTTCCGCGGGGTGGCGCAATCGCGTCGCCAGTTTTGCCGGAGGCAAACCTCCGGTTTGACGGGGGCGGAACGGCGCGGCCCAACAGTGCCTGTTAGGCACGAGATAAGAAATCGATGTTAGGGCAGTTCTGTTTTTCGTTCCGCCTCCATCCGCCGCCAGATCAGCAGAAACAGCGTTTCACCGCCGGCCGCCGTAGCCACATCGCTCATCAGCGGCCAGAGAGACTGCGCCGGCGCAGGGGCCGCTTTCGCCTGTTTCGGCGCGGCAGTGGCGTAGTCGTCGGTGTAGCCGGTCTCTGTCAGGGGGTGGGCTCCAGAAAGGTGATCACCGTGTCACCATAGCGCTTTTCGCCCAGCACGCCAAATCCGGCCGGGGCGCTGGCCGCGTTGTCCTCGAAAACGATCAGCGCGCCCTCTGCGATCCAGCCGCCCGCCACGGCGCTCTCAAGCGCCTTCTGCCCCAACCCTTTGCCGTAGGGCGGATCGAGGAAGATCAGATCAAACCCGGCCCCTGTGTTGGCGGGCAGCCGCGTGGCGTCGCGCCGGATCAGACGGCTCTCGCCTTCCGCGCGGCACAGGCGGATGTTCTCGGAAATCAGCGCCTGCGCCTTGCGGCCATCGTCCACGAAACAGGCTTCCGCCGCCCCGCGCGACAGCGCCTCAAGCCCCAGCGCGCCGGTGCCTGCAAACAGATCTAAGACGCGCGCGTCCTCAATCGGATCGCCGAACTTCCCGCCCAGAAGCGTGTTGAACAGGCTCTCGCGCACGCGATCGGTTGTCGGGCGCAGATGCGCGCCCGCGTCGCCCTTGCCAACCGAGGCAAGGGCCTTGCCCCGAAAGCTGCCGGCAATGATGCGCATGCTGCGGTTTCCCTCTGGTTTTGAACCCCGCGGAGCCTATATCTGCCGTTCATGGAAACGCAATCGCGAACAGGGAACTGACATGACGATTTCCGTAGGAAACAAACTGCCGACGGCTGAGCTTTTCACCATCGGGGAGGCCGGCCCCGCGCAGGTGTCGCTGGGCGACAAGCTCGCCGGGCGCAAAGTGGTGATTTTCGGCCTGCCGGGCGCCTACACGGGCACCTGCTCCACCGCCCATGTGCCGAGCTTCATGCGCACCAAGGAGGCCTTCGCGGCCAAGGGCGTGGACGAGATCATCTGCGTGTCGGTCAACGATCCGTTCGTGATGAAAGCCTGGGGCGAGGCCACCGGTGCCACCGAAGCCGGCCTCACCTTCCTCGGTGACAGCATGGCCGCTTTCACCAAGGCCATCGGCATGGATTTCACCGCGCCCCCGGCCGGGCTGGTGGACCGCTCCAAACGCTATGCGATGCTGGTGGACGATGGCACGGTGACGGTGCTCAACGTCGAGGAAAACCCTGGCGTTTGCGAAACCTCCGCTGGGGAAGCCCTGCTGGAGCAGATCGCCTGATCTGACGGCGTTTCAGCCCCATGATTTCTACGCGCGCCCCGCCAGCTGGCCGGGCGCGCTTCCTTTGCGCCGTGCCGCGCAGCCCTTTGCTTAAGGCATTTGCTCTGCGCCTTTGGGTGGTGCAGGAATGGCGGCGCACACGTATTGCGATTTTCAGCCCAGAATGTCGCCTCAAAGTTTAAATCTTCGTAAGCGCTTCCCTTAAAGCTTTACTGTTTACGCCACGTTACCTGTTTCGCCCCTTTCCTGACGCGACGGTATTCCCCACATCAGGGGTGTTTCGATGTGTTAACGAGTTTGGGGAATGTCATGGCCCTTCTGACGATCCCGGTGGGTGCCTTCGCCACCGGCAACATCACCGGCAATCCACCTGACAGTGGCGTGCTCGTGACGGGCCTTCCGATCTCGGATTTCGTGGCCGATCTGGGCGGGGATCCCAATGTGGCGCGGGTGCTTCTTGAGATCGACGATTCCGACATCCAGCTGGGCGATGTGAACGGGGACGGAAACCCGGACTCCTACATCACCAACGGCACGCGCCCGCTGTCGTTCCAGATCGACGTCGACGGGGACGGTATCCCCGATTTCGACGTGCGTGGCCAGAACCCCAACGATCTGGACATCTACGTCGGTGGTCAGGAGGGCGACAACATCGCCCGGTTCAACGGCACCTTCCGGATCTTTGAAAGCGGCACCGACACTCAGGTCGGCACCTTCCCGGCACAGAACCTCTATATCTCCAGCAACGGCAATTTCCCCGATCCGGGCGAGGTGAAGACCATCGTCGATTCAGGCTCCGGCACGTTCATCATCGGCGGGGAAGGCGTGTTCCCGCCGCCGCCCGCGATCTGTTTCGTGGCCGGCACGATGATCCAGACGCGGCAGGGCGAGGTGGCGGTGGAGACTCTCAGGGTCGGCGATATGGTGCTGACGCGGGGCAACAGCTACCAGCCGGTGCGCTGGATCGGCACCCGCACCCTTCATGCCCACGAGGTAAAGCGCGATCGGCGCTTCCGGTCCGTCACCATTGCGGCGGGCGTCCTTGGCAATGATCGCCCCCTGCGCGTGAGCCAGCAGCACCGGGTGCTGGTGAGCGGGGCCCGCATGGAACTGATGTTCGGAATGGACGAGGCGCTGGTGCCCGCGATTGCCCTTCTGGACGATCGCCACGTGCGGCTCGACGCGCCCGAAACCGTGACCTATGTGCACATCCTGCTCGATCACCACGAGCTCGTGTTCTCCAACGGCTGCTTCTCTGAAAGCATCCAGCCCGGCGCGCTGTTTCTGGACGCGCAGTCCTCCCGCACCCGCGCCGAACTGCTGGAAATGTTCCCCGACATCTTCACCCCCGGCAGCCTTGAGAACACCGGCGCGCTGATGCCCGTGCTCAAACGCTTCGAGGCCCGCGCCGGGCTACTGCACTAACAAAAAAGGCCCCGTGAAAGGGGCCTTTTGCTTGGGTTACGTGCCGGATCAGGACGTGACCTGCACCATCGTGCGGGTGGGGAAGGGGATGTCGATCCCGCCAGCGTCAAAGGCGTCTTTCACCTGCCGGGTGAGGCCGAACTTGATGTCCCAGTAGTCTGCCGCGTTGCACCAGACGCGGACGGTGAAATCCACCGAGCTGTCGCCGAGATTACCAACCTTCACGAAGGGCTCCGGATCGGCATGGATGCGGGCATCGGCCTTGATCAGATCGCCGATGATCCCTTCGGCCTTCTTCAGATCGCTGCCGTAGGAGACACCGAAGACGAAATCCACGCGGCGGGTTGGGTGGGCCGAGTAATTGGTGATGGGCGAGCCCCAGACTTGCGCATTGGGGATGATGATCTGCACATTGTCCGGCGTGGCCAGTTCGGTGGTGAAGATCGAGATCTCCTTCACCGTGCCGCTTTCGCCGCCAACTTCGATGAAATCACCCGTTTTGAAAGGGCGGAACAGGATCAGCATCACGCCGGCCGCGAAGTTCGACAGCGTGCCCTGCAGGGCAAGGCCCACGGCAAGGCCGGCGGCACCGATCAGCGCCACGAGCGAGGTGGTTTCGACCCCGAAGCGGTTGAGGATGAAGATCCCGCCAAGCGCCATCACCATCACGCGGGCGATGTTGCCGAGGAAGGCAAAGAGCGTCGGATCCAGTTCCTCGCGCTTGCCGCCGAGGCTCACGATCCGGTTCTTCACCCATTTCGCCGCCCAGAGCGTGACGATCAGGATGGCGAAGGCCGCCACCACGTTCAGCCCCAGCTGTACGAGCCAATCGAGCGAGAGATACTTCGAAACATCAATTCCGGCTGCGGTGTCCATAACTCATCCTTACCCTGCGAGTGCATCCATCTTGCGTGCGAGCTTCACGTCCAGCTCCGAAAGCCCGCCCGCGTCATGGGTGGTTAGCGTGACCTCGACCGTCTTGTAAACATTGAACCATTCCGGGTGGTGGTTCCACTTCTCGGCAAACAGCGCGCTGCGCGTCATGAAGCCGAAGGCCTCCACGAAGTTCTTGAAGACGAAGCTCTTGCTGATCGCGTCACGCGTTTCGTCATGGGCCCAGCCGGTGGCGGTGAGCGCGGTGAGCGCCTCGGCGCGCGCCGGGTCTGCGAGTTTCTCGGTCATGTCTCAGGGTCCTTCCCTTTGCGGAACGGGCCGTAGCTGGTGAGGATTTCGATGTCCTCCTCAACGGCGGCGCGTTCGGCCTCCAGATATTGCGCGATGGCGCGGCGAAAGCCGTCGTCTGCCACCCAGTGCAGCGAATGGGTTGTGACGGGCAGGTAGCCGCGCGCCAGTTTGTGTTCGCCCTGCGCGCCGGCCTCCACACGGGCCATGCCGTGGGTGATCGCATGGTCGATGGCCGCGTAGTAGCAGAGTTCGAAATGCAGGCAGGGGTGATGTTCGGTGCAGCCCCAGTAGCGGCCATAGAGCGTTTCGCGGCCGATGAAGTTCAGCGCTCCGGCCACCCAGCGCCCCTCGCGCTCGGCCAGCACAAGCAGGATGTCATCCCGCAAATGGGCCTGTGCCTCGTCGAAGAAGGCGCGTGTCAGGTAGGGTGAGCCCCATTTGCGCGCGCCGGTGTCCTGGTAGAAGTGCCAGAAGGCGTCCCAGTGCTCGGGCTGGATCGCATCGCCCGTCAGGTGATGGATCGTGCCGCCAAAGCCCTGCGCCGTGGCGCGCTCCTTGCGGATCGCCTTGCGCTTGCGCGACGACAGCGAGGCGAGGAAGGCGTCGAAATCGGCGTAGCCTTCGTTGACCCAGTGAAACTGCTGGCTGGCCCGCGCCATCAGCCCCATCTGCCGCCCGGCGATGGCCTCGGCCTCGGTGCAGAAGGTGGCGTGGAGCGAGGAGAGCCCGTTTTCGCTGGCGAGCTGCACCGCCCCCTGCACCAGCGCCCCCATGCCCGCCGCCTCATGGCCGGGCTTTACGAGGAAGCGGCGGCCCGTGGCGGGGGTGAAGGGCACGGCGATCTGCAGCTTGGGGTAGTAACGCCCGCCGGCGTTCTCATAGGCGTGGGCCCAGTTGTGATCGAAGATGTATTCGCCCTGGCTGTGGCTCTTCACATAGAGCGGCGCGGCGGCGATCATCTCGCCGCCTTGCTCTGCCGTCAGGTAGCGCGGGCTCCAGCCGGTGCCCGGGCCAACGGAGCCAGACGTTTCCAACGCGCGCAGGAAGCGGTGGGTGGTGAAAGGATCAAGCGGCCGCCCGCCATCGGCCGTTTCCGGCGCGGCGCAGGCATCCCACGCGGCCGGGGCAACCTCGGAAAGGCTGCTCTGCACGTGAATCTCGATCTGCTCTGCCGTGGCCATGCACTGCCCCTGCGCGTTTCGCCCTGTACCCCAACTTGGCATCCCGAAAGCCGAGGTCAAGCGCTCAGGGCGCAGGCGTGTAGCCTTCGAAGGTGATGTTCTCGGCCACCTGCCGCGCCTGCGCTTCCTGTGCGGCGGAGCGCACCGTCCAGCACAGAATACGGGCACCTTCCGCTTTCAGCTCGACCACGCGCGGCATGGCAAGATCGCGCACGCCGTGGCTGAGGAAGCTCGCGCCTGTGGCGGCATAGTCGGGAATGGTGCTCAGGCGCTCCCGCGTGGCGGCGGGGACGAGCCCCCAATCCTCGGCGGTGAACTCTTCGGTAGTCAGGCCGCGCGGCAGATCCGGGCGCAGCGCGCCGAAGGCGGCCACCGCATGGGGGTTGAAGGACATCACGGCCACCGGGCCCGCGTAACCTACCAGCGCCTGCGCCACAGCGCGTTCCAGCGCATCCGGGCCAGCCGCCAGCGCGCCGGACTGATCCTTGATCTCGATCAGCAGCGGCACGCGGCCGGCCACGAGCGCAAACCCCTCCGCGAGCGTCGGGATGCCTTCGGAGCCGCCTTTAAGCGGGATCGCAGAAAGCTCTGCGGTGCTGCGCTGCGCCACCGCGCCGCGTTCCGCCGTCAGCCGGCCCAGATCGTAATCGTGAAAGATCATTGCGACGCCATCGCTGGACAGCTGCACGTCGATCTCGATGCCGTAGCCCGCCTCCACTGCCGCCTGCATCGCGGCGCGGGAGTTTTCCGGCCGCCCCGCGCCCAGATCGTGCAGCGCACGGTGGGCGATGGGGGCCGTCAGGAAGGCCTCGGGCAGAGGCACAAAAGGCAGGTCAGCCATCGTGGCCTCACTTGATCTGGAAAATGCCTTCGATCTCAACCGCCACGCCGAAGGGCAGGGAGGCGGCGCTCACGGCGGACCGGCTGTGCCGCCCGGCCTCGCCAAGGGCTTCCACCATGAAATCAGATGCCCCGTTGACCACTTTGGGCTGATCGGTGAAATCGGCGGTGGAGTTCACGAAGCCCGTCAGCTTCACCACGCGCACGAGACGATCCAGATCGCCGCCGCAAGCCGCTTTCACCTGGGCCAGCAAGCCGATCGCGCAGGTTTTCGCGGCGGCTGCACCGGCCTCCACCTCCATCGTTTCACCGAGCTTTCCGGTGATAAACCCATCCGGGCCGTTGGAAATCTGGCCCGACACATAGACGGTATCGCCCACGATCACGTAGGGCACGTAATTCGCCTGCGGCGCAGGCGCGTCGGGCAGGGTGACGCCAAGCTCGGCGAGGCGGGTTTCATGGGTTCCGGGCATGGGTCTGCTCCTTGCGGCTTTGACGTTCGCGCGCACGCTATCCGGGGCGTGCGCGCGGCGGCAAGGGCAAATCAGCTCTCGCGGAAGGCGCGGTTGAAATAATCCGCGAGCGGTTTCACGAGGTAAGCCATGGGCGTGCGATCGCTGGTGCGCAGGTAGCTTTCCACCGGCATCCCCGGCACCAGAACGGCCCCTTCCGGCAGCTTCGACATCTCGCCGTCGAGCAGGATGATCTCCGACAGGTAATAGCTCTGACGCGAAGCCTCGTCGATGAAGGCATCCGGCGACACGCGCACCACCTTGCCGATCAACTCCGGCGTGTTGCGGGTATCAAGCGCGGTGAACCGCACGAAGACTTCCTGCCCGGCATAGACCTCGTCTACGTGGATCGGGCTCACCTGTGCGGAGATCACCAGCGGGCGGTCCTGCGGCACGAGCGAGAGGATCGGCTCCGCCGGGCGGATCACCGCGCGTTTGATCGAGACGGATTTCGACAGCACCACGCCCGAGACCGGCGCTGTGATGTCCAGCCGGGAGAGGCGCTCGCGCAGCTTGGTGCGCTGCTCGCGCAGCTCAAGCTCCTGGAACTGCAGGTTGCGCAGCTGGGTGATCGCCTCCTCGCGGCGCTGAACGTCCAGCTTGAGAACGGCGATTTCGATCTCGGTGATGCGCCCCTCGGCCTCGGCCTTAGAGGCCTCAAGCTCGCCCACCGTGCCCAGAAGCCGCGCCTGTTCGCGCTGCAGCGACAGCACCCGGGGCGCCTGCGCCAGTCCCTTGGCCAGAAGCTCCTGCTGGTCTTCCAGCTCTTCGCCGATCAGCTCCAGCTGCCGCGTGAGGGCGTTTTGCTGGGCGCTGATCCCGCTGATCTGGCTTTCGATCTGGCCGGAGCGTTTCTGCAGCTGTTCCACTTCCTTGGAGAGCGTCAGCGCGCGGGCGGTGAAGAGCCTGGCCTGGCCTTCCATCACGTCTTTTACCGATTGGCTGGCCACGGCGGCCTCCACCAGTTCCAGATCGAAGACGACATCGGACGCCCCGTCGCGCTCGGCGGTATAGCGGGCGCGGCGGGCCATGATCTCGTAGAGCTGGCCTTCCACCACGGCCAGATCGCTGCGCAGCTCGCGGCTTTCCAGCCGGATCAGCAGATCGCCCGCCTGTACCAGATCGCCTTCCTCCACGAAGATCTCTTCCACCACGCCGCCATCGGGGTGCTGGACGACCTGCTGGTTCTGATCCACCTGGATCTGGCCTGAGGCGATGATGGCTCCGGCAATCTGGGAGCGCGCCGCCCAGTAGCCGAAGCCCCCGACAAGGATGAAAACGGCGATGAAGCCCACGATCAGCGCGCCGCGCGGAGACCAGGGTTTGGGGGGCTGTTTCTGGCTCACGATACGCCTCCGGCCGATTGGCTCTGCTTGGATTGCTGGATCTGCTGGGCATTGGCGACGGTGCGCTGCAGCACCTCGTCCTTGGGGCCGAACAGCTTGGGAATGCCGCCTTCCAGCACGAGGAGCGTGTCACACTCCATGATGGCCGCCGGGCGGTGCGCCATGATCAGCGCCGCGCCGCCATCGGCCTTGATCGCGCGGATAGCGGCGTTCAGGGCAAGGCTGCCTTCATTGTCGAGGTTGGAGTTGGGCTCATCGAGCACCAGCAGCACCGGGTTGCCGAAAAGCGCCCGTGCCAGCCCGATGCGCTGCACCTGCCCGCCGGAAAGCCGCCCGCCATTGGCGGTGACCTGCGTTTCATAGCCATCGGGCAGCCGCAGGATCATGCTATGGGCGTCGGCTTTCTGCGCGGCCGAGACGATGTCTTCGTCCTTGGCGTTGGGGGTCAGGCGGCTGATGTTCTCGGCTATGGTGCCGTCAAAGAGCTGCACCTTCTGCGGCAGGTAGCCGATCAGGCGGCCCAGCGTGTCCGGGTCGTATTGATCGAGCGCGGCACTGTCGAGCCGGATTGTTCCGCCCGCAAGGGGCCAGATCCCGGTGAGCGCGCGGGCGAGTGTTGTCTTGCCGGCACCTGAGGGGCCGATCACGCCGCAGGCCTGCCCCGGCTCCACCTTGAAGGAGACCATCCTGAGCGAGGCCTGCGCCTCGCCCGGCGGCACCACGGTGGCCTGGTTGACCTCGATCCGGGCCTTGGGGCGCGGAAGCTGGGTGCGCGGCGCGGCCACGGGCACTTCGTTGAGAAGCCCGGCCAGCGAGGCCCGGCCCTTCTGCGCGCGCTGCACCAGCGGCCAGTTGCCGACGATCTGTTCGATCGGCGCGAGGGCGCGGCCCAGAAGGATGGAACCGGCGATCATCGCACCCGCCGTCAGCTCGTTCTGCAGCACGAGGTAGGCACCAAGGCCCAGCATTGCTGATTGCAGGAACAGGCGGAACGTCTTGGACATGGAGGTCGCTCCGCCGCCGAAATCGGCCGCATGCATGGATTCCTCGAGCGCCTGCTGCCGCAGCCCCTGCCAGCGGTTGAAGGCCGCTTTGCGCATCCCAAGGCTCTGCACCATTTCCGAATCGATTCGCATCTGCTCGGCCACGCGGTCGGCGCGATGGGTCAGGCTGGCCGCCTCCACCAGCGCGCGGCGCGTCATGAGCTGGTTCAGGATGGTGATCACGATCAGCACACCGCCGCCCACCACGGCCAGCACGCCGAGCCAGGTGTGGAAGATGAAAATCCCGACAAGGAAGATCGGCGTCCAGGGGATGTCGAAGAAGGCCCCGAAGGCGGGTGAGGAATAGAGCCTGCGCACCGATTCCAGATCCTGCAGCGCGGTTGCGCCGAATTTCGCGCCCCGTCCGGTGGTCTGCGAGGTGAGCATGGCCTGGAAGACGCGCTGGTCCAGAAGCACCTGAAACCGCGCGCCTATGCGGGCAAAGACGCGGGTGCGGGTGAAATCCAGCACCCCCATCATCGCGTAGAGGAAGGCAACCAGCACGAAGAGCGCGGCCAGCGTCTCCTCGGATTGGCTGCCCAGCACCCGGTCATAGACCTGCAGCATGAACAGCGGCCCGGTGAGCATGAGCAGGTTCACGAAGAAACTGAAGATGGCGGACGACCAGTACAGCCCCCGGCTTTCGCGGCGGATGGCGGCAAGTTCGCTTGCGCCGGCTTCTTCCCGTGATGGTTGCGACATTCGTGATTTCCCGTTTCCTGAACTTGCTGTCAGACTATCATTTGGGCGGCGGCTGCGTCAGGGGGCACCCTTGCGGTTTCTGCCGCGCCCGGGTTTTACTATGTTTTCAATATTGTGCGACCTGAGATACCTGATTTGAACCAGAGATGCCGCCAAAGTTCCAATGCTTTGAGTCCGATCGTGCAGATACGGCGTCATTCCCGCGTTAACAAACTGTTGTCCCTGCGCAGACTGGCCGTCCCGCTGGCGCTTGTCGCTCTGCTCGCGGCCTGCGCCGCGCCGGACGTCCCCACGGGAATCAACGACCCCTACGAGGAAGGCAACCGCGCCCGCCATGAGGCCAACAAGGCGCTCGACCGGGCCAGCGGAACGGGCGGCGGCTTTTACGCCGAGGTGCCGGGGCCCGCGCGGCAGGGGGTGACGAATTTTGCCAACAACATCCGCCTGCCTTCGATGGTGGTGCAGAACGCGCTGCAGCTGGACGTGGAAGGCTTCGCGCAGAACAGCTGGCGGCTGGTGATCAACACCACCGTCGGCATCGGCGGGCTGTTCGATCCGGCCGGGGCCATCGGGCTGTACGAAGATCCGACGGGCTTCAGTGAAACGCTCTACGTTTGGGGCGTGGGCGAGGGGGCCTATCTCGAATTGCCGCTGCTCGGGCCCTCCACCCAGCGCGACGTTGTCGGCGGCACGGTGGATCTGCTCGCCAATCCCTATTTCTACGTGACAGGGCCGGCCGGCACCGTTGTCGGCCTGCTTGCCCTTGCCGGGGATCGCCTGAATGATCGTGTGCGCTACGCGGGCACGGTGGAGTCGATCCTGTACGACAGCGTCGACAGCTACGCCCAATCGCGCCTGATCTTCCTGCAGAACCGCCGCTATGAACTGGCGCGCGGGAAGGGGGATCCGGCGGCCGATCTTGCCGATCCCTACGCGGACCCCTACGCTGACCCCTACGGCGATCCGCTGGCCAGCGATCCGGCGTCTGATCCGCCCCATGCAGAGGAGACTGCCTATGCCGATCCCTACGCAGACCCATATGCCGATCCCTACGCGGATCCCTACGCCAACTGAGCCCACACGCCGCCGCTTTCTGGCCGGGCTGGGCGCGCTCGGTACCGCAGCACTGCTGCCCGGCGCAGGCCATGCGCTGAACGCGGGGCAGGCCGAAGCCCTTGTCGGCGCGCTGGTGAAGGACATCAACCGCATCATCAACTCCGGTAACTCCGAAAGCGCGATGTATGGCGATTTCGAACGTCTCTTCGCCAAATATGCCGACGTTCCGACCATCGCACGCTACACGCTGGGGGCGGACGCCCGCAGCGCCTCCTCCGCCCAGCTGCGCGCCTATACGAGCGCCTTCCAGGGCTATATCTCGCGCAAATACGGCAAGCGCTTCCGCGAGTTCATCGGCGGGCGTCTCGAAGTGAACAGCGCCCGCGCGGTGAAGAACTTCTACGAGGTGAAAACCACCGCCTACCTGCGCGGTGAAGCGCCTTTCGAGGTAACGTTCCTCGTGTCCGACCGTTCCGGCAGCACAAAGTTCTTCAACATCTTCATCGAAGGGGTGAACATGTTGCTGACCGAGCGCTCCGAGATCGGCGCCATGCTGGATCGCCGCCGGGGCAACCTCGACCAACTCACAGCAGACCTGCGCAAGCTGCCCTGATTTTGGGCCCCTTCATCTTGGCTGAAATATCCCGGGGGTCTGGGGGCTGGCCCCCAGTCTTTCCTGTGTCTGGGGGCTGGTCCCCAGCCTGACCGCCTTGGTGGTAAGGGCGAAGGGGGAGGGGGGCTCTGCCCCCCGCCGCCCTTGCGGGCGACTCCCCCCGAGGTATTTGACGCGAGAGGAATGGGGCTGTGTCAGTTGCCGCCGAGGATGGTGCCCAGCACTTCGAGGATCACCTGTTCGGCCACGTTTGCCGGGTTCTGCTTGCGTTTTTGCTGCTGGGCGACGGCCGGGGCTTTGGCGGGGGCGCTGGGCACGATCATCGGCAGCGGGCTGACGGGGACACCTTCATGGACCCGTACCATGGTTTCGCGCCAGATTTCTGCCGGTAGACCACCGCCGGTGACTCCGGTGAGAGGGGTGTTGTCGTCATAGCCCATCCAGATCCCGGCCACGTAATCGGCGGTGAAGCCGATGAACCAGGCGTCGCGCGCCGATTGGGAGGTGCCGGTCTTGCCGGCGGCCGGGCGCTCGCCGAGGCGGGCGCGTTGCCCGGTGCCCTGTTCGATGACCTTGTTCATCATGTAGATGAGCCCGCCGGCGGCGGTTTCGGAGATCACCCGTTCGCCCATGCCGCCATCCTGACCGGAGAGCGGCGCATCGTCGCCCTGCAGGCGCAGTTCCATGATGCCGTAGGGCTCCACGCTGCGACCGCCGTTCAGGATGCCCGCATAGGCACCCGTCATCTCGATCAGGGTGGTTTCGGAGGTGCCGAGCGCGATGGCGGGGCCGGGGGCGAGATCGTTCTCAAGGCCGAAATCCCGTGCCACGGTGCTCACGTTCTCCCGCCCGACCGCTTCGGACAGGCGGACGGTGGAGGTGTTGAGCGATTTCGCCAGCGATTCGGTGAGTGTGACCTCGCCGTAGAACTCGCGGCTGTAGTTCTTGGGCGACCACGCGCCTGAGCCCGGCACGTTGATCGTGAGCGGTGCGTCGAGGATCGTGTCGAGCGGGGTGTAGCCGAGATCCAGCGCGGCGGCATAGACGAAGGGTTTGAAGGCCGAGCCCGTCTGGCGCAGGGCTTGCGTGGCGCGGTTGAAGGCACCGGAGACCTTCGTCTTGCGCCCGCCCACCATGGCGCGCACCGCGCCATCGGCGCTCATGATCACGATGGCGGCTTCTGCCTTGGAGCCTTCGCGCACCTTCTCTTCGAAGATGTACTGCAGTGCGCCTTCCGCGGCTTTCTGGATGCGCTGATCGAAGGTGGTGCGGATGATCACGTCTTCGGTGGTGTCGCGGGTCAGGAAGGAGGGGCCGGAATCCATCACCCAATCGGCGAAATAGCCGCCTGCGCGGGCTTGCGCGGCGTCGGAGAGCTCCGCCGGGTGGGTGCGGGCGTAGTCGGCCTCGGCGACGCTCAGGTAGCCCTGATCCTGCATCAGCCCGACGATGACATTGGCGCGGTCCTGCGAGCGCTGCAGGTTGTTGGTGGGGGCAAAGCGGCTGGGCGCTGTCAGCAACCCGGCGAGCATCGCGGCTTCGGCGGCGTCCACCTCGTTGGCGGATTTGCCGAAGTAGCGCTGGCTGGCGGCCTCGAACCCGCGCGAGCCTGCGCCGAGGTAGGCGCGGTTCAGGTAGATGGTAAGGATTTCATCCTTGGAGTATTTCGCCTCCATCGCCATGGCGTAGATGGCTTCCTTCACCTTGCGGGCGATGGTGCCGCGGCGGCATTCGCTTTCGTATTCCGCCTCGGTCTGGCCGGACTCCGGATCATAGGGCGTGCCGAAGCAGAGAAGCTTGGCCGTTTGCTGGGTGATGGTGGAACCGCCGTGGCCCGAGAGCGGGCCGCGCCCTTCGCGCATGTTGATTCGCATCGCCCCGGCCACGCCGCGCGGGCTGATGCCGAAATGGCGGTAGAAGCGTTTGTCCTCGGTGGCGATCACCGCGTTCTTGAGGTGTGGAGAGACCGTATCGGCGGTGATCACCCCGCCGAACTGATCGCCGCGCCAGGCAAAGACCTGGCCGTCCCGATCCAGCAGCGTGACGGAGCCGCGGGTGCGCCCGTCCACGAGATCGCGCGCGTCGGGCAGGCTGGCATAGTAATAGGCTATGCCAAGGCCGATCAGCATCACCAACACAGCCGTGAACCGCCATGTGAAGCCCCAGATCAGCCGGAAGATCCAGGAGAAGATCCCGCCGAAGAAGGCGGCGATCGGGTTGCGGCGGCGTGCGGGCTTCTTCGCGCTTGTCTTGCGGCGTGCCGTGGCCTTGGGCTTGGCGGCCTTCTTCGGCGCAGCCTTGGGCTTGCCGCCCGCGGCTTTGCTGCCCGACGTGCCATAGCGCTTGTCCGCCACCAGGGGCGGGCGGGATTTGCCTGATCTGCTCATGCGGCCCCTTCTGCGACCTGATGTGTTTTTCCGAAAGATACCCTGAAGCAATGGAAATGTAGAGCGGCGAGTTCCTGCCGATTCGCATTTTCCTTTTTGCTTAATTATTAATCTTTACGCCCAATTTGTGCAAAAATTAGGCACATTGCCCCGCAGATATGCAGCAGACCCCCTGACCTTTTGTTGATTACAGCCCCGAAGCCGCGCCTTCTGCCCTCGGTGCAATTGCAGGCGCGCCGGCCCTCACCGGCCCCGCCTGCCAACCGGAAGGGGAAGACAGTGAAACTCATCATTGCAGCAATCAAGCCGTTCAAGCTCGAGGAGGTGCGCGAAGCGCTCACGTCCATCGGCGTTCGCGGCATGATGGTGACCGAGATCAAGGGCTTCGGCTCGCAGTCCGGCCACACCGAGATCTATCGCGGCGCGGAATACGCCGTGAACTTCGTGCCGAAAGTGAAACTGGAAATCGTCGTCAGCGCCGCCATGGCCGACCAAGTTGTCGAGACGATCCAGACCACCGCGAAAACCGACAAGATCGGCGACGGCAAGATTTTCGTCCTCGACGTGAACCAGGCGGTGCGCGTGCGGACAGGCGAGACCAACGAAGACGCGCTTTGAGCCGTCAATCGTAGCAGACAAGGGACTAAGAGACCGATGAAATTGACGAAAACCCTCCTTCTGGCCGGTTCCATGGCCGCGCTGCCGGCGCTGGGCTTCGCCCAGGACGCCGCCGCCGCCCCGGACATCAACCCCTATATCTTCACGACGCTGCTGTTCCTGATCGGCGGCTTCCTCGTGTTCTGGATGGCGGCGGGCTTTGCCATGCTCGAAGCCGGCCTCGTGCGCTCCAAGAACGTGACGATGCAGTTGATGAAGAACATCTCGCTCTTCTCCATCGCCGCCATCATGTACTGGCTGGTGGGCTTCAACCTAATGTACCCCGGCGACGGCTGGACCATCCCGGGCCTGCTGGGCGCGCTCTTCGTGCCGACCTCGCTGGAGCCGGTGGGCCTTGATGCCGCCGATGCCGCGCTGGACTACGCCTCTGTCGGTTCGGATTTCTTCTTCCAGCTGATGTTCTGCGCCACCACGGCCTCCATCGTGTCCGGTACGCTGGCCGAGCGCATTAAACTGTGGCCCTTCCTGATCTTCGTGGCCATCCTGACGGGCATCATCTACCCGATCGAGGCCTCCTGGCAGTGGGGCGGCGGCTTCCTGTCCGAAATGGGCTTCTCTGACTTCGCCGGCTCCACGCTGGTGCACGCTGCCGGTGGTTTTGCCGCTCTCGCAGGGGCCATCGTGCTTGGCCCGCGGATCGGCAAATACAAGGACGGCCGCACCGTGCCGATGCCGGGTTCCAACCTTGCCCTCGCCACGCTGGGTACGTTCATCCTGTGGCTCGGCTGGTTCGGCTTCAACGGCGGCTCGCAGCTGGCCATGGGCACCGTGGGTGACGTTACCGACGTGTCCCGTATCTTCGCCAACACCAACATGGCTGCCGCTGCCGGTGCTGTTGCCGCCCTGTTCATGACGCAGATCCTCTACAAGAAGCCGGACCTCACCATGGTGCTCAACGGCGCTCTGGCTGGCCTCGTGTCCATCACCGCCGGCCCGCTCGATCCCTCGCTCTTCGGCGCGCTCTGGATCGGTGCCGTGGGTGGTATCATCGTGGTCTTCGTCGTGCCGATGCTCGACAAGTTCAAGATCGATGACGTTGTCGGCGCCATCCCGGTGCACCTCGTGGCCGGTTTCTGGGGCACGCTGGTTGTTCCGGTCTACACCGAAGGCACCTCCTTCGTGACCCAGATCATCGGCTTCGCAGCCATCGGCGCCTTCGTCTTCGTGGTGTCGCTGATCGTCTGGATCATCCTGAAGGGGATCATGGGCATCCGCGTCTCCGAAGAGGACGAGATCAACGGTCTCGACATGGCGGAACTGGGCATGGAAGCCTATCCCGATTTCTCCAAAGGCTGATCACCCTTCCTGTCAGTCTTTACACACTGCCCGGGCGTTCGCGCCCGGGTTTTTTGTTTGGGAAACAGATTTTTGCGAGGCTCTGCCTCGCGCTCCGAGGTATTTGGAGCGAGAGGAAGGGGGCCCCGTTCAGGGCCTGCGGCCTGCGCGCAGAAGGGCGGAGAGCTGATCGTAGAGCAGATCGTAGGTGAGCCGGATGCGGCGGCTGGTGTGCAATTCACGGTGGGTGGTGAGCCAGATCGGCACCGGGATCGGGGCCATGTCGGGGAAGACGGATTCCAGGCCGCCGCAGGCCTCGGCGACACGGCGCTCCATTGGCATGATGCCGAGCCCGTGGCGCACCATCTCCCAGCCGGCGATGCCGCTGGTGGAGGTGAGGCGGACGTTTTCTTCACTTAAGGTAACCCCTTGCGCGGCAAAGATGGCCCGCATCTGGGCGCTGTCGCCGATGCTCACGAGCCGCGCCTGTTCGAGGGTGGCGTTTGTGAGGGGGCGGCCGAGGCTGTCGAGGTAGGCGGGGGTGGCGTAGACGAAGGCTTCGGAATCGGGCAGGCGGCGGGCGATCAGGTCGGGCTGTTCGGGGCGCACGTGGCGGATGGCGATATCGGCCTCGCGGCGCAGCAGATCGGAAAGCGCGTTTTCGGCGACGACGGTGATCTCGATCCCCGGCGCGCTCTGCTGGATCGCATGCAGCAGCGGCGGCAGGATATAAGCGGCGAAGACATCGGTGCAGGAGATCGCGACGCGCCCTTCCACCGCCTGCGACTGGCCCGAGGCCGCCAGCGAGATGCGGCTCGCCGCTTCGCCCATGGCGCGCACGTGGTCCAGCAGTTCAAGGCCGGACGGTGTGAGGGTGAGCGCCTTGCCGGTGCGTTCAAACAGCACCACGCCGAGGCTTTCCTCCAGCGCGGCGACCTGCCGGCCCAGCGTGGGCTGGGTCTGCCCCAGCGCGCGGGCCGCCGCCGAGAGCGAGCCCTCCTCCACCGTGGCGAGGAAGGCGCGGATCTGGTTCCAGTCAAAGGAGATGGCCTGCCAATTCATCTCCAAGTGATAGGCGCTTGATCCCCTGCGGAGCAAGGGCGCGCGGCGCGGCGGGGCCATGCATATACGCATGAGCTGGCAACGGATTTCGCCGATGGGCGTAAGTCGCAGTGGGCGCTATCTTTGCCTCCAACAGAGACAGGAGAGAGCCATGGCCGACGCCAGCCAGTTCTGGGATGCGCTTTCGGAGCGCTACAGCAAGAGCCCGATCAAGGATATGCCCGCCTATGAGGCGACTCTCGCCCGCACCCGTGCCTATCTGGGCGCGCAGGACAAGGTGCTGGAGCTGGGCTGCGGCACCGCCTCCACTGCCCTGCTGCTGGCCGGGCAGGTTGCGGAGTATACCGCGAGCGATTTCTCCCACGGGATGGTGGAGATCGGCCGGGCCAAGGCCGCACAGGCGGGGGTGCGCAACCTGCGCCACCTGCAGGCGGCGATCCCGGATGCGCAATTCGCGGATGCCGCCTATGACACGGTGCTGGCCTTTAACCTGCTGCATCTGCTCCCGGATCTCCCGGCATCGCTGGCCGATGTGCACCGGATCCTGAAGCCGGGCGGGCATTTCATTTCGAAAAGCGTCTGCCTTGGGGGGGCGTGGTATCTGAAACCCGTGATCAGCGCCATGCGGGCGGTGGGCAAGGCCCCCTATGTGGCCTTCCTGACGCCCGAGGAGGTGGAGGCTGCCATTTCGGCGGCTGGCTTCGAGATCATCGAGCGCGGGGATTACCCGAAGAAGCGCACACCCAGCCGTTTCGTGGTGGCGCGGAAGCTTTAGGCGGCCACCAGCGCCGCGCGCAGCACTTTGCCGAGCCGCTGCATGCCGGTCTCGATCTTCTCCGGCGTGGCGCGGGAGAAGCTCAGGCGCAGGGTGTTGCGGCCGGAGCCGTCGGCGAAGAAAGCTCCGCCGGGCACGAAGGCGATGCGCTCCTGCTCAAGCGCCTGTTTCAGCAGCTCTGCTGCGTCCATCCCGCGCGGCAGGGTGAGCCAGACGAACATGCCGCCTTCAGGATCGGACCACGTGACGCCCTCCGGCATATGCGCCGTGAGCGCGGCGAGCATGGCGGCGCAGCGGGTGGCGTAGGTGTCGCGCAGCATTTCGGTGTGTTCGGCGTAGATCGTCTGCGCCACCTCTGCGACGGCCATCTGGTTGAGCGTGGCCGAATGCAGGTCGGCGGCCTGTTTCATTAGCACCAGCCGCGCGATGACGGCCTGCGGGGCGCAGACCCAGCCGACGCGTAAGCCCGGCGAGAGCGTTTTGGAGAAGCTGCCGCAATAGATCGTGCGCGCGGCTTCGATGCTGCCTGAACGGGCCACATCAAGGCTCAGGATTGGTGGGATCGCCTCGCCCCGGTAGCGCAGGGCCTGATAGGCGGCGTCTTCAAGGAGGGGGATGTCCAGCGCTTCTGCCAGATCCAGCAGGCTTTCGCGCTCGCGCAGAGAGAGGGTTTCGCCCGTTGGGTTGGCGAAATCGGCGGAGACATAGGCAAATTTCACCGTGCTTCCCGCAGCTTCGGCGGCCTGCCGATAGGCCTCCGCGCCGCGGTTGCCGCCGGGGGTGAGCTGATCGTAGCGCGGCTCATAGGCGTTGAAGGCGCCGAGCGCGCCAAGGTAGGTGGGCCAGCCCAGAAGCGCCGTGTCGCCGGGGGAGAGCAGCAGCTTGCCGAGGTAATCCAGCGCCTGCTGGCTGCCAGAGGTGATCAGGATGTTCTCGCGCGTGCAGGGCACGCCGATGCGGCCCATCTCGCCCGCGATCCAATCACGCAGGGGCCTGTGGCCCTCGGAGACAGAATATTGCAGCGCCGCAGACGCACCGGTGGCGAAGATCTTCTCAAAGGCCGCCCGGAAGGCTTCCGCCGGAAACAGCGCCGGATCGGGGATGCCGCCCGCGAAGGAGATCACTTCGGGCTGATCCAGCAGCTTCAGAAGCTCGCGGATCTCGCTGGCCTTCATGCGGCCCATCCGGCTTGCAAATACGCTGTGCCACTCCATCAGAGCCTCCCTTGGCGATGCGATCGGGCAAACGCTCGCATGGGGATGCATTTACGTCAATATAGCTGACATAAATCGTGATCGCGACGGAAAGCGCCTGAAAGCGTGCAGGCGAAGGGCCACGAGGGCCACTGCCGCCTTGACAACCCGCCCCGCCTCATATGTACCGGCGCCCAACCATACAGACACGCCCGGGAAGGGAGCATCATGCACGCATATCGCAGCCACACCTGCGCAGAGCTCAACAAGGATCACGTTGGCCAGACGGTCCGGCTTTCGGGCTGGGTTCATCGGGTGCGCGATCACGGCGGCCTGCTGTTCATCGACCTGCGCGATCACTACGGTATCACCCAGGTGATGGCGGACCCGGACAGCCCGGTGTTTGCCGCGCTGGAAAAGGTGCGCAGCGAGTGGTGCATCCGCATCGACGGCAACGTCATGGCGCGGGACGAAAGCCTCGTGAACCCGGCGATCCCCACCGGCGAGATCGAGGTGTTCATCCGCGATCTTGAAGTTCTGGGCAAGGCCGAGGAACTGCCGCTGATGGTCTTCGGCGATCAGGAATATCCGGAAGAAACCCGCCTGAAGTACCGCTACCTCGATCTGCGCCGCGAGAAGCTTCAAACCAACATGAAGATGCGCTCCGACGTGGTGGCCTCCATGCGCAAGCGCATGTGGGACAAGGGTTTCCGCGAGTTCCAGACGCCGATCATCACCGCCTCGTCGCCGGAAGGCGCGCGCGATTTCCTCGTGCCCTCCCGCCTGCACCCCGGCAAGTTCTACGCGCTGCCGCAGGCGCCGCAGCAGTTCAAACAGCTGATCATGGTCTCGGGCTACGACAAGTATTTCCAGATCGCGCCCTGCTTCCGCGATGAAGACCCGCGCGCGGACCGCTCGCCCACCGATTTCTACCAGCTTGATCTTGAGATGAGCTTCGTCACCCAGCAGGATGTGTTCGACACGATCTCGCCTGTGCTGGCGGGCGTCTTCGAGGAATTCGGCGGCGGTAAGAAAGTGGACAACCCCGCCGAGTGGCCGCAGATCTCCTACCGCGATGCGGCGCTCTGGTATGGCTCCGACAAGCCGGACCTCCGCAACCCGATCAAGATGCAGGTGGTGAGCGAGCACTTCCGCGGCTCGGGCTTTGCGATCTTCGCCAAGCTGCTGGAGCAGGAGGGCACCGAGATCCGCGCCATCCCAGCCCCGACGGGCGGCAGCCGCAAATTCTGCGACCGGATGAACAAATTCGCCCAAGGAGAAGGCCTGCCGGGCATGGGCTATATTTTTTGGCGCGAAGGTGAGAACGGCATGGAAGCCGCCGGTCCGCTCGCCAAGAACATCGGCCCGGAGCGCACCGAGGCGATCCGCCAGCAGCTGGGGCTGAACGTGGGCGATGCGGCCTTCTTCCTCGGTGGCAAGCCCAAGGCCTTTGAAAAGGTCGCCGGCAAGGCCCGCACCGTGATCGGCGATGAGCTTGGCCTGACCGAGCAGGATCGCTTCGCCTTCGCCTGGATCGTGGATTTCCCGATCTACGAGCAGGACGAGGAAACCGGCGAGATCGATTTCGAGCACAACCCCTTCTCCATGCCGCAAGGCGGGCTGGAGGCGCTCAACGGCGATCCGCTGCAGGTGAAGGGCTTCCAGTACGATCTGGCTTGCAACGGCTACGAGCTGGTGTCCGGCGCGATCCGCAACCACAAGCCCGAGATCATGCTGAAAGCCTTTGAGCTGGCCGGTTACGGCGAGGATGAGGTGAAGAGCCGCTTCGGCGCGCTCTATCAGGCCTTCCACTACGGCGCCCCGCCGCACGGTGGCTGTGCCGCTGGCGTGGACCGCATCGTGATGCTGCTCGCCGAAGAGGCCAACATCCGCGAAGTGATGATGTTCCCGATGAACCAGCGCGCCGAGGATCTGATGATGGCCGCCCCCAGCGCGCCGCAGAACGAACAGCTGCGCGAGCTGAGCCTGCGGGTGATCCCGCAGGAGTGATCCCTGCGCAGCAGTCAAGTATTCAAGGCCCCGGCACTTTTGCTGGGGCCTTTTTCTGTGCGGGCTGCCCTTTTGCGCCGCTTCCTGCCGATTGACGCAATCGTGACGGCGAAAACCCGCGCTGCCCGTGCGAAATCCCTGCGCGCCATGCCCTGCCTTGGGTTACACTTGATGAACGCGCCATTTGAGCGCCCAGCAGCCCGAGTCCCGCCTGCCATGTTCGATCCAGAGACCGCCGCCATCCGCTTCGGCACCGGCCTGTCGCCCACCCTTGCGCCGCCCCAGAGCGTGGCGGCCATGCTTGCCGCGCTGCAAGGCCCTGATGTGGTGGCCGAGGCGCTCCCGATCCAGAGTTTCACTGAAAGGCTCGACACGTTTCAGGCGTTCAACGCGCGCAGCAAGGCGCGGCGGCAGACGCAGAAATCAGGGGACGCGGCGGCTGAACGCGCCGCCATCGAAGAGATCCGCAGCTATCGCCGCCAACTGAATGCTGACAGGCGGGACGGTTTTCGCGCCGAGCTGGCCCGCGCCGCCGAAACGTCGGATGGGTTCCGCGAGCGGCTGGCGTGGTTCTGGGCCGATCACTTCACCGCCGTGGGCCGTTACCCGCCCGCCGAAGCCGCACAGGCGAGCTACCTCGAAGAAGCCATTCGCCCGCATCTGACAGGCAATTTCGCCCAGCTCCTGCGTGCTGCCGCCCTGCACCCCATGATGCAGCTCTACCTGGACCAGAACGCATCTGTCGGCCCCAATTCGCAGGCCGCGAAGAAGAACGCGCGCGGGCTGAACGAGAACCTTGCCCGCGAGTTGCTGGAGCTGCACACGCTGGGCGTGGAAGGCACCTACACCCAAAGCGATGTGCGTGAACTGGCGCGGCTGCTGACCGGCGCGGGCTTCAGTGCGCGCAACGGTGGCTTCATGTATCGCGCCAATGTGGCGGACCCCGGCACCAAAACCGTCCTTGGGGTGCGCTACGGCGAGCCGGAGAGCAACGAGGCCGAGATGCTGCGCTTTCTGGATGCCGTGGCAACGCACCCCGACACCGCACGCCACATCGCGCGCAAGTTCGTGGTGCATTTCGTCTCTGATACGCCCGATGCAGATCACGTGGCCCATGTGGCCCGCGCGTTCACCGAAAGCGGCGGTGCGCTGATGCCAACCTATGCCGCCCTGCTGGAGCACCCCGCCGCATGGGGCCACCCCGACAGCAAGGTGAAGCCGCCCGCCGATTACGTCGCCTCCGCGCTGCGGGCGCTGGGGCTTGGGCATGACGCCTTGCGCGGGTTGAAAACCAACCGGCTGCAGCTTCTGTTCCTTGCGCCCTTGGCCGGGATGCACCAGCCGTGGCGCGCGCCGTCCGGCCCCGATGGCTGGCCCGAAGCGGCGGAGGACTGGATCACGCCGCAGGGGCTCGCGGGCCGCATCCAATGGGCGATGACGGTGCCGCAGGTGCTGCAGCGCGATCTGCCCGATCCGCTCACCTTCGCGGAAACCGCACTGGGGCAGCGGTTGACCCCGGAAATCGCCTTCGCCGCCCAAAACGCCGAAACCCGCTGGGAAGCCATCGGCCTCGTGCTCGCTTCCCCTGCCTTTCAACGCCGATAGGAGGCCCCCATGCGCCTGCTGACACGTCGGAACTTCCTGCTGCGCGCCTCGGCCCTTGGCTGTTCGGCCGCCGCCAGCCCGCTGATCACCCCCGTCACCTTCGCCTCCGCCCCGTGGGACAACCGGCTCGTGGTGATCATCCTGCGCGGCGGGATGGACGGGCTGGATGTGGCCCGCCCCTATGGCGATCCGGGCTTTGCCGCCCTGCGCGCCGGGCTCGCCCCGGAAAAGGAGCTTGGCCCCCGCGATCTGGATGGTTTCTACGCCCTGCACCCCGCGCTCACCGGCCTGCGCCCGATGTGGGACGCGGGCCAGCTGGCCTTCGCCCATGCCGTTTCCACCCCCTACCGGGACAAGCGCAGCCATTTCGACGGGCAGGACATGCTCGAGGCGGGCGGCGACACCGTGCCGGGCGTGGGCACCGCGCGCAGCGGCTGGCTCAACCGGCTGTTGCTGGAAGCCCCTGGCCATGATGTGCGTACCGCCTTTGCCGTTGGCCGCGAGGATCTGGCGATCCTCGCCGGGGAGGCGGACGTGTCCAACTGGGCGCCGGATGCGCGGCTCGCGCTTTCGGCGCAGGCGCGGCGGCTTCTGGAGCTTGTCGCCCATGATGATCCGCTCTTTGCCGACAACGCCGCCGAGGCGATGGATCTGGCCGCCGCGATCGACCCGGACGCCGAGGTGCCGGAGGATTTCGGCGACATGCTGCAGGACATGAGCGAGGGCGTGGCCGAGAGCCGCAAGGGCAAGGGCCATGTGAAACTGGCCGAGTTCACCGCCAGCCAGCTGCGCGAAGACACCCGCATCGCCGCCTTCTCGCTCAACAACTGGGACACCCACCGCGATCAGAAACGCCTGCTGGCACGCTCGCTGGGCCAGCTTGAGGACGTGCTGCTCACGCTGCAGGCCGAGCTTGGCCCGGTCTGGGAAAAAACGGCCGTGGTGGCTATGACGGAATTCGGCCGCACCGCGCGGGAGAACGGCAGCCGGGGCACCGATCACGGCACCGGCGGGCTGATGCTCATGGCCGGCGGTGCGGTGCGCGGCGGGAAAGTCTATGGCAAATGGCCGGGGCTTGGGGCGTCTGACCTCTATAAGGAACGCGATCTTCTGCCCACCGAGGACGTGCGCACCTATGCGGCTATGGCCATTCAGGGGCTCTTCGGCACCGAACAATCGGTGCTGGAACAGACCGTCTTCCCCGGCCTCGACATGGGCGCGCGGCCGAACGTGATCCTGTGAGGTCAGCGGTGGTGGACATCGGCGGAGTAATCCTGTCCTGATGGCTGGGTTTGCGGCCAAGGAAAGGACACTGCCATGGACAGCCACCGCCCCGTCGGGGACATCCTCACAGGCTGGACACCCGCTCCCGCGCCCGGGCCTTCGGTGCTTGAAGGGCGCTACGCGCGGCTGGAGCGGCTCTCGGCCAAAGCCCATGCGGCGCCGCTTTTCGCCGCCAACAGCGCCGATGCCCGGATCTGGGATTACCTGCCCTATGGCCCCTTTGACACGGTTGAGGCCTATAGCGCGTGGGTCGAGGCTATGGCACCGGGGTCAGACCCGATGTTCTACGCGATCCGCGATCAGGACAGCGGGCTCTGGGGCGGCGTGGCAAGCTACCTGCGCATCGCGCCCGAGGTGGGCAGCATCGAGCTGGGCCACATCAACCTTTCCCCCCGCCTGCAGGGCACCCGCGCCGCGACAGAGGCGCTTACCCTGATGATCCGCTGGGCGATGGAGGCCGGCTATCGCCGGTTCGAGTGGAAATGCGATGCGCTCAACGCGGGCTCACGCCGTGCGGCGGAGCGGCTGGGCTTGAGCTATGAAGGCACCTTCCGGCAGGCCACCATCGTGAAGGGGCGCAACCGCGATACGGCGTGGTTCGCCGCCACCGACGGCGACTGGCCCGCCCTGAGCACCGCCTATGACAGCTGGCTTGCGCCGGAGAATTTCACCTCCGACGGCCAGCAGCGCCAGTCTCTCACGGCCCTCACCGCGCCCATTCTGGTGGCGCAGGATCCGGCCCGAAAGGCGCGGGAACGGGGCTAAGAGCGGCATTTCAGATCGGCGGGCGGTCGCGCAGGCGTTCCTCCACGAGGTGAAACAGCTGCGTCAGCTCCGGCGCGCCGCGCCGGGGGCTGGAGGGCAGGGCTTTCGCCGCCTGCTCAAGGGCCGGATCGGCGGCACCGCGGGCAAGACCATGGACAAACCGGGCCAGGTAGCTTGCGCGCATCTCCTCGCTGGGCGCTGCGCTTACCTTTCCAGCGGCTGGCAGCCCCGCGCGGATCGCCGCCAACCCGTGCCGGGCGCGGCGCAGATCGTCGAAATAGGCGAGGCTGTCGGGGGGAGGCGCGGCCTCGCCGTTCTGCTCAAGCACGGTCGGCAGACGCGGCCAATCGCCCGGCGGCTCCGCCCAAGGGGTGCCGGGCGGCAGCGCCTTGCGCAGGGCGGCTTCGAACCCCGACAGCGAGGGAATAGGTTTTTCGATGAAGCCATCCGCCCCGGCCTCCAGCGCAGCACCGCGCAGCTCCGGATCACCGCTGGTGGCCAGCAGCGCCAGCGGTCGTGGGCTGTGGCTGCGCAGCCGGGAGAGCAGTGCGAGCCCGCTGCCGTCGGGCAGGCCCAGATCGGCGAGCAGCACATCCGGGCGGCTGCGCGCCAGATGGCGCCAGGCCGCCGAGAGGCTGTCGGCCCGCCGCATCCGCAGGCCAAGGGCGCGGCACATCAGGCGGATCGCGTCGCTTGCGAAGCGGCTGTCCTCCACCAGCAGCATCGTGAGCCCGGCCAAGGGCGGGCGCGTCTGTTGGGTGTGCGAGCCGGGCATCTGGCATCTCCTTCCATCCGGGGCATGACGTGGCGTGCGGGCTGTTCTTCCGCGCCCCGCGCATTAAATCGCGCCATGACTAACGCCGGGTTAAACCCGCCCGCCTGCGGCACCGCAGCGCTTGCGGCAGGGCAGGGGCGCGGGCATAACCCGCGCTTGAGAGCGCGAGAGAGAGGAGAGCCGAGATGATCGGTCGTCTGAATCATGTGGCCATTGCCGTTCCGGATCTGGAAGCGGCATCGGCCCAATACCGCAACACGCTGGGGGCCAAAGTCGGCGCGCCGCAGGATGAGCCCGATCACGGTGTGACCGTGGTGTTCATCGAACTGCCCAACACCAAGATCGAGCTGCTGTATCCGCTGGGCGACGAAAGCCCGATCAACGGGTTTCTGGAGAAGAACCCGGCCGGCGGCATTCACCACATCTGCTACGAGGTCGAGGACATCCTCGCCGCCCGCGATCACCTGAAGGCCGAAGGCGCGCGGGTTCTGGGCAGCGGTGATCCCAAGATCGGGGCGCATGGCAAGCCCGTGCTGTTCCTGCATCCGAAGGATTTCAACGGCTGCCTCGTCGAACTGGAGCAAGTCTGAGCCATGACCATCACCGCCGCCCTCGTCCTCTATGCCGTGATCTGGTTCATGGTGCTGTTCATCGTGCTGCCGATCCGACTGAAAACGCAGGGCGAGAGCGGTGCGGTGGTGGAAGGCACGCCGAAATCCGCGCCCCTGAACCCCGATCTCAAGCGGAAGACGAAGATCGTCACGCTGGTGACAACGGTGCTCTTCGTGATCATCGCTGGGATCATCATTTCCGGCGTGATCAGCGTGCGCGATCTGGACTGGTATAACCGCATGGGCCCGCCGGCGAGCACGCTGGCGGATTGAACTTCCGCGGAGTGATCCGCGACTAAGTGCTCTGAGCGCCCGCCATGGGACGGGCGGAAGGGGCGGGCGGCCGTGTGCCTTCTACTGGAGTGGCAGGCGACCATCCAGAGGTGCCTAGGTCTTGGCCTGCGTTCCCGTCAGCCGGTGGAACAGGTGGGTGAAGGTCGCCGCGCCCAGCACCGGGATCAGCAGGTTCACGATCGGGATCGACAGCGGCACCGCCATCAGCGCGCCGGACACCCAGATCTGCGGCGCGAACTCCCGCCGCAGCACCGCCGCTTGCGCCCGGCCCACGCGGCGCATGGCCACGAGCTGGAAATATTCCCGCCCCAGAAGGAAGCCGTTCAGCAGCCAGAAGATGATCGGCGCGAGCGGGGCGAAGAAAATGTAAAGCACCAGCGCCACGAGGTTGGCGAGGATCAGCACGCCCAGAAACCCGGCCGCATCGCGGATGGTTTCGGCCAGCGGAATGCGCTCCACGGGCGGTAGGTGAGGATAGTGGCGCTCTTCCACCGCCTCGGAGACCTCTTCGAGAAAGAGCCCCATGAAGGCCGCCGCCACCGGCACCATCAGGAAGACGGACAGCCCCATCATCACGGGGATCATCGCCCAGGAGAGCGCATCGCCGACCCATGTGATCTGCCCCACGAAGGGCAGTGAGACGCTTTCCGGCACAAGCCAGGCCACGCCATACATGAAGACCACGGTGAGCCCGAACAGCAGCGCGACGGTCAGGCCGACGCCGAGCAGCAGCACCTTGCGAAAGCGCGGATCGCCGATCTGGTTCAGCGCGAGGGAGAAATCACGAAACATCAGGCGTCTACCCATTGCGTGATCGCCGCCAGATCCGGGCGCGGGCGCTCGGGCGGGGCATTGGTCTCGGTGCCGATGTGGATCATCCCCGCGATGCGCTCGTGCGCGGCAAGGCCAAGGCCCTCGGCGACGAAAGCGCGGTCGTGGCTGGCCCAGCCGGAGAGCCAGTTCGCGCCCCAGCCAGCCGCCAGCGCAGCGTTCAGCAGCGCGAGGCAGACGGCACCGGCGGAATAGGTCTGCTCTATGGCGGGGATCTTCTCGCTCGCTTTCGGGCTTTCCACCACGGCCACCACGAGGCCCGCATCGGCATATTGGCGGCGGGCCTTCTCGATGGCTTCGGCCTCCAGCCCAAGCGCCACGCCGCGGCTTTCCACCAGCGCCGCAAGCCGCTGCAGGGCGGCCTCTTCCAGCACGATGAAGCGCCAGGGTTCGAGCTTGCCATGATCCGGCGTGCGCGCGGCGGCTTCCAGCAGCGGGCCCAGATCGGCGCGCGCGGGCCAGGGCGCGGTCAGCGTCTTGGCCGGGCGGGAGCGGCGGGTGAGCAGGAAATCAAGGGCCTCGGGGCGCGGGTTCGGCATGGAAGTCTCCGGTCGTCTGGTCACATGCCATGTCGGCATGGGGCGCTGCCCATTCAAGGGCCGCTTGGGGTTTGCATCAAATGGCTGGCGGCGGGCTAGCGGGTGAGGGGGATCAGCGCGAGGGCGAAGAAGCAGAGCGCGGCTGGCACGCCATAGAGCCAAGCGCGCGTCTGCCAGCCCTCTTCCTGCGCCTTCCAGTTCTCGCGGAATGCGCGCCCGGCGAAGATCATCACCAGAAGGAACAGGATGCCCGTGACGGGCGTGAGGCTCAGGCTATCCATGGGCAGGCTCCGCTTGATCAAGGTAATGGCGCACGCAGGTCTGGACGTGGCGGAAGCGATCCCCGCCGAGCTTGGTGCCGCCGTACCAGCGTGTCACCACGATAAGGTGGTTGGTCAGGGCTTCACGCTCCAACATCCGCAGGATCACCATCCCGGCACCGCTCTCGCCATCGTCGTTTTTCAGGGGCAGTTGCTGGCCGCTATCATCCGCGAGCAGCACGGCCCATGTGTTGTGCGTGGCCTTGGCGTAGCGCTTCTGGCGGCAGAGCGCCTTGATCAGCGCCTCGGCCTCTTCCTTGCTGGCAGCAGGGCCGCCGCTGACGGAGTATTTGCTGCCCTTGTCGGACAGCACGCCTTCGAATTGCACAAGATCCGCCATGCGTTCAGTTCAGCCGCGCCGCCGTGGCGCGCACGGTTTGCATGCGGGCGGCGTTGGGCGGATGGGTGCCGAGGAAGCGGTTGCCTGGATCAGGAATGCGCGTGAAATACTCGGCGCCCTTCACCGGATCATAGCCCGCGCGATGGGCAATGACGGTGCCAAGCGCGTCGGCTTCCAGCTCGAAATCCTTCGAGTAGCTGCGCGCGCCCACGGTGGCGCCGAATTCCTGCGCGGCTTCGATGGCGGTGGCATCGCCCCCCAGTTGCGAGGCAAGGATCCCGGCCACAAGCGCGCCTGCCATGGCATTGTCCTGCTGCTTGGTGAGATGGGCGGAGATGTGATGCGCGGCCTCGTGGCCCATGATGAAGGCCAGTTCATCCTCATTCTTCACATCGGCGATGAGCGGGATCGTGAAGGCGAGGATCGGGCGGCCGGAGCGGTCCACCGTCTGGTAGGCATTGGGGGGCTGGCCGGGGCGGTCGTCCACCACGACTCGGAAATCACAGTTGGTGTTCTGCGTGCGCGCCCGGCATTCGGCCTCGGCCACGGGCTCCACGCGTTTCACGACGGAGGTGAAATTATTGGCCGCCTGCTGCGGGCTCGGCAACCCGTCGCGGCTCGCGCTTGTCTGCCCGGAGGGCGCTTGCGGCGGTGGCGGTGCAGCGCAGGCGGTGGCCAGAAGCAGCGCCAGAAGCAGCGCCAGAAGCGGCGCAGCGCGAAGGGGAGTGCGGAAAAGCCGTGTCACCATGTTGCCTGAGTGCTCTTCTTAAGTGCTTTACCTGTCTGCTGAGCCTGTCTGCCCGGAGAAAAACGCCCTCAAGGGCGTGTCTTTCTCATGAGTCTTAGCGCGCGGACACGGGGAAGGCGAGAGCGGCAGTTGCATTCGCCACGGCCCGGCGTAATCTGGCCGTATGTTTACCATCGAACACGAATTCGACGCCACGGTCGTCACCCTCGTCGATGACGGGGACGGCGGGCAGAGCCCGCTTCAGGAAGACGTTGTGATCAACGCTTTCGAGGAATGCATCACCATCGAGCAGCTGGACCCGCGCAGCGAGGAGGTGCAGGTGATCACGCTCTCCATCGCCATGCTCAACGATCTGGCCGCCGCGCTGGATTTGCCCGAGGGCGTCTACAAGCTGGTGGCCGAGAAGCGCAGGCCCGGCTAATCCAGCACGCGGAAAACCTTCTCGCGGGATGTGTCACCCCGGATCAGCGCGAGCCGCGATTTCGCGATCCCCATTTCCTTTGCTAGCAGCTTGCGCACGGCCTCGTTGGCCTTGCCTTTTTCCGGCACCGCGGTGACGGAGACTTTCAGCACACCGTCCTCCAGCCGCATCCCGTTGCGCGCCGCTTTCGGCGTGACCTTCACCGCAATCTCGCATCCGGGCGCAGTTAGGCGCGCCAGATGGGCTTTGTGGTCGGGGGGGCTCATGCGGTTGCCTCGCGTTGCCCCACATGCTGCGGTGCTGCCGCGCAGAGGGCGGTAGTCGCACTGAAGACCACGCCGGGTGAGGCGATACAGGCGGCCAGAAAGCGCGTAACATGCTGGGTGTCCATGAGAGGCGATCCAACTGCAAAAGGTGGGCGGAGTGAACCCGGCCGCTTCAGTCAAGGCAAGGAAATTATGTGCGAAAATCCCCCCATGGACGGCACGCCTGCCCCGGCCTAGGCTGGCCGCAATTGAGGAGGGTGCACCGATGACAACCGGCTTTTACTGGGATGAACGCTGTTTCTGGCACGCGGGCGGCAACTATGCCTTCACCCTGCCTTTGGGCGGGCTGGTGCAGCCGCTGGCCAGTGGCGGCTTGCCTGAGAACCCGGAAACCAAGCGGCGGCTGAAGAACCTGCTGGAGGTCACCGGCCTGATCAGCGAGCTGGATGTGCGCGGCGCAGCGCCTTCGGGGGAGGGCGATCTGCTCCGGGTGCATCCGCGTGAGTACATCAAGAACTTCAAGGCGATGTCGGATGCGGGCGGTGGCGAGCTGGGCTTGCGCACGCCTTTCGCGCAGGGCGGTTTCGAGGCTGCCACGCTGTCCGCCGGGCTGGCGCAGGACGCGCTTTTCAACGTGCTGCGCGGGGCACATGCCAATGCCTATGCGCTGTCCCGCCCGCCGGGGCACCATTGCCTGCCCGATTTCCCCAACGGCTTCTGCCTGCTGGCCAATATCGCCATCGCTGTGCAAGCGGCGCGGGCGGCGGGGCTCTGCGAGCGGGTGGCGGTGCTCGACTGGGACGTTCACCACGGCAACGGCACCGAGGCGATCTTCTACGAGGATCCCGATGTGCTCACGGTCTCGCTGCATCAGGAGCGCAACTACCCGCTTGATACCGGCGATGTGGCGGCGCGGGGGGCGGGGAGAGGCGAAGGCTTCAACGCCAACATCCCGCTGCCGCCGGGCGCGGGCCACGCCACCTATCTGGCCGCGATGGAGCGCATCGCCCTGCCGTTGATCCGTGCCTTCAAACCGGATGTGATTATCGTGGCCTGCGGGTTTGATGCCGCCGCCATCGATCCGCTGTCCCGCATGCTGGCCACCGCCGAGACGTTCCGTGCGATGACGGCGCAGGTGAAAGCTTTGGCGGAGGATATTTGCGAAGGCCGCCTCGTGGCAGTGCATGAGGGCGGGTATTCGGAAGTGTATGTGCCGTTCTGTGGCCATGCCGTGATCGCGGAACTGGCGGGGAGCGCGACGGTGGCGGTCGATCCGATGGCCGAAACGCTGGCCGCGCGGCAGCCGGGGGCGCGGTTTGAGGCCTATTGCGATTCGCATCTAGAGGAGATGCGGGAAGCTTTGGGGGCTTAGATAGACTGATCAGCCATCACGCATGTGACGGCCACGCGCCTGCCTGCCCCTGGGCAGGCGCGTTCCGCGCCCGCCCAGTCAAGCGCTCATCGCTTGTAAGTGGGGGATTTTGCTAGCAGATCAGTTGCCGAACTGGTTTACGATCTGGCCCGCACGCTTGCAGGCGAGCTTGTCGCGCAGCGGGCTGTCGGGATCGATGTCCTTCTTGCAGACAACGCATTTGTCAGCCCCGGCGATGGCGTTGAGCCCGCCGCAGCTGCCCTTGATCGTGCGGCCCTTGAACATCACGCCCACGGCCATGCCGGTGACGACGAGGGTGAGAAGGATGAAGGCGAGTACGAAGGTGGCCATGATCTGCGTCCGTGTGCTTGCTTGAAGGTTTATTTATTGCCTTCGACGTAGGAATCAAAGGCGCGAGATGACGCGGTCACGAAATCGTTGCCTTCGCGGCTGATGAAATAGACGGCCAGCCCAAGCGCCTCGGCGGCCTCAAGCCCGCGCGCCTGCCCCATCGCGAGCATCGCCGTGGCCCAGCCATCGGCAAGCATCGCGTTCTCTGCGAGCACCGTAACAGAGGCCGTCTTGTGGGTGATCGGGCGGCCGGTGTTGGGATCGATGATGTGGCTGTAGCGGATGCCGTCATCCTCGAAATAGTTGCGGTAGTCGCCCGAGGTCGCCATGCCGGTGTTCTCCACCGGCAGCACCAGTTGCAGCGTCTTGCTGCGCGCGTCGGGCTTTTCGATGCCGATGGACCACGGCTTGTTCTCGGCGTTCTTGCCGGAGGCCACCAGATCGCCGCCGATTTCCACCAGATAGCGGCTGATGTCCTTGGAGGCCACGAGCGCGGCCACTTCGTCCACGCCGTATCCTTTTGCAATCGCGGAGAGATTCACCGATACGCCGGGCTTTTCCTTCTTCAGCGTCGGCCCCTCGGCGAGCGTCAGAAGGCTCAGTTGGCCCACGTCGGAGAGCGCGGCGAGGATCTCGGCATCCGTCGGGATCGGCTCGCCGGGCTTCTTCGGGCCAAAGCCCCAAAGTTCGATCAGCGGGGCGAGCGTCACGTCGAAGACGCCGCCCGAGCCAAGGTGGATGCCGTTGGCGGCCTCCATCACATAGGCAAATTCCGCCGACACCGGCTGCGCGCCCAGATCGGTGGAGGCGTTGAAACGCGAAACCTCGGAGTTCGGATCCCAGTTGCTCATCTGGGCGTTCACCCGCGCGAGCACAGCCTCGATATCGGCGTGCAGCGCCTCGGCCTCCAGCCCTTCCGGCATGTCCACCACCGTCACGCTGTAGGTGGTGCCCATGGTTTCGCCCACAAGCCGCACGGGCTCGGGCTCATCGGTGGAAAACAGGCAGGCTGAAAGGGCGAAAGGGGCGATCAAAGCAGGGAGAAGGCGCATGGCGTCAGGTCACCGGGGTTCGTGAGTCTGGGTTGCGGGTGTGTTTCATGCGGCCCCGGCGGTGTCAATTGGCGTGGGGTGAGACATTAAGACGTGCGTTTTCCGGTAAATTCGCACCCGCAGCATGTTGCCCTGACTGGATTAGCTGAATAAAAGCGGGCGCGATGACCGCAGGGCAGGGGCTGATGCGCCGCGCGGTGATTCATGCTATGTGCTGCCCTGTTTGAAAAGACCATCGCGCCCCTGTGGCGCCTGAACTTGCCGAGGCCTATGTCAGAATTCGTACTCAAGCGGGGTCTTGATCTGCCGATTACCGGTGCCCCCGACCAGAAGATCAGCGAGGGCGCTGCACCGGCGTCCGTGGCCCTGATCGGAGCCGATTATGTCGGCTTGAAACCGAAGATGCTGATTGCCGAAGGCGATGAGGTCGTGCGTGGCACGCCGCTCTTCTGCCACAAGGACGATCCCGAGGTGATGTATGTCGCTCCCGCCAAAGGCCGGGTGCGCGCGATCAACCGGGGCGCGCGCCGCGTGCTGCAGAGCGTCGTGATCGACGTGGACGACATCAGCGATGCGGGCATGGATTTCGGCAAGGCCGATCCTGCCGCGCTCACCGGCGATGACCTGCGCGCCAAGCTGGCGGCCTCTGGCCTCTGGACGGGCTTCCTGACCCGCCCCTACGCCAAGGTGCCCGCACTGGACAGCGCCGCTGCCGACATTTTCGTAACCGCCATGGACAGCGAGCCGCTTTCGGCGGATGCCGCCGTGATCCTCGCCGAGAAAACGGCGGAGTTCCGCGCCGGTGTGACGGCGCTCACCAAGCTCACCGAAGGCCGCGTCTTCGTCTGTACCGCACCGGGCACGCAAGCCGGTGTGGACGGCATCGAGCGCGTGGAAACCCACAGCTTTGCCGGCCCGCACCCCGCCGGGCTTGCTGGCACGCATATGCACTTCCTGTCCGTCCCCACGGCTGAAAAGACCGTCTGGTCCATCGGCTATCAGGACGTGATCGCCATCGGCGCACTGCTGCTGACCGGCCATCTGGACATCACCCGCGTGATCTCCCTTGCTGGCCCGCTCGCCGCCAACCCGCGCCTCGTGCGCACGGTGACGGGCGCTTCGCTGGCCGAACTGACCGATGGTGAGATCGCTGGCGATGAGCCTTGCCGCGTGATTTCGGGCTCCGTGCTTTCGGGCACGCAAGCCGAAGGTCCGTTCGCCTATCTGGGCCGCTACGCGCGTCAGGTGACGCTGATCAAGGAAGACGCCGACCAGAGCGTTCTGGGCTGGATCATTCCGCAGCCGAACAAGTTCTCGGTGCTGCCGGTTCTGGCCTCGGCCATGAGCAAGAACAAGCTGTTCAACATGACCTCGAACCTCAACGGCGGCCGCCGTGCGATGGTGCCGACGGGCGTGTTCGAGCGGCTGATGCCGCAGGATTTCCTGCCCACCCAACTGCTGCGCGCCCTTCTGGTGATGGACACCGACACCGCCCAGGCGCTGGGCGCGCTTGAACTGGCCGAGGAAGACGTCGCGCTCTGCGCGTTTGCCTGCCCGGCCAAGTATGAGTATGGCCTCGCCCTGCGCGACAGCCTGCAAAAGATCGAGAAGGAAGGCTGACCCATGGGACTGCGCAGTTTCTTCGACCGGATCGAGCCCAATTTCGAGAAGGGCGGCAAGTACGAGAAGTTCTTCCCGCTCTACGAGATGGTCGAATCCTTTATCTACACGCCGAAAACCGTCACGACCGTTGCGCCGCACGCGCGCAGCTACGTGGATATGAAGCGCATCATGACCTACGTCGTGATCGCCACGATCCCCTGTATCCTGATGGCGCTCTACAACACCGGCCTGCAAACCAACTCCGCCCTCACGGCCCTTGGGCCTGACAGCCACACCGGCTGGCGCGTGGCGGTGATGCAGTTCCTCGGTTTCTCGCTGGAGCCGGGCCTGATCGCCAACCTCTTCCACGGCTTCCTCTACTTCCTGCCGATCTACGTGGTGACGCTGGTTGTCGGCGGCATCTGGGAAGTGATCTTCGCCACCGTGCGCGGCCATGAAGTGAACGAGGGCTTCCTCGTGACCTCCATGCTCTACGTGCTGATCCTGCCGGCTTCCACGCCGCTGTGGCAGGTGGCTCTGGGCATCAGCTTCGGCGTGGTGCTGGGCAAGGAAGTCTTCGGCGGCACCGGCAAGAACTTCCTGAACCCCGCCCTCACCGGCCGGGCGTTCCTCTACTTCGCTTACCCGGCCAACATGTCCGGCGACAAGATCTGGACGCCCGTTGACGGGTTCTCCGGCGCGACCTCGCTCGGCATTTCCGCCGCCGAAGGCGTGCAGGCGCTGGCCGGCTACGGCATCACCTGGTGGGACGCTTTCGTGGGCACCATTCAGGGCTCGCTCGGTGAAACCAGCGCGCTGGCCGCGATGATTGGCCTTGCCTTCCTGCTTGTCACCCGCATCGCCAACTGGCGCCTGATCGTGGGTTGCATGGGCGGCATGATCGGCTTCTCGCTGCTGCTCAACCTGATCGGTTCCGACACCAACCCGATGTTCGCCATGCCCTGGTACTGGCACTTCGTGCTCGGCGGCTATGCCTTCGGCCTTGCCTTCATGGTGACCGAACCCGTCTCGGCCTCCCACACCAACGTGGGCCGCTACATCTACGGCGCGCTGATCGGTTTCATGGTTGTGATGATCCGTGTGCTGAACCCGGCGTTCCCGGAAGGCATGATGCTGGCCATCCTGTTCGCAAACATCTTCGCCCCGCTGATCGACTACTTCGTCGTGCGGGCCAACATTAGCCGGAGGGCCAAGCGCCATGTCTGAGCAAGAGCTCAACACCCCGGAGGCCAAGGGCCCGATCGGCCGCTTCTTGGCCGCAAGCCCCGACAGCACCGTGAAAACCATCACCGTGGCCGTCGTGCTCTGCCTGTTCTGCTCCATGGTCGTGGCCATGGCCGCCGTGAACCTGCGCCCGGTGCAGGAGGCCAACAAGCTGCGCGACAAGCAGGTCAACATCCTGCAGGTCGCCGGCCTCTATGAGCCGGGCGTCGATGTCTCCGAAGCCTTCGCCGCCTTCGAGCCGCGCGTGGTGGAACTGGCAACCGGCACCTACACCGACCAGTTCGACGCGGCCACTTTTGATGACCGCGCCGCGGCCTCCGATCCGACCCTGAGCATCGCTCTGGACGACGATCCGGCCAGCATCGGCCGCCAGAGCAAATTCGCCACCGTCTACCTGCTGAAGGATGACGCCGGCGCGCTCGACAAGGTGATCCTGCCGATCTACGGCTACGGCCTGTGGTCCACGCTCTATGGCTTCATCGCGCTGGAAGAGAACGGCAACGACATCTACGGCCTGCAGTTCTACGAGCACGCTGAAACGCCGGGCCTCGGTGCCGAGGTGGACAACCCGCGCTGGAAAGCGCTCTGGAACGGCAAGCAGCTGCGTGACGAAGACGGCGCGCTGAAGATCACCGTAGCCAAGGGCACGGGCGATCCCCGCTTCCACGTGGACGCGCTGGCTGGCGCCACCCTCACCTCCGTCGGCGTCGACAACCTCGTGCGCTTCTGGATGGGCGAGGCCGGCTTCACGCCCTTCCTTGAAAACCTGAAGGCAGGAGAGCTGTAATGGCCCAGACCCGCAAGACACTGCTCGTCGATCCGCTGGTCGACAACAACCCGATCACGCTTCAGGTTCTGGGCATCTGTTCCGCCCTCGCGGTGACCTCCTCGCTGAAGGTGGCCTTCGTGATGGCGCTCGCCGTGACCTTCGTGACCGCCTTTTCGAGCTTCTTCATCTCGATCCTGCGCAACCAGATCCCGAACTCGATCCGGATCATCGTGCAGATGGTGATCATCGCCTCGCTCGTGATCCTCGTGGATCAGGTGCTGAAGGCCTATGCCTTCGAGATCTCGAAAACGCTCTCGGTCTTCGTCGGCCTGATCATCACCAACTGTATCGTGATGGGCCGCGCCGAAGCCTTCGCCATGAAGAACCCGCCGGTGGCGAGCTTCATCGACGGCATCGGCAACGGCCTTGGCTACGGTCTGATCCTGATGCTCGTCGGTTTCGTGCGCGAGCTCTTCGGCTCGGGCTCGCTCTTCGGCATCACCATTTTCGAGACGGTCAACAACGGTGGCTGGTACGTGCCCAACGGCATGCTGCTTCTGCCGCCGTCGGCCTTCTTCCTGATCGGCCTGATCATCTGGGCCTTCCGCACCTGGAAGCCCGCGCAGGTCGAAGAACGTGAATACAAGATCCAGACGGTGGAGGCTCACTGATGGAAGGGCTGCTTTCCCTGGCCGTTAAGGCCATCTTCGTCGAGAACCTCGCGCTCTCCTTCTTCCTCGGCATGTGTACCTTCATCGCCGTGTCTAAGAAGATTTCGACCGCGATCGGCCTCGGCATCTCGGTGATGCTCGTGCAAACGATCACCGTGCCCGCCAACAACCTGATCCTCACCTACCTGCTGAAGCCCGGCGCGCTGTCGTGGGCCGGCTTCCCGGACGTGGACCTGACCTTCCTCGGCCTGATCTCCTACATCGGGGTGATCGCCGCCATGGTGCAGATCCTCGAGATGATCCTCGATAAGTACTTCCCGCCGCTCTACAACGCGCTGGGGATCTTCCTGCCGCTCATCACCGTGAACTGCGCCATCCTTGGCGGCTCGCTCTTCATGGTGGAACGGGATTACTCCTTCCCGGAGTCGGTGACTTACGGCCTGTCTTCCGGCTTTGGCTGGGCGCTTGCCATCACCGCGATGGCCGGTGTGCGCGAGAAGCTTAAGTACTCCGATATCCCGGACGGCCTGCAGGGCCTGGGCATCACCTTCATCACCGCCGGCCTGATGGCCATGGGCTTCATGTCCTTCTCCGGCGTCAAACTGTAAGGAGACAAGAGGAATGGAAACCTTTTCGCTCGGCGTTCTCCTCTTCACGCTGATCGTGCTGGCGCTCGTGACCGTGATCATGTTCGCCCGCTCGCGCCTCGTGTCCTCGGGCAACGTCAACATCACCATCAACGGTGAGAAAACGATCTCTGTCCCCGCCGGTGGCAAGCTGCTGCAAACGCTCGCGGCCGAGAAGCTCTTCGTGCCCTCCGCCTGCGGCGGCGGCGGCACCTGCGCCCAGTGCCGGGTCAAGGTGCTGGACGGCGGCGGCTCCATCCTGCCGACCGAGGAAAGCCACATCACCAAGCGCGAGGCCGCCTGTGGCGATCGCCTCTCCTGCCAGGTGGCCGTGAAGCAGGACATGGAAATCGAAGTCCCGGAAGAGGTCTTCGGTGTGAAGAAATGGCGCTGTAAAGTGCGCTCGAACGACAACGTGGCGACCTTCATCAAGGAGCTGGTGCTGGAACTGCCCGAAGGCGAGGACGTGAAGTTCCGCGCCGGTGGCTACATCCAGATCGAGTGCCCGCCCTATGCGCTCTCCTACAAGGAGTTCGACATCGATGAGGAATACCATCCGGATTGGGACAAGTTCAAAATCTGGGACGTGAACTCCAAAGTCGATGAGCCGGTGGAACGCGCCTACTCGATGGCCAACTACCCGGAAGAGAAGGGCATCGTGATGCTCAACGTCCGGATCGCCTCGCCGCCTCCGGGCTCCGAAGGCATCCCGGCCGGCAAGATGTCCTCCTACATCTTCAACCTGAAACCGGGTGACGAGGTGACGATCTCTGGTCCGTTCGGCGAGTTCTTCGCCCGCGACACCAAGAAAGAGATGGTCTTCGTGGGCGGTGGTGCCGGTATGGCGCCGATGCGCTCGCATATCTTCGACCAGCTGCGCCGCATCAAGACCGATCGCAAGATCACCTTCTGGTACGGCGCCCGCTCCAAGCGCGAAATGTTCTACGTGGAAGATTTCGACATGTTGGCCGCGGAGAACGAGAACTTCGAATGGCACGTGGCGCTGTCCGACGCGATGCCGGAGGACAACTGGACGGGCTACACCGGCTTCATCCACAACGTCTTGTTCGAGGAATACCTCAAGAACCACCCGGCGCCGGAAGATTGCGAATTCTACATGTGTGGCCCGCCCATCATGAACCAATCCGTGATCAACATGCTGCTCGATCTCGGTGTGGATCGCGAAGACATCATGCTGGACGATTTCGGCGGCTAAGCCCGCTGACCCAAGCGACAGACAGATCGGAAAAGGCCACCCCGCGCGGGTGGCCTTTTTCCTTTCCGAAAGGGGATTTGCGCTGCGGCGCAATAAAATGTCTCGCCAAATGGTGACCCTGCGATAAGCTGGAGGCAAGACTCGCGCATGTCTTTCTTGAGGAGGAGCAAAACATGGCACCCACATCCTACCAGTCCAAGATGAAGGGCGATGATCCCAAGACCCACAGCCAGAGCGTCGATCAGGTTGTGGCCATGGGCAATGCGACGGTGGCGACGATCCTCGAAGGCAAGGGCAGCGATGTCTACGCGGTGCGCCCTCAGGACACGATCGCCGAGGCCACGCGGGTGATGAAGGAGAAGCACATCGGCGCGGTGGTGGTGAAGGATGCCGCCGGGGCGCTCGTGGGCATCCTCTCGGAGCGCGACATCGTGCGCCAGCTGGCCGATACGCCGGGCCAGACGCTGAGCCACACGGTGGAGGCCCTGATGACGAAAAGCCCCGTGACCTGCTCGCCCGATGAGCCGCTGCTGGCGATGCTGCAGCGGATGACGGAAGGGCGCTTCCGCCACCTGCCGGTGATGGAGGAAGATCGCCTTGTGGGGGTGATCACCATCGGCGACGTGGTGAGCTACCGCCTGCGCGAGCTGGAATATGAAGCGCTGAAAATGAAGCAGATGATCGTGGGCTAGGACCCGCGCTTCGGAGTCTCAAAAGGGGGCCTTGATGCAGATCAAGGCCCCCTTTGCCGTTTTTGGCTCTGCTTTGCCTCATGCAACAGGGATCAGGCAGAGGGAGCCCGCGTCGATGAAGCCGCTTGGAGACGAACGAAAGCACTATTGGCTGGCCACACGGATGGCCGATGCCGCCGATGTGAATCTCGTGGAGGCTTTCACAGATGGGCGGCTCAGCTCGAAGGAGTGGGCCGGGCTCGTGACTCGCTGCCGGGGCTGTCAATGGGTCGAGGGCTGCGAGCGCTGGCTGGAGGCCGAGCATCCCGGTGCCGATGTGCCCGCGGGCTGCCGCAACGGCCGCGTTTTCGACGCCCTGAAGATCCCTGCTTGACCGGACCAGAGGAGGAACACCCATGCCCAGCAATGAACAGTTCAAGCGCCACGCCATTCTAGTGGACCGCATGGCCGAGACCCTCGGCGTCGACCTGCAGGAGAAAGTCCTGCGGGGCGAAACCGATATGGTGGAGATCGAGGAAGCTGTCTTCCGCTGCACCGCCTGCACCGATCCGGGCACCTGCGCCCATTGGCTGGACGCCGCGCAGGGCGTGCAGGAGCAAACGCCGCCCTATTGCCGCAATGCAGATATGATGGCTGCGCTGAAAGGCTAAGCCCGCGCCTTTACAGGAAGCCGCGCAGCACGGGCAGCAGGCTCGCCGCTGCGACACCCACCACCGCGCCGACGATCAGGCGCATGGCCGGCGTCTTGAAGCCGGGTGCGGCGAGGCTCAGCAGGCCACAGACGGCGGCATAGAAGATGAGGGCGACGGGATCCATGGCTTGAGCCTAGGCGCATCTGCCTGTTTCTGGCAACGGTTTCTGCGCCGCTCAGGCCCGCAGGTAGCCTTTGCGCAGGAGTCTTTCGCGGGCGCGGTCCGCCTCCAGCGAGGCGGCGCGCAGATCGGAAAAGAGGCGGATCCTCTGCCGCCCCTGCCGCCCGCGCGCGCCCCATTCCATCACCACGGACCACTCGCCGAACAGGTTCAACTGGATCTCGATCCGGTAGAAGCCGGGGCGGCGGTTAGGGTCTGGTTGTGTGAGCAGCAGGCAGACTGGCATGAGCGAAACGTAGGGGAAGCGCGATTCGCCCGCAAGCCCGATGTGACGCGCGCGGGGGCCCTTAGCCCACAAGGATGATGCTGCTGGTGCCAGACGCGCGGCGCAGGGCATGCACCTCGGCCAGCGCCGGATCATCCCGCCACGCCAGCGCGGCCTCGCGGCTGGGGAAGCTCAGCACGCCCGCCATCGTCGGCAGGGGCAGCCCATCGTCCAGCAGCGTTGGCGTCGGGCTCGCGGCCTCCAGCTTGCCGCCGTGGCGGGCAAGTGCTTCGCCCGCGCGTTCGCGATAGGCGGCAAGGGCTTCGGGATCGGTGATGGTCATGTTGACGGTCGCGTAGATCATGGGGGTGGGCCTTTCCTTTTCGGTGATGGTGGGAAGGTAAGCGCGGCCGGCTTTTGCGAAAACCGGGTGCTTTTGCAGATGTCCCATGCAAAACTGCATGCATGAAAGAAGATTGGGACGATCTGCGCGCCGTGCTGATGGTGGTGCGCCATGGTTCGCTCGCGCGGGCGGCAGAGGCGCTGGGGGTGAACTACACCACCGTGGCCCGCCGCATCGCGCAGGCCGAGGAGACCTACGACACGCGCTTCTTCGAGCGCCTGCCCGCAGGCTATGCCGCGACGCCAGAGGGCGAAGCCGCCGCTCGCGCTGCCGAAGCCATGGCCGAGCGCGAAACCGGCCTGCGGCTGCAACTGGCCGGGCAGGACGCGCGGCTCTCCGGTCCGCTCACCGTCACCGCGCCCGCACTGCTGATCAGCTCGCACCTATGTGGCGTCTTCGATGCCTTCACCCGCGCCCACCCGGATGTGGACTTGCGCGTGCTGGCCGCCAACGAGGTGCTGAACCTGAACCGCCGAGAAGCCGATCTGGCGGTGCGCATCAGCAATGACCCGGGCGACACGCTCACCGGGCGACGGCTGGTGCGCCAGCAGACCGCCGCCTTTGCCGCGCCCGCGCTGGCCGCGCGGCTGCGCGATGTGCCGGATACCCCGCTGGAATGGATCGGCTTCACCTTCTGGGAGGCCCCGCCAAAAGCCTCACGGCAGGCCCATCCCGAAGCCCGCATCCGCCTGCGGTTTGACGATATGATCGCCGTAATCGGGGCCACGCAGGCCGGGCTTGGGGTGGCGCGGATGCCGATCTTCGTTGGCCGCGCCGCGGGGCTTGAGCAGGTGCCGGTGATGGAGCCGCAACCCTATACCGATATCTGGATGGTCGCCCATCGCGACGTCTGGCCCGCCGCCAAGGTGGCCGCCATGCGGGCGCTGATCGTGGCGCGCTTCGCGCAGGCGCAGGGCGAGTTCACCACGGACGCCTGACGTGCAGCCGTGCCGCAGCCTGTGAAGGCGCGCTTTGGCTGGTATCGGGCGCGCCGCCGCGCTACACGGGCGCAACGGAAGGGATGAGGACACCATGGCAACTCAGGACAAAGTGCTCGCAACCGTGAGCGCCTCTGCGCCCCGGCGCATATTCGCGATGGGGGTGCTGGGCATTCTCGGGCTTCTGCTGATCTACATCGCCTTCTCCACGCCCCCGGACTCGCTCGGCTGGCAGATCTTCCTGATCGCCTTCGGGGCCTTTGCCGTCTGGGCGGCGGTGGTGCTGGGCAAGGCCACGCAGCATGTGATCGAGCTCACGCCCACCGAGCTGCGCGAAAGCACCGGCCGCGTGCTCTGCCGCGTGGAAGACATTGAGGACGTGAGCCGTGGCGTCTTCGCGATGAAGCCTTCCAATGGCTTCCTGATCAAAGTGAAGAATGCCGAGCGCCGCGCCTGGGCGCCGGGGCTCTGGTGGCGGCTCTATGGCCGCATCGGCGTGGGCGGGGTGACGGCGGCGAGCCAGTCCAAGGTGATGTCGGAGATCATCGCCGCCATTCTGGCCGAGCGCATGGGCGTGTCCGGCACCAACGCTTTCACCGAGGCACTGATGGCGGTGCAGCCGAAACCCGCGCCGCTGCCCGAGCCGGACGCCGAACTGCCGCTGGAAGAGCGCGTGGTGGCCGGGATGCTGGGCTGGCTTTCGATGCGCGACCCGGACGACTGGCACGAGGTGGCGATCAGCTACAACTGGGATCGTTCGATCGAGCCGCTGCTGTGGATGCTGGCGCAGCCGACCTGCGATCAGGCCACCGTGGCGACGCTCTTCTGGCGCGCAAGCCCCGTGGATGCGTTGGGCCACACCGATCTGGACGCCGCGCGCAAGGCCTACAACGGCAAGGGCTTTGAAGTGGTGCAAGCCATCATCGCTCAGCTCAACGCGGGCGGCTACGCGCGTTCCGAGATTGCCTTTGAGGGCCATAAGCTGGGCGGCAGCGTCGAAAGCTGGCAGGCCCGTGCCGAAGGGGCGGGGCTTACGGGCGATCTGCCCGCGTGGCTTTGGGAAAAGCGCGGCGGGCGGGATCTGTCGGAGCCGCGTTACACCGAAGGCCTGCCGCGCCCGATCGTCGAATGGGTCTTTCCGGATTGGGAAGAGGGCTGGGGCGACTGAGGCCGCCCCTAGGCCTGCCTACTCGGCGGTGCGCACGCCCCAATTCTGATAGGCCTCAAGCCCCGCGCTACAGACCTCAAGGCTCATGACCTTGATCTGGTTCGCATCGCTGCGGCCCGAGCGCGTCTCTTCCCCGAGGGTGACGCAAAGTTCCGGCGCGGAGGCTGGCGAGATCGTGCCCTCGCCGCTGAACAGGAAGCTCTGGGCCGGGCTCGCATCGCAGGTGGCCAGCGCCAGCGCACTGCCGGCGGTGAGGCTCTCCGCCTCGGCGCAGACATCGAACTCCGTCATGTAGAGCAGCCCCTCGGCAAAACGGGCCCTGTCAAAGCTCTGATCGAGCCCAAGCGCACCGCCGGGGCTGTAGCAAGTGTGCCCCTGCAGCCCGTCGGCCGGATTAGCCTCGGCCTCGCGCCCACCGGCGATATCGACGCAATAGCCGTTCTGGGTGTTGTCGAGCATGTCGAGCAGGTAAATCTCGACGGTTTCGGCCTGCGCACTGCTAAGGGCGAGCAGGGAGGCGACACAGGCGAGGGCGGTTGTCTTGGGGATCACGGCAAAAACTCCGGGTAAAAACAATCACGCAGCGGCATGGTTTTGCCAAAGCTGCCACCATACTACGCACCGCGCGCAGGTTTCCGTCGCAAAAAAAGAAAGCCCCCTCGGGCTGCGAGGGGGCTTTGGGCAGATGGTGTGCCGTGTGTCGCGGATCAGGAGACGAATTCGAGCTTGGGCACGAAGCGCGGGCTGGTCACGACGAAGTTTTCAAACTCGATCCCCGAGTGCAGCCATGTGGTATAGAACGGCAGGTGCTCCAGCACGGCGGAGTAATCCATGTGCGTTTCCACGAGGATGATCGTATCGCCATCGGCCATCACCGGGATACGGTCCAGCATGCCGTCCAGGTCGGCCTGATCCAATTCGTCTTCCGGGTTGGTGCCAGCGACCTTGCTCCAGTTGAGCAGAAGCTTGTCCTGCGACACGCTCCAAGACACCAGCGAGACGCGGATCCAGGAGGCCTCGGTATCGTCGGTCAGGTAGTCGAAGACGTCAGCGAGCCCGTCGATGAAAGCTTGATCGACCGGATCCTTCTGGCGCGACAGGAGATCGCCCACGGTGTAGGCGGCCTTCACATTGGCGGTGCGGGCGCGGAAGGCGTCGTAATAGGTCACTGTCAGGCCGAACCCCAGCATCATCAAGGGCAGGATGATCACGGCTTCAACGCTCAGGCCGCCATCGCTGCGCTTGGTGAAGCGGCGCAGCCGGGCGCGGATATGTTGGATCACAGACATCAGCTCGGCTCGTTCACAAAAGCCGTCGCCGAAACCAGCGCTGTCTGGTTTAGGTGGTTCAGGCCAAGGTTGGTGGTGAATTTCGTGCTCGGAAAGATCGTGTCGACCATGGAGCAGACCCGCACCAGCATCAGCGTGTTTTCCACGCCGGAGTAGACCGGATCTTCCTGCACGACGATCTCTTCGTCCTGGTATTCAACGCAGGTGGCGTCCGGGTCGAGTGTGCCCCAGTCGGCATCGCTCACGGTGCGCAGCTCGACCATGGTTTCCGCCTCGCAATTGGGGATGATCACTCCGGCGTAGAAGCAGACGCTTTCGCGCAGGTCATCGGCGTCCGGATCCTTGTATTTGCCCAGCCGCAGATCGCGCACCGTCATGTCGACGCCGCGGTCCAGAGCAACCTGCTTGGCCGTCATCATGCCGGTTTCCGCCGCTGCGAAGAGCAGGGTGATGAAGAGCGGCGTCCAGATCGCGAACTCGATGGTGGCGCTGCCGTCCTGCCGCTTGGCAAAGCCGCCAAGGGCACGGCGCATATATCTTACGACACGTTTCATTGGGTCAGCTTCAGGTTGTTGATCTGGGTGGCGATGCTGGCGAAGGCATCTTTGATTTCCAGATCCTGCACATCGTAAAAGTGGTTATAGGTGGACGCGCAATCTTTCATCACCTGTTTGGAATGGTCGGTGACCTCGTAGCCGATGGTGAAGATGATGATGTTCTTGTCTTTGGCCGCCGTGCAGATGTCGTCCAGACGATCATCCTTGGTGGATGCCCCGACATAGGAGCGTGCGCCCGGGTCGATTTTGTCGGCGTAGGAGCTACTGCCGGTCATCGGCTCGTAGATCTTGTCGGCCACATATTCGAGCGAGTAATCGTTCCACAGTTGCGGGTAGCTCTGGCGCACGGCCTCCCCCTCGACGGGCGTCAGCACGACGGTCTCCTGGTCCTGGTAGGAACACTTCGTCTTGCCCTTCTTGTTCTCCCAGCAGACGAGCACCTGCTCATATTCGATCGTCTCGATCTCGGCACCATCGCCGTAGGGCAGATCGTGCAGGGCGTCATCGATCTCCCACCAGTACTGATCTTGTTCAGGCCAGTAGACGGAGAGGTAGCCATCATGGTCGTTTTCGTAGACGTCCGAATAGCCGTTGATGAATTCATCCCTAAGATAGTACTGGCTCGTGTTGATGCCGTCTGTCATCACGATCAGCACTTTCATGCCGCCGTTGTAGTCATACTCGAAGGGGCGGTTTTCGAAGGACGCGTCCACGTCGCCGTCCGCGATCATCTGGGTGATCACTCCCTGCGTGTCCGGGTCCAGCAAGGCCGTCGCCCATTTCACGCCCACGTCGATGGAGGTGTTGCCATCGGCGAAGAAGTCTTCGATGTGGTTCTTCAGCGTTGTCGTGTTCTTCTCGAAGGCCATGATTTCGCGGCTGTCTTCTGTCTGACAGACAAGACGGCGGCCCGAGTAGGAATCCGTGTTGTTGGGCTTGGACCATTCTTTCCACGGGTCGAAATGGCCGGTGCGCTGCATCAGCGTCTCCGTCGACAGGGTCGTCGTCAGGAAGTCGTCGCTGGTGAAATCGACGCAATGCGAATAGCTGTGCTCATCGGTCAGGTTGTAGTGCTGCGCGAGCGTCGCACCGGCGTTCACCTGCGTGGCGTAGGGGATGATCGAATAGGACACCGTGCCGTCGATCGAAGAGGAGGAAATCTGGTCGATGAAGTCCTGCGCCGCGTCCTTCAGGTTGGCGAGTTTCGTCGTCACCCCGTCGGCGGAATACTGCCCCATGGAGCCGGATACATCGAGCACCATCGAGATCTCAAGATCGCGGATCCGCTCCTCGGCGGTGCCGGAGGCCGGCGCAGCGAGTTCATAAATCCCCGACATCTTCATGAAGTGGGTTGTCACCGCGCGGCTCGCTGTGGCGGATACGATCCGGTAGGAAACCAGTTCGTCCTGATCCACCGAGATGTCGCTTTCGCTGATGTAGTCGCCAAGGCCGGCCTTGTCGAAGTAGTCAAGCACCACCGATTTCGGGTCGAGTTCCTGATCGCGGTCGGCGGCGGCGAGAACGGCGCGGTCCAGCGTGTTCTGCAGCGTCACACGCTCGCTTTCAAATTTCATCAGATCCACCGCGATCCCACCCATCAGGATCATCATGATGAAGATGAAGAGGGCGAAAACGGTCATCGTGCCGTCCTCTGCATTGCGGAACTGGCGCGCAAACGCATAGGCTTCGGACAGGGAGACGGTGCGGCGGTCGCGTGTCATCGGTTTCTTCTTCATGGCGGGTATCCAGAGTTCAGGGTAATCCCAATCCTTCATTTCTGCGATTTGGTTGTGGCCAAAATAGGGCAAAGTTCAGGGGGTTATGGGGAATCCGGGCTGTGTTAAGCCTTTGTTTCCCATTCTTGACCAATACTGTTTCGGCCGCTGCGCCAATGGTTTCGGCAGGGGTGGAATGTCCACTTCAGCCTTCGCGATCTGTTGGCGCGTTAATGATTCGCTCATCTCGTGGCATGTTTCCGCAAGGGAAAGTCTGAAGTTTTCAAACTGCCCGAAAAATAGGCTCTTTCCAGCCCCTGCCACCGGGCCTAGGCTTGGAGGGCAATGTTATGCACCGGGCCGGAATTTCGCGGCGCGGGATCAGGGAGAGATATGCATATGAGCACCAAGCGAGAGCCGAGTTTCCGGGAGTCCGTGGATCTGATGTTCAACCGGGCGGCGGGCCTGATGGATCTGGAGCCGGGGCTGGAAGAGAAGATCCGCGTGGTCAACGCCACCTACACCGTGCGCTTTGGTGTGCGGCTGCGGGGCGAGGTCAAGACTTTCACCGGCTACCGCTCCGTCCACTCCGAGCATATGGAGCCTGTGAAAGGCGGGATCCGCTACGCGCTCGGCGTCAATCAGGACGAGGTCGAGGCGCTCGCGGCGCTGATGACCTATAAATGCGCTCTCGTGGAAGCGCCCTTCGGCGGATCCAAGGGCGGGCTTTGCATCGATCCGCGTGAATATGACGCCGCCGAGCTGGAGCGCATCACCCGCCGCTTCGCCTATGAGCTGGCCAAACGCGATCTGATCAACCCCTCCCAGAACGTGCCCGCGCCTGACATGGGCACCGGCGAGCGTGAGATGGCCTGGATCGCCGATCAATACGCCCGCATGAACACCACCGACATCAACGCCCGCGCCTGTGTCACCGGCAAGCCGCTGCACGCCGGCGGCATCTCGGGCCGGGTCGAGGCTACAGGGCGCGGCGTGCAATACGCCCTGCAGGAGTTCTTCCGCCATCCCGAGGACAAGGCGCAGGCCGGGCTGGAAGGCAAGCTCGACGGCAAGCGCGTGATCGTGCAGGGGCTTGGCAACGTGGGCTATCACGCGGCGAAATTCCTGAGCGAGGAGGATGGCGCGAAGGTCATCGGCATCATCGAACGCGACGGCGCGCTCTATGATCCGGACGGGCTCGATGTAGAGGCTGTCTCGGCCTACATCCGCAAGCACGGCGGGGTGAACATGTTCCCAGGGCCGCAATATGTGAAGGAGGGCGCGAAGCTTCTGGAGGAAGAGTGCGACATCCTGATCCCGGCGGCACTGGAAGGTGTGATCAACCTCGACAATGCCGAGCGCATCAAGGCGCCGCTGATCATCGAGGCTGCCAACGGCCCGATCACGGCCGGCGCCGATGACGTGCTGCGCAAGAAGGGCACGGTGATCATTCCCGATCTCTACGCCAACGCCGGCGGTGTGACGGTCTCCTACTTCGAGTGGGTCAAGAACCTCTCCCACATCCGCTTCGGCCGGATGCAGCGGCGGCAGGAGGAAGCGCGCCACCAACTGCTGGTGGACGAGCTGGAGCGGCTGGACCGTTACCTGGGCGATGCCTGGTCGATGACGCCGAACTTCAAGGAGAAGTATCTGCGCGGGGCCGATGAGCTGGAGCTGGTGCGCTCGGGCCTCGATGACACGATGCGGATTGCCTACCAGTCGATGCGCGAAGTCTGGCACGGGCGCGGCGACGTGGAGGATCTGCGCACGGCGGGCTTTATCGTCTCCATCGGCCGCGTGGCCAAGAGCTACGAGGCCAAGGGCCTGTAAAGCCGAGTAGTCTCGCCCGGCGGCACGCCGGGCAGCCCCCGTCCGCCCCCGTCAAACCTATGGTTTGCCTTTGGCAAAACGGGGCGGGGGCTTCTCCCCCGCCCGGCGGTCAGGGGCTGCCCTTCTCTCCCCATAACGGCCGTTCAGCTCAGCGGGCCTGACTCCCAATCTCTCTTTCGCGGCAAAACGCGTCGCGAAAGGGCCAGCCGCTGTCGGCGGGGGGCTTTACCTCTGGCCCCATCCCGCGCCACCATCGCGGGGCAGGGCGCAAGGGGTGCCCGTGGAGAGGGCCATCATGCGATTTTCCGCCTGGCAGCTGCTGAAGGAAGGGCTCACCGGCAACAAGGGCTGGGGTGCGCATTGGCGCGATCCGGAGCCCAAGCCCGCCTATGACGTTCTGATCATCGGCGGCGGCGGCCACGGGCTGGCCACGGCCTATTACCTTGCCAAGGAACACGGCATCACCAATGTCGCCGTGCTGGAAAAGGGCTATATCGGCGGCGGCAACGTGGGGCGCAACACCACCATTGTGCGCGCCAATTACGGGCTGCCGGGCAACTCCGAGTTCTACTCCCACTCCCTCAAGCTCTGGGAGGGGCTGGAAGCTGATCTGAACTACAACGTGATGCATTCCCAGCGCGGTATCATCAACTTGTTCCACTCCGACGGCGCGCGCGATGCCGCCGCCCGGCGCGGCAACGCGATGATCAACCAGGGCGATGACGCCGTTCTGCTGGACCGCGACGGCGTGCGCGCCATGCTGCCCTATCTGGACTATGAAAACATCCGCTTCCCCGTCTACGGTGGCCTCTACCACGCGCGCGGCGGCACCGCCCGCCACGATGCCGTGGCCTGGGGCTTTGCCCGTGGCGCGGATCAGCGCGGGGTGGATCTGATCCAGAACTGCGAAGTGACGGGGATCGACGTTGAGCAGGGCCGCGTCACAGGCGTGCAAACAACGCGCGGGGCCATCAAGGCCAATAAGGTCGCCATGGTCACCGCCGGGCGGTCCGGGCAGGTGGCCGCAATGGCCGGGATGCGCCTGCCGATCGAAAGCCACATCCTGCAGGCCTTCGTCACCGAAGGGCTCAAGCCCTGTATCGATACGGTGATCACCTTCGGCATGGGGCACTTTTACATCAGCCAGTCCGACAAGGGCGGGCTCGTCTTTGGCGGCGATCTGGATTTCTACGCCTCCTACGCGGCCCGCGGGAACCTGCCGCAGGCCGAGCATGTGATGGAAGCCGCGATGACGCTGATGCCGATGATCGGCAAGGCCCGCGTGCTGCGCAGCTGGGGCGGCATCATGGATATGTCACCCGACGGCTCGCCCATCATCGACACCACCCATATCGACGGGCTCTTCCTGAATTGCGGCTGGTGCTACGGCGGCTTCAAGGCGGTGCCGGGATCCGGAAACGTCACCGCCCATCTGATCGCCACGGGCCGCCCGCATGAGGCTGCCACGAAATACCGGCTCGACCGCTTCGCCACGGGCATTGGCCTGATGGACGAAGAAGGCACCGGCAGCCAACACAACCTGCATTAGGGAGCGCATGCCATGAGGATCACCTGCCCCTGTTGCGGCCCCCGCGATCTGCGCGAGTTTTCCTATCGGGGCGCGGCCAGCGATCTGGACCGCCCCGCCGCCGATGCGCCGCCGGAAGATTGGCACGCCTACCTCCACCTGCGCGACAACCCCGCCGGGGTGACGCGCGATCTTTGGTATCACGAGCTGGGCTGCGCAAGCTGGCTCGTGGTGACGCGCAACACGGTGACGCATGAGATCCTCTCCTGCGAGATGGCGCGCGATGTCGCGCGGGAGGCGGCACGATGAGGATCGACGGCACCGGGCTGATCAACCGCGACAAACCCGTCAGCTTCAGCTTCGATGGCCGCAGCTATCAGGGCTTTGAGGGCGATACGCTGGCCTCCGCCTTGCTCGCCAATGGCGTGCGGCTGATGGGGCGCAGCTTCAAGTATCACCGCCCGCGCGGCGTGTTCACCGCCGGCTCCGAAGAGCCCAACGCGCTGATGACAGTCGGGCGCGGCGCGGCGCAAACGCCCAACGTGCGCGCCACCGTGCAGGAGATCTACGAGGGGCTGGACGCCCGCAGCCAGAACCGCTGGCCCTCGCTCTCGGCTGATCTGCTTTCGGTGAACGATCTGCTCTCGCCCTTCCTTGGCGCGGGCTTCTACTACAAGACCTTCATGTGGCCCCGCAGCTTCTGGGAGAAGCTCTATGAGCCGGTGATCCGCCGCGCCGCCGGGCTGGGCGCGCTCTCCGGAGCCCACGACACTGCGCGCTACGATCGCGCCTACGCCTTCTGCGATCTGCTCGTGGTCGGCTCCGGCCCCGCCGGGCTCATGGCGGCGCTCACGGCGGGCCGTTCGGGGGCCGATGTGATCCTCTGCGAGGAAGACAGCGCCTTCGGCGGGCGGCTCAACAGCGAGGCGGAAGAGATCGACGGCGCGCCTGCGCGGGCGTGGGTGAAGGCCTGCCTCGCGGAACTGGACAGCCTGCCCAACGTGCGGCTGATGCGGCGCACCACGGTGACCGGGGCCTATGATCAGGGCACCTACGGTGCGCTGGAGCGCGTGGCCTTGCACATGGCCGATCCCGGCGACCGCCCGCTGGAAACCTTCTGGCACATCGCCGCGAAAGCCTGCGTGCTGGCCGCCGGTGCTTTGGAGCGCCCCATCGCCTTTCCGATGAATGACCGCCCCGGCGTGATGACGGCCAGCGCCCTGCGCAGCTACCTGCACCGCTACAACGTCGCCCCCGGCAAGCGCGTCGCGGTGTTTGGCAACAACGATGGCGCGCGGCAGACGGCCGAGGATCTGCGCGCGGCAGGCGTGGAAGTGGCCGCTCTTGTCGACAGCCGGTCTGACGCCGACCTGCCGGTGGGTTTCAACGCCTTCAAGGGCGCGCAGGTCATCCACACCAAGGGCTATACGGGGCTGAAATCCATCACCATCTCCACAGGGAATCGCGAAGAGGTGATCGAGGCCGATTGCCTTGCCGTCACCGGCGGCTGGAACCCGACACTGCACCTCACCTGCCACATGGGCGCGCGGCCCGTCTGGAGCGAACCCCTCGCCGCCTTCGTGCCCGCAGACCATACCGTGCCCGGCATGATCCCGGCGGGCGCGGCCAAGGGCCTCTTCTCCACGGCGGGATGCCTTGCCGATGGCCAGCGCGCCGCGAAAGAAGCGCTCAGGGCGCTGGGCCTGAAGGCCAAAGCCGCCGATCTGCCCGTGGCCTCCGATGCCCCCTACAGTGTCGCGCCGCTCTGGCAGGTGCCCGGCAAGAGGCGCGCGTGGCTCGATTTCCAGAACGACGTGACGGTGAAGGACGTCAAGCAGGCCGCGCAGGAGAACTTCCGCTCGGTCGAGCACATGAAGCGCTACACGACGCAAGGTATGGCCACCGATCAGGGCAAGAACAGCAACGTGGGTGCGCTCGCGGTGCTGGCCGATGCCACCGGGCGCGGCATCCCCGAAACCGGCACCACCACCTTCCGCCCGCCCTTCGCGCCGGTCTCCATCGCGGCCATGGGCGCTGGCGCGCGCGGCAAGGGCTTTGCGCCCGAGCGCTTCACCACCTCCCACGCCGCCAGCCAGCGCCGCGCCGCGCCACAGATCGAGGCCGGGCTCTGGTATCGCCCCTCCTATTATCCGCTCCCGGGCGATTCCGGTTGGCAGGAGGCCTGCAACCGCGAGGTCGGCTATGTGCGCAATGCGGTCGGGGTCTGCGATGTCTCGACGCTGGGCAAGATCGACATTCAGGGCAAGGACGCCGCCGCCTTCCTTGATTTCGTCTACACCAACACCTTCTCCACCCTGAAAGAGGGGCGCGTGCGCTACGGGCTGATGTTGCGCGAGGATGGCCACGTGATGGACGATGGCACCTGCGCGCGGCTGGGGCCGAACCATTACCTGATGACAACCACCACTGCAGCCGCCGGTCAGGTGATGAAACATCTGGAGTTCGTGCGCCAAGCCCTGCGCCCGGAGCTGGATGTCTGCCTTGCCTCCGTGACCGAGCATTGGGCCCAATTCGCCGTGGCCGGCCCGCAATCGCGCGCGCTGCTGGACGCCGTGCTGGATGCGCCGGTCGATGAAGCGGAGTTCCCCTTCATGGGCTGCGGTGCTGTCACCGTGGCGGGCGTGCCCGGGCGGCTCTTCCGCATCTCCTTCTCCGGCGAACATGCCTATGAAATCGCCGTCCCCGCCCGCTACGGCGCGGCGCTGTTCGGCGATCTCGTCGCCCGCGCCGAGGTGCTGGGCGGCGGGGCCTACGGGATGGAGGCGCTCAACGTTCTGCGGATCGAGAAGGGCTTCATCACCCACGCCGAGATCCACGGTCGCACCACCGCTTTTGACATCGGGATGGCGCGGATGGTGGCGGCCAAGAAGGAGTGCATAGGCAAGGCGGCCTCCCAGCGCGAAGGGCTTTCGGGGCCGGAGCGCGAGCAGCTTGTGGGGCTGAAGCCCGTGCTGCCGGGCGGGCGGATCACCGCCGGCGCGCATCTGTTCTCGGAAGCCAAACCGGCCACACGGGTGCATGATGAGGGCTATGTGACCTCCACCGGCTACTCCCCCACACTGGGCCATGAGATCGGGCTTGGCTTCCTGAAAAACGGGCCGATGCGCCATGGCGAGGTGGTGAAGCTGGTGGACCACCTGCGCGGGGTGGAAACGCTCTGCACCGTCTGCGGCCCGGTTTTCCTTGATCCCGACGGAGGGCGGATGCGTGGCTGACCTGATTGCAAAATCCCCCTGCGCCGGGCTGTTGCCGGTGCAGCACGGCGGGCTGGTCCTGACCGAATGCGCCCCCGAGGCGATCCACCTGCTCGCCGCCTATCAGGGTGCGGCGGCCAAGGCGGGCGCGGCGCTTGAAAAGGCGCACGGGCTGGGCTGGCCAAAGCCCGGCACCTCCACTCAGTCCGCTCAGGCCCGCGCGCTGTGGTTCGCCCCGGATCAGGCGCTCTTGCTCGGCGCGGTGCCCGTGGCCTCGCTCGCGCGCCATTGTGCCATAACCGATCAAAGCGACGGCTGGGCGCGGGTGGACCTGACGGGGCAGGGCGCGGAGGATGTGCTTGCCCGCCTCGTGCCGGTGGATCTGCGCGCTCAAAGCTTCCCCGAAGGTGCAGTGGCACGCACGGCGGTGTTTCACATGAGTGCTGTGATCACCCGCACAGGCGCGGCTAGCTTCGAGATCCTTGTCTTCCGCTCCATGGCCCAGACGCTGGTGCACGAGCTTTTGGAAGCCATGAAAAGCGTGGTGGCGCAGCAGAGCTAAATCGCCCGGCACCGCCGGGCCGCGCCCGCCCCGCCCCATGGGCGGGCGCTTCGCTTCCGCCCCGGAGCGGGCGCCGCCCTCTGTGAGAGCTGAAACGACGCAACGCCCTTGTTTTCACCGCTTGACCAGCGGTCAAATCCACATCATATGCCGAGCCATGACCGATCTCGCCAAAATCCGCAATTTCTCCATCGTCGCCCATATCGACCACGGGAAATCCACCCTCGCAGACCGCCTGATCCAGGCCACCGGTACCGTTCAGGACCGGGACATGAAGGAACAGCTGCTGGACTCGATGGACATCGAACGCGAACGCGGGATCACCATCAAGGCCAACACCGTGCGTATCGATTACGAGGCCGAGGACGGCGAGCGCTACGTGCTCAACCTGATCGACACCCCCGGCCACGTCGATTTCGCCTATGAGGTCTCCCGTTCGATGCAGGCGGTAGAGGGCTCGCTGCTGGTGGTGGATTCCACCCAGGGCGTCGAAGCGCAGACGCTGGCCAACGTCTATCAGGCGATTGATGCGGACCACGAGATCGTGCCGGTGCTGAACAAGATCGACCTGCCCGCTTCCGATTGCGAGCGCGTGGCGGAGCAGATCGAGGACGTGATCGGCATCGACGCCTCCAACGCCATTCAGGTCTCCGCCAAGACCGGCATCGGTATCCGCGAAACGCTGGAAGCCATCGTCACCCGCCTGCCCGCGCCGCAAGGCACGCGCGACGCGCCACTCAAGGCGATGCTCGTGGACAGCTGGTACGACAGCTACCTCGGCGTGATCGTTCTGGTGCGCATCATCGATGGCGTCCTGAAGAAGGGCGACAAGATCCGCATGATGTCCACCAACGCCGTCTACCCGGTGGAGCGCATCGGTGTCTTCCGCCCGGCGATGGCGGTGATCGACGAGCTGGGCCCGGGCGAAATCGGCTTCCTGACCGCCTCCATCAAACAGGTGCGAGACACCCGCGTGGGCGATACCGTCACCCATGAGCGCAAGGGCTGCGAAAAGCCGCTGCCGGGCTTCAAACCCGCCCAGCCCGTGGTCTTCTGCGGCCTCTTCCCGGTGGACAACGCCGAATTCGAAGATCTGCGCACCGCGATCGAGAAGCTCTCGCTCAACGATGCCTCCTTCTCCTCCGAGATGGAAACCTCCGCCGCGCTGGGCTTCGGCTTCCGTTGTGGGTTCCTTGGCCTCCTTCATCTGGAAGTGATCCGCGACCGGCTGGAACGCGAATACGATATCGAACTGATCACCACTGCGCCGAGCGTGGTCTATCACGTACACATGCGCGACGGCGAAGTGCGCGAGCTGCATAACCCCGCCGATATGCCCGATCTGACCCATGTGGATCACATCGAAGAGCCGCGCATCAAGGCCACGATCCTCGTGCCCGACGAATACCTCGGCGACGTGCTGAAGCTCTGCCAGGATCGCCGCGGCATCCAGCTGGATCTCACCTACGCCGGCAGCCGCGCCATGGTCGTCTACGATCTGCCGCTCAACGAGGTGGTGTTTGATTTCTATGATCGCCTGAAATCGGTAACGAAGGGTTACGCCAGCTTCGATTACCAGATGATCGGCTACCGCGAGGACAGCCTCGTGAAGATGCAGATCCTCGTGAACGAAGAGCCGGTGGACGCGCTCTCCGTCATGGTGCACCGCGACCGCGCCGAGATGCGAGGCCGTGCGATGGTGGAGAAGCTCAAGGAACTGATCCCGCGCCACATGTTCAAGATCCCGATCCAGGCCGCCGTTGGTGGCCGCGTCGTGGCCCGCGAAACGCTCTCGGCCATGCGCAAGGACGTGACGGCGAAATGCTACGGCGGCGACGCCACCCGGAAGCGCAAGCTTCTGGACAAGCAGAAGGCCGGCAAGAAGAAAATGCGCCAGTTCGGCAAGGTGGAGATCCCGCAACAGGCGTTCATCTCCGCGCTGAAGATGGACGATTGATCCAGCCGTGGCCCCAACGGGGCCACGAGAAAGCATCGCCTATTCTGCGGCTTTCGGGATGTACCAATCGTCGAATTTGCTGAGGTCCGTCAGGATCCGCTGATAGCCATTGGCCGTCAGCAGCGCGTGGATCTGCGCCCGCTGCTCGGTGAAATTATGCTCCACCGTGATCAGCCCGAACCTATGGCGGCTGAAATCGAATGCGTTCAGGATCTCGAACTCGCTGCCCTCCGTGTCCACCGACAGGTAGTCGATGAAGGCCGGGGCGTTGTGCTGGGCCAGAAGATCTACCAGCGAAACGGTCTCCACGATGATCCGCTCCGCCTTTTCCCGCTTCTCGGCGTGATGATCGCTGTCGGCGAATTGCGCGAGCGTTGAAAGTGTGCGGGAGTCGGCCATGTCGAACTCCAGCTGCTCGCCGGTGGTGCGCCAGACGCAGCGCGTGTCGATGATGCAGTTGCGCTTGCGGCGCAGCTTTGCGTGCCAGCCCACCGCGGGCTCTGAAAGGATGCCCTTCCAGCCGAAATGCAATTCCAGAAGGTTGCTGTTAGAGTATTTCTCACCATTGGTGGCGCCGAATTCCACGAAGTAGCCATCGGGCTTGAAGCCATTGACCACCAGCGCCAGCAGATCCTGCCGCAACTGGCCCCGCACGATCAGCCCCTCAGCCGTTTCGGGGGCGAGGAACTTCTGGCGGATGGCGGCGATTTCGGGGGGCTCGGACGCGAGTTGCGCGTCCGTGGTGGCGGTGAGGTGTTCTTCTGGCATTCCGTTTGCGTTCCGGCTGCGCGCCCTGCCGGTGTGGCCAGCGCCGTCCTGTGGATAGTGGCAGGCATTTCCCGGGGGGGGAAGAGGGAAGGCAGGGGAAGGCCGGAAGGATCAGAACTGCCGCTGCACCTTTTCGGCTTCGCGGCTGATGGTGCTGCCAGCGCTCTCCAGATCCTTGCCGGCCCCTTTCACGGTTTCGCAGGCAGAAAGCATCAGAAGAGCGGCGAGAAGGGCGGTCAGGCGGGGCATGTCTTTCCTCGTGAAACGGGTATTTGGCGCGGCAACCTAGGCGCTCGACGCGGCATTGGCCAGTGGGCAAACGTCTTCCGGCCGGAGATCGGCATCAGCCCGCCTGCGCACTTCTTCGCAATCTTCCCAGCCTGCGCATGCGCCCCAGCAGCCGCTTCAGGCGCGGCCAGCGTGGCGCGCCGGTGCCGATCTCTCCGCCCGTCACCGGCTCCAGTCCGCCTGCCGCGAGGATTTCACGCTCCATCCTCCGGCTCATCTGGAGTTCCTGCACCTGAAGCGCGGCTTCCCGACGGGTCACGAGCTTGCCATCACGCCCTTCCACCAGCCCGGGCGGCAACGACAGTGCCCGCCCCGCGCGGCGCCCGCTCAATGGGGGGCGGTGCCCCAGTGCCTCGGTATCGGCGAGGTCCCAGATCCGGCGGGCTTCCGGGATCGACACCAGTGCCGCCAGCGGTTTGCCGTGCCGTGTCAGCACGATCACTTCACGTGGGTCTTGTGCCCGTGCCACGAGGTGTCCGAGCCTGTCGCGGGCCTGGCTGAGGGGAATCTGCATCGCACGCCCTTGGCCGTTTTTCTGCCCGCAGAATCCCGCGATTGCGTTAACAGCGGTTTGAAGGCGCGCGCGCTGGTGTCACCTTGGCCATTGCGTGCAGGCTCGGCTAAATCATGCAGTACCCGCCCGGAAAGGAGCCGACATGCACCGGAGATTCCTGATCATTGCCCAGGCCCGCAGCGGCTCCACCTACCTGCAATCCCTGCTCAACGCCCATCCCTCCATCCGCTGCCGGGGCGAGTTGTTCGACCTTGGCCAGATCGACGACGACGGCGACAAGATCAGGGATCCGGCGCGGCTTGCGGCCCGGGATGCCGATCCGGCGGGCTTCCTGCACAGGAAGCTGGCGGGCGAGGGGCTGGAAACGGAGGGGCTGCTCTCCATCGGGGCGAAGCTGCTGTTTCATCATAACCCGCGCCTCTTTTCCGAGATCCTGCCATCAGCCCCCGACATCTCGCTGATCCACGTCAGCCGCAGCAACAAGCTCGCCCAGTTTGCCTCTGCCCGGCAGGTCGAAAAAACCGGCCGCTGGGTTGCCTCGGGCGGCGACGGGCCGCCTCCCCGGATCGCACCGGCGCCGAAGTGGGCCTTGGCGGAATGCAACCGGCTGGCCAACGAGGATCTCTTCCTCGGTCACTGGATTGCGGCCCTGCCGAACCCCAGCCTCAGGGTCGCCTATGCCGATCTTTTCGCGCCCGGCATTGCGGATCGTCTCACCGGCTTTCTCGGTCTGCCCTCCGTCGGGCCGCTCGCCGGTGCGTTGCGCAAGCAGGGCCAGAACCGGATCCTTGACCGTTTCGAGAACCCGGGGCCGGTGCGGGCCACCTTCGAAGCCGCCGGTCTGGGCGCATGGCTGGGGCCGGAACTGCCCTGATCGCGGGCTTGTACAAAACCGGCACATCGGCCCGGCGCCTCTGTACAAAACCGGCAATAGGCGGCGTCTTGCCAGAAAATGGTCCTCCGCCTAGGCTGGTCCGACTCGAAGCAAAAGGAGAGCCGCCATGCCCGTGACCGCTGCCGAACTCGTTGCTGCCGCCAATGCCGTCGTCCCCCGGATCAGCCAGGCCGAAGCTGCCGCCAAGGTGGCTGCAGGCGCGCTGCTGCTCGACATCCGCGACGCCCCGGAACTGGAGGCCAACGGCCGCGCCGAGGGTTCGCACCACGTGCCGCGTGGAATGCTGGAGTTCCGGGCTGATCCGGAGAGCCCCTTCCATGATCCTGAGTTGCGCAAGGGTCGCCCTGTGGTGCTGCACTGCGCTTCAGGCGGCCGGGCCGCGCTGGCCGGAAAGCTGCTCAAGGATCTGGGCTATGACGAGGTCTACAACCTCGGTGGCTTCAAGGATTGGGTCGAGGGCGGCGGGGCCGTTGTGGAGCCGATGGACAAGGGTATGTAACCCCGCGCAGGCCTACTTCCGATAATGCGTCGGCACGATGATCAGCGCGCCGACGGAAGCGACGATGGCGTTCAGCCCGGGTGAGCCGAAGCTGATGCCGAACATGATCCGCACGAAGAAGAACAGCAGCGCCCCGCCGACACAGATGATGATCGAGGGCAGGTAGCCGTTGTGGGTGAAGCCCGTGCGCTCTGTCACGTAGCCCACGATCCCCGCGATCACGAGGGTGCCAAATAGGGTGAGAAACATGGGGGCTCCTGTTGCCGCTCTGGCTTTCATCTTGGGCGCAGGCGGGGGCAAGTCAACCTTGGGCGGGCTGCCGTATGCAAAAAGGCCCCGGACATGCCGGGGCCTTCTCTTAAAGTCTGAAAGAAGGGGTGAGGATCAGTCCTCAGCCTTTTCCTTCTTCTCTTCCTTGATCTCTTCGCCGGTCTCCTGGTCCACGACCTTCATGGAGAGGCGCACCTTGCCGCGATCGTCAAAGCCCAGCAGCTTCACTTTCACGTCCTGACCCTCTTTCAGCACGTCGGAGGGGTGGTTCAGACGGCGGTTTTCGATTTGCGAAACGTGCACAAGGCCGTCGCGCTTGCCGAAGAAGTTCACGAAGGCGCCGAAATCGACGATCTTCACGACCTTGCCGTCATAAACCTGGCCAGCTTCCGGCTCTGCCACGATCGAGTAGATCATGTCGTGGGCCTTCTTGATGGCTTCCGCGTCGGCCGAAGCGATCTTGATCACGCCGTCGTCGTTGATGTCGACCTTCGCGCCGGAGGTTTCCACGATTTCGCGGATGACCTTGCCGCCGGAGCCGATGACTTCGCGGATCTTGTCGGTCGGGACGGTCATCGTCTCGATGCGCGGAGCATGATCGGAGAACTCGCCGGCTTCAGACAGTGCCTTGGACATTTCGCCGAGGATGTGGAGGCGGCCTTCCTTGGCTTGCGCCAGGGCTTTCTCCATGATCTCGGGCGTGATGCCGGCCACTTTGATGTCCATCTGCAGGGAGGTGATCCCGGCTTCGGTGCCAGCCACTTTGAAGTCCATGTCGCCGAGGTGATCTTCGTCGCCAAGGATGTCGGTCAGGATGGCGTAGGAGCCGTCATCTTCCAGCACGAGGCCCATGGCCACACCGGCCACGGCGGCTTTCAGCGGAACGCCTGCGTCCATCATCGAGAGCGAGCCGCCGCAGACGGAGGCCATCGAGGAGGAGCCGTTGGACTCGGTGATCTCCGACACCACGCGGATGGTGTAGGGGAAATCGGTCGGGGCCGGCAGAACCGCCTGCAGCGCGCGCCAGGCAAGCTTGCCGTGGCCGATTTCACGGCGGCCCGGGGAGCCCACGCGGCCCACTTCACCCACGGAGTAGGGGGGGAAGTTGTAGTGCAGCAGGAAGTTGGATTTGTAGGTGCCGGTCAGCGCGTCGATCATCTGCTCGTCGTCGCCGGTGCCCAGCGTGGTGACCACGAGGCCTTGCGTTTCGCCACGGGTGAACAGGGCGGAGCCATGCGCACGGGGCAGAACCGAGACTTCGCTTTCGATGGCGCGCACGGTCGTCGTGTTGCGGCCGTCGATGCGGGTGCCGTTCTTCACGACATCGCCACGCAGGATGGTGGACTCGAGCTTCTTCAGCGCGGAGCCGAGGTTCGCGTCTGCCAGCTGCTCTTCGGTGAGAGCGGCCTTGATCGCGTCACGGGCGGCGCCAACGGCGGCCACGCGGTCCTGCTTGTCGGTGATCGCGTAGGCGGCGCGCATCTGCGCTTCACCGGCGGCTTTCACGGCTTCAAACAGATCGGCATAATCCGGTGCTTCGAACTGGAACGGCTCTTTCGCGGATTCTTCGGCCAGCGAGATGATCAGGTCGATCACCGGCTGGATCTGCTCATGCGCGAAGGTCACGGCGCCCAGCATTTCGGCTTCGGTCAGCTCGTAGGCTTCCGATTCCACCATCATCACGGCGTCTTTGGTGCCGGCGACAACCAGATCGAGGCGCTGCTCGGGGTTGTTGCGCAGCATGTGCATGTCGTCGCAGGACGGGTTCAGCACGTATTCGCCATCCACGTAACCCACGCGGGCACCGGCGATCGGGCCCATGAAGGGCGCGCCGGAGATGGTGAGCGCGGCGGAAGCGGCGATCATGGCCACGATGTCGGGATCGTTGACGAGGTCATGGGACAGAACGGTGCACATCACGAGCACTTCGTTCTTGAAACCCGGCACGAAGAGCGGGCGGATCGGACGGTCGATCAGGCGCGCGGTCAGCGTTTCCTTCTCTGTCGGGCGCGCCTCGCGCTTGAAGAAGCCACCCGGGATCTTGCCGGCGGCGTAGTATTTTTCCTGGTAGTGAACCGTGAGCGGGAAGAAATCCTGGCCCGGTTTCTGTTCCTTGGCGAAGGTCACGTTGGCCATGACAGAGGTTTCGCCGAGGGTGGCGATGACGGTGCCATCGGCCTGACGGGCAACCTTGCCCGTTTCGAGGGTGAGGGTTTCGTCGCCCCACTGCATCGATTTCTTGGTTACATCAAACATCTAGCGTATCCTGTAAGGGAGCCCTCCCGGGCGTTCCCGGGTCTCCCTGATGAGTTGGCGGCCCCATTGCCGCCGGCCCTTTCCATCTTAACTGCGAGCGCCAGGGCCAGTGCGCAAGTCTCAGATTTCCCGCGCATACTAGAGTTTGGGCCGGATTGGAAGGGGGCGCTTGTTTTCCGGGCACTGGCAGGCGCTCCAACGCGCATCTGGCGGGATGTTTGCGATAACATCAGGGCCTGAGTCGCCTTTTGGAGTGCCGGGCGGGTTGCGGAGCGGCGGGCTGTGAAGTGGTTCTGAATTCAGACCAATCCCGCCTAATCCGGTTTGCACTATCTGCATAGCCGCCCCGCAGAAAGTGCAAGGCTCTGCGGCGCTCACGGCGGGCCGGATCCATGTTTGCCGAAAAAACAGACGGTTTTATAAGGGGTTGAGAGCACGCTGCGCTGCGGCGTGCGGTTTTTTGCCCCGAACCCGCCCCGCCTCCCTTGAAGCCTGCAAAGAAATCCCTAGCCAGCCGCCGCTTTGAGTGGAATGAAGCCGCCCAACACGCGTTGCGCTGGCCCGCATGGCCGCTTCACAGCCCGCCTCCGCACCGTGTGAGGGATCGAAATGGGCACCCTCGTGCCCGCCAGAAGAACCGGAAAAGAAAAGGTCACAACACATGGGACTGACGTGCCAGGACGTGATGGTGCCGAGTGATGAGCAAATCACTATCGGCCCCGAGGAAAGCGTGGCAACCGCCTTCCAACTGATCAAACAGAACCGCGCCCGCTTCCTGCCGGTGGTGGATGCCGACGGCAAATACCTTGGCGTCTTCACCGCGCCGACGCTGCTCAAGCTCTTCCTGCCGAAGGCCGCGATCATCGGCCTGAACGACAGCACGAGCCGCGTGGCCATGGGGCACCTGAGCTTCATGAACCTCGACAAGGAAGATTTCGACAACCAGCTCGAAGCGCTGAAATACGAGAAGGTCGTCAACAACATGTCCAACCCCGACAACATTCCCGTTGCGGCCCCGGACACGCCGATCATGGAAGGCATCTTCCTGTACTACAAATTCAAGCGTCACGTTGTGCTCGTCGAGCCCAAGACCGGGCGTTTCGTCGGCACCGTCTCCAGCAATTCCCTGCTGGATCGCGCGCTCAGCTAAGCCTGCTCCTCATCCTCCCAAGATCATAAAACCGGACGAAAACCGTGTCTGAACAAACTGCCCACCACGGGGAAGCCGCCTTCTCCGTCCCCGATCTTCTCGGCATTGAGCCGCTTTGGGTCGCCACCGGGATCCTCATCGCCGTTTACGCGGTGCTCATCACCGAGAAAGTCAACCGCGCCATCCTCGCCATGCTGGGCGCTTCGCTGATGGTGCTCTTCGGCATCCTCAACCAAGAGCAGGCCGTGGATGGCGTGGACGCCAACACGCTCGCCCTGCTGATTGGCATGATGGTGATCGTCGGCATCACCTCCAAAAGCGGCCTGTTCCAATATGTGGCCATCAAGGCGGCGAAATCGGTGAAGGCCGATCCAACCGGCATCCTGATCATGCTCACGGTGATCACGGCCGTCTTCTCGGCGCTGCTGGACAACGTGACGACGGTGCTGCTGATCGCGCCGATCACGCTGCTGATCACCGACGCGCTGGAAACCAAGGTTTTTCCCTTCTTCCTCGCCGAAATCCTCGCCTCCAACGTGGGCGGCACGGCTACGTTGATCGGTGACCCGCCCAACATCATCATCGGCTCCGCGGCGGGTCTGAGCTTCAACCAGTTCGTGGTGAACCTCGCCCCGATCTCCGCGATCTGCCTCGTGGTGCTGACCGGCATCATCTACCAGATGAACCGCAAGGCGCTTGCGGCGATCCCGAAATCGGCCTCCGAGCGGATCATGAAGTTCAACGAGGGCGAAGCGATCACCGACCGCGCGCTGATGATCAAATCGCTCTGCGTGCTGGCGCTGGTGCTTGCGGGCTTCACGCTGGGCCACAGCTACGGCATCCAGCCGGGCACCTCGGCGCTGGCCGGCGCAGGCCTGCTGATGCTGCTGGCCTATGGTCACCACAAGGGCGAGGAGCAATCCGAAGCCGTGCACCACATCTTCGGCGAAGTCGAATGGATCACCATCTTCTTCTTCGGCGGCCTCTTTGTCATCGTGGCCGGTGTGGAGCACGTGGGCCTGCTGGAGATCTTTGCCAACAAGGTGCTGGAAATCACCGAAGGCGATCTTGAGAAGACGGCGCTGCTGATCTTCTGGGCCTCGGGCATCCTGTCGGCGATCCTCGACAACATCCCCTTCGTGGCAACGATGATCCCGCTGATCGAAAGCACGGCCGACACCTTCGGTGGGCCTGAGGCGATCGAGCCGCTCTGGTGGTCGCTCGCGCTGGGCGCCTGTCTGGGGGGCAACGGCACGCTGCTGGGCGCTTCGGCGAACCTGACCGTGGCGGCTTTCGCCGAGAAGGCGAAACAGCCGATCGGCTTCATGCAGTTCATGAAGTACGCCTTCCCGATCATGATCCTGACGCTGGCGATTGCCCACGTCTACATCTGGCTGCGCTACTTCTGATCGTGGCCAACGGATGAACCTGAAAGGCCCGCCGGTGCTCCGCGCGGGCCTTTTTTGTTTGGCTTTGTCGCGGGATTTCTCTTGCTAAGGGCAGGTCCCGTCCGCCGGGTGGGGGTGAAGCCCCGGCCCGATGGGGGCGGACGGGGGCTGCCCGGCGTTCCGCCGGGCAAGAGGACAGGTACAAAAAAAAACCGCGCCTTCCGGAGAAGACGCGGTGCGTTTCACAGAGGCCTGTGAAGCGGCGCTTAGCGGCGGATGCCGAGGCGCTCGATCAGGCTCTGGTAACGGGCTTCTTCCTTGCCCTTCAGGTAGTCCAGCAGCTTGCGGCGCTGGGCAACCATTTTCAGAAGGCCACGGCGGCCGTGGTTGTCCTTCTTGTGGGTCTTGAAGTGCTCGGTGAGCGTGTTGATGCGCGAGGTCAGGATGGCAACCTGGACTTCCGGGGAGCCGGTATCGCCTTCTTTGGTGGCGAATTCCTTGATAACGCGGTCTTTTTCTTCAACGGTGATCGACATCGGGGTCTCCTAAAGGTTTGAGTTCATGTCATGGCGCAAGCCGGGATGTCGTCCAGCAGGGCCCGTGGAGGCCTCCCCCCGAAGAGGGAAGGATGGGCGCGTATACGCAGAATCGCGGCGCGGGGAAAGGGAAAAATATGCGCGCTACCCTCAGGCGGCGTGCCGCCGGTGCCGGGGCCAGCCTAGGTCAGAAGGGCGATCTGGCTCGGATCCAGCCCGCTCACCCCTTTCAGCGTGGCGATGTGGACGCCGTCCAGATAGATCTCGCTGTCCTGCCCGTCGCCCGCCTGAACCTCCTGCAGGGTGACCTCGGGCAGCACGCCGGTCGGGCCGGAGTACTGGATCAACAGCGCATCCTCGCTGGCGTTGAAATCCATGATCGTGGCCTCGCTGCCCTCCTCGATCCAGTCGCCGACAAAGAAGCTGTCCGCCCCTTCGCCGCCTGTGCCGACATCTTCGTTGCCGAGCACCAGCACGTCGTCGCCGCTGCCGCCGTTGAGGAAATCCTGCCCGTCCGTATCATTGCCGTCGGCGTCCTGCACGGTGCCGGTCAGCGTGTCGTTGCCGCCGCCGCCTATGATCGCGTCCGCGCCGCTGCCGCCGGTGACGCTATCGTCCCCGTAGCCGCCTTCAAGCTGGTCATCGCCCGTGCCGCCGGAGAGGACGTCATTGCCCTCGCCGCCGATCAGCGTGTCATCGCCCGCACCGCCAGAAAGCGTATCGTCGCCGCCCCAGCCGCGCAGCAAGTCGGCGGCTTCATCGCCGATCAGCACATCGTTGCCATCCCCGCCCACGACGTCATCGGAGCCCTCGCCCCCGGTGAGCAGATCGTCCCCCGCCTGACCAAGGATATTGTCGGAGCCGCTGCCGCCGTCGATGATGTCATTGCCATCGCCCCCGGCGAGCAGATCGTTGCCGCCGTGGCCAGAGATCACGTCGTCCCCGTCGGTGCCTTCCAGCACATCATCGCCTTCGGTGCCCTCGATCTCTTCCCCGCCGAGCATCATGTCGGCGACGAAGCCCGCGGCCAGAAGGCCGAACAAACCCACCAATCCCATCATGGCGCAGGTGCCTCACTCATCAAACCAAGCGCGCGATTCGGACGCGCGTGGAGAGAGTAAACCCGCGTGGGTCTTAGGATGGCGTTAAGAATTCCGAAACTTTTAGGTAAATCCTATTCGCTCGCGGGAGACGCAGGCTCGGCGGCGGAGGCTTCGGTTTCAGGCGCGGGCCTGCCCTTGTCGTATTCGCCTTGGATTTCCTGCGCGATCTCCCCGGCCCAATCGCCGATGATCGGGATGAAATCGATCTTGGAGAGCGAATAGATCACCACCGACACCAGCACCGAGGCGCCGATCACCGTGCCCAGACCCAAGGCGAGGCCACGGGCGAACTGGAACATCAGCGTGCGCCAGATGTTGTTGTTGATGCGCACGATGCGATGGTTGTTGAACGTATGCAGCTCCTGGCGGATGGCAGCCAGTTCTTCGGTCAGCGTATCTTGGTCAGCGCTCATGATGTCCCTTTTTCGTTGCCCCACGTTACCCGGCCAAGCCCGTGGCGCAAGCTATTCCCCGACGTCCCAGGGGCGCGGGGCTTCGGAATAGGCAATGTAGAGCGGGTGTTTGGGGTGGCCCGCCTTGGAGAGGCCAAGGTGGAACAGCGGCAGGCCGGTTTCGCGCAGGAGCGCCTCGACTTGGGGGCCGCGATTGAGATGCGCCCCATGGGTGCCCCAGGCGCAGATGATCTGATCGGCCCACTGCGCGGCCTCCCGGATGGCGGCATCATTCTCGAGGCCGACGGGATCGGCCGCGGCGCGCATTTTGCGCGGGTCGGTGTCGCGCCAGGCGAAGATGTTGCAGACCCGGAAGGCCCCGAAGCCCAGCGTGCGCGCGCGGCGTTCGCAACGCTCCACGGTGGGATCGTTCTGCACTTCCGTGGCGGTGGAGGGGTTGAGCATCAGGAAGACCGCCTTGCGCCCGGCAGGATCCCATATGCGGGTCAGCGCGTAGCGGTAGCGCTCGCAATCGGAGTAGAGCGCGGTGGAGGCGGCGTCGTCTTTCTGGTGGGTGCGGGTGATCATGCTCTGATGGCCCGCCGGTGGCTGAGGTCGGATGCCTCCGGCGGGGATATTTGGGGAACAAAGTGGGGCAGGGCACCGCAAAGGTGCCCCGCCGTGGTTCAAGCCTGTGCTCAGATACCGGCGTCCACGATCGCTTTGGCGAGGATCGGCACGGTTTGGGCGTTGAGGCCGGCGATGTTCATGCGGCTGTCGCCGACCATGTAGATCGCGTGATCGGCGCGCAGTTTTTCCACCAGTTCGGGCGTGGTGCCGAGGCGGGAGAACATGCCGCGGTGCTGGGCGAGGAAGCCGAAGCGATCGGACCCCGCGGCACGCTGCAACTCATCGGCCAGTTGCTGGCGCAGCGAGAGCATGCCGAGGCGCACCTCCTCCAGCTCCGTCTGCCACTCGGCGCGCAGGGCGGGATCGGTGAGGATCATCGTCACAAGCCGGGCGCCGTGGTCGGGCGGGAAGGAGTAGTTCTGGCGGTTCAGGAAGGCGAGGCTGCCCTGGGCCAGCGGCTGGCCGTCGGCTTTTTCCGAGATCGCCATCAGCAGGCCGGTGCGCTCGCGGTAGATGCCGAAGTTCTTGGAGCAGGAGGCCGCGATCAGGCATTCGGGCATTTCGCTCGCCACCATGCGCACGGCGGCGGCGTCTTCTTCCAGACCATCGCCGAAGCCCTGGTAGGCGATGTCCACGAAGGGCACCGCGCCCACGTCCTGCAGGACGGAGATCACCTCGGCCCATTGCGCCAGTGTCAGGTTGGCGCCCGTCGGGTTGTGGCAGCAGCCGTGCAGCAGCACGACGTCACCCGCCTTCACCTGCGCGAGATCTTCCAGCATGCCTTCGAAATCGACACCGCGGGTTTCCTCGTCGAAATAGCGGTACTCGGCCATCGGCATCTTGAGGAACTTCAGGATCGAGGGGTGGTTGGGCCAGGTCGGGGCGGATAGCCAGACGGTGGCGTCCGGGTTGACCCATTTGATCAGCTCGAAGCCCTGCCGGATCGCGCCGGTTCCGCCGGGCGTGGCCACGGCGGCGATGCGGGCGCGCACAACCGAAGTGCCCAGCACCAGATCGATCATCGCATCGCCGAAGGCCGGATCGCCCGCGAGCCCGGTGTAGGATTTCGTCGTCTCCGTTTCCCACAGGGTTTTCTCGGCGGCCTTGATGGCGCGCATCACGGGCGTGACGCCCTCTGCGTTCTTGTACACACCGACGCCCAGGTCGATCTTGCCGTCGCGGGGATCTTCCCGGAAGGCCTGCATCAGGGCGAGGATCTTGTCTGCGGGTTGTTGTTGGAGGAGTTCGAGCATGGTTAGGCTTCGCCGGTTGCTACGTTGAGGTAAGGGAACATGCCCCACTCGGCCCAGGAGCCGTCGTAGAGCGAATGATCGCGATGGCCCATGCGCTCCAGCGCAAGGGAGAGGACGGCCGCGGTGACGCCGGAGCCGCAGGTGGTGATCACGGGTTTGGCCAGATCGACGCCGGCAGCCTCGAAGACCGCGCGGGTCTCTTCGGGCGATTTCAGGGTCTTGTCGGCGTTCAGCAGGCTTGCGTAATGCACGTTGCGGGAATTGGGGATGTGGCCTGCGCGCAGGCCTGCGCGGGGCTCCGGGGCCTCGCCGCGGAAGCGCGAGGGCGAGCGGGCATCGACGATGGCGTGATCGGCGAGCTTGGCGGCATGGGCCACCTGCGTGACGTCCTTCACCAGATGCGCCTGCCGCTGCACCGTCATATGGCGGTCGCGAATGATCGGCGGCATGTCCTCGACCGGGCGGCCCTCGGCCTGCCACTTGGGAAAGCCGCCATCCAGCACGGCGACATCGGTTTTGCCCATCAGGCGGAACAGCCACCAGACGCGGGCGGCGGAGAACAGGCCAGAGCCGTCATAGATCACGACCTGATGGCCATCGCCCACGCCCATCGCCCGCATGCGGGACATGAATTTCTCCACCGGCGGTGCCATATGGGGCATCTCGGAGCGGTGATCGCTGATCTCCTCGATGTCGAAGAAGCGTGCGCCAGGGATATGGGCGGCGTCATACTCGGCCTTGGGATCGCGCGCCTCAGCGGGCAGATACCAGGAGGCATCGAGCACGCGCAGGTCGGGATCCTTCAGATGGGCGGCAAGCCACTCCGTGGATACCAGCGTTTTCGGATCGTCCGTTGCCATGCCTTCCCCCAGTTTGCGCAGCCCGCAACGTGCCGGGTCGCGCCCCGGGCGGGCAGCCCTTGCCTAGCGCCGGGAGGGACGAAGGGCAAGCAAATAGGCGGCTTATTCGCCGTGGCGTAGCAGGCGCTGCTTCTGGCGGCCCCAATCGCGCTTGGCCTCGGTTTCGCGCTTGTCGACCGTCTTCTTGCCCTTGGCGATGCCGATCTTCAGCTTCACGTAGCCCTTGTGGTTGAAGTAGAGCACCAGCGGCACCAGCGTCATGCCCTTGCGCTGGGTCTCGTTCCAGAGGCGGGAAAGCTCCTTGCGGGAGACCAGAAGCTTGCGCTTGCGCCGCTCTTCATGGCCGAAGGTCTTGGCCTGTTCATAGGGCGCGATGTAGCAGTTCGTCAGCCACAGCTCGCCGTTGTCCACGGAGGCATAGCTCTCGGCGATGTTGGACTGGCCGGTGCGCAGGGATTTGACCTCGGAGCCAAGCAGCATCACGCCACATTCGAGATCGTCCTCGATGGCGTAATCGTAGCGGGCACGCCGGTTCTCGGCGATCACCTTGTAGTTCTTTTCTTCCGGGGTCTGCTTTTTCTTGGCCATGCAGCGCACTTAAGCTTTGGGCCGGAATTAGTCCAGAGGGGCACGATGCCGTGAACGGGGCGCGAAAGCCTTTGACCTTCCCCTAGATGGAAGCCTTAGGCGAGGCTTCACCAAGAACAGGGGCATCCATGGAAATGAAGAAAACGCTGATCGCAACAGGGGGCGTGGCTCTGGCCGTCGTGGCCGGTTTTGTCATGTTTGGCGGCGGCGCGGACACGGCGCAGGAGCCGGTGGCCGCGCTGGAGGGGGCGGCGCTGGTGCAGATCATCGTGCCCGAGGTGCTGTCGGAGAATGCCGCGATCGGCAAGCGCGGCTTCGATCTCTATTGCGCGCAGTGCCACGGGCCCAATGCCGTAGGTCAGGACGGCGTCGCGCCGCCGCTGGTGCACAAGATCTACGAGCCCTCCCACCATGCCGACGAGTCGTTCCAGCGCGCGGTTGCGCAGGGGGTACAGGCGCATCACTGGACCTTCGGCAACATGCCCCCGGTACAAGGGCTGAGCCGGGCGGATGTGGCGCTGATCATCGCCTATGTTCGGGAATTGCAGCAGGCCAACGGAATCCAGTGATGTGGGATAGAATGCGGAGATTCGTTGTGTTCGGTGCTGCCGCGCTTTGGGCTGCGCCCGTGTTTGCGGCTCATGAGCTGGAAGGGCGCGATACGGCGGCGGGGCGGGCGCTCTACGCTGAGCATTGTGCAGCGTGCCATGGTGCGAAATTGGAAGGCCAGCCGGACTGGCAGAGCCCCGGCCCCGATGGCCGGTTACCGGCCCCGCCTCACGATGCGAGCGGGCATACGTGGCACCACGACAATCAGCTCTTGTTCGACTACACGTGGCTTGGCGGCGCGGGGGCTCTGGAGGCGCGCGGGATCAGCAATTTCGACAGCGGCATGCCGGGGTTCGAGGGCGTGCTGAGTTCGGAGCAGATCTGGGATGTGCTGGCCTATATCGCTTCGACATGGCCGGATCGGATCCAGTCGATCCAGAAACAGCGAAACCCGCCGCATTGAGCGGCGGGCCTCAAAATGTTTGGGCTGCGTAGCCCGTTCAGATCAGTTCAACAGGCCCGCGTGGCGCAGGGCGGCGTCGATCTTCTCGCGCGTGGGCGCGGTGGCCGGGGTGAGCGGCAGGCGGATTTCCTCGCCGCAGAGGCCCAGTTTGCTCATCGCGTATTTCGCGCCCACGAGGCCGGGCTCGGTGAAGATTGCCATATGCAGCGGCATCAGGCGGTCCAGAAGCGAAAGCGCGGCCGGGTAATCGCCGGAAAGCGTTGCAGCCTGGAAATCGGCGCAGAGCTTGGGCGCGACGTTGGCCGTCACCGAGATGCAGCCCACGCCGCCATGGGCGTTGAAGCCGAGCGCGGTGGCGTCTTCGCCGGAGAGCTGCGCGAAATCGGTGCCGCAGGTGATGCGCTGCTGGGGCACGCGGGACAGATCGCCGGTGGCATCCTTCACGCCCACGATACGCGGCAGCTTCGCCAGCTCGCCCATGGTGTCGGGCGTCATGTCCACGATGGAGCGGCCGGGGATGTTGTAGATGATGATCGGCAGGCCACAGGCATCGTGGATGGCGCGGAAATGAGCCTTGAGCCCTTCCTGCGTCGGCTTGTTGTAATAGGGCGTGACCACGAGGATCGCATCCGCCCCCACGCTTTCGGCGTGCTGGGCGAGGTGAATCGATTCCGAGGTGCTGTTGGAGCCAGCGCCCGCGATCACCGGCACGCGGCCCGCGGCGGCTTTCACCACCTCTTCCACCACGATCTCATGCTCGCGGTGGCTCAAGGTGGGGCTTTCGCCGGTGGTGCCCACGGGCACGAAACCGCTGGAGCCTTCAGCAATGTGCCAATCGACGAGGCGTTTGAGCGTGTCGATATCCAGTTCGCCGTTCTTGAACGGCGTCACCAGGGCTGGAATGGACCCTTTGAACATGACACGTCTCCTTTGGTTCGAATTTTTCTGTATGATGTGGGCGAGTCGCCCGATTGCAAGCGCGCGGAACCTATCCGCGATCGCGGCAATTGCCAAGTTTGTGAATTGCCCCTGTGCGGGGCGGGGCTAGAGTTCCGAAAACGGGCGGAAGCCGAGCAGAGGTTTGCAGAGAATGCACCGATTGAGCTTACTTGTGAGCAGCCTATTCCTGTGCGCCGCGACAGCGGTCGGCGCGCAGCAGCTTTCCGAGGCCCGCGTGCTGGGCAACGCCTTTGAGGCGATGCGGCAGGGGGACTGGGACGAAGCCACCCGCCGCGCGCGGGCGGGCAATGAAGTTGTCGAGGATCTGGTGGAATGGCACCGCCTACGCGCAGGCCGGGGCGAGATGCCCGACTACATCGCCTTTCTGACCGACAACAGCGACTGGCCCGGCCTGCCGCTGCTGCGCAAACGCGGGGAGGACAGCATCCCGCGCGGGGCGTCGCCGCAGAATGTCCTGGCCTACTTTGGGGGCGCGCTTCCGCAAACCGGCGTCGGCGCGTTGCGGCTTGGAGAAGCGCAGGCGCGGCTTGGCAATCAGGGCGAGGCCGAGGCCACGCTGGTGCTGGCTTGGCGCACGCTGGATCTGACCCGCGAAGAGCGCGAGGCCTTCCTTGAGCGGCACGGCAAGCTTGTGACGCCGCACAATGAGGCACGGCTCGACATGCTGCTGTGGCAGGGCGAGAAGATTCAGGCCGAGGCGATGTATCCTTTCGTATCCGAGGGCTGGCGGGCGCTGGGCGCAGCGCGGCTTGCGTTGCGCGATCAGGCGCCGGGTGTGGATGGGCTGATCGAGAAGGTCCCAGCGTCACTCGCTGATCATCCGGGGCTGGCCTATGAGCGGTTCAACTGGCGCGCCCGCAAGGGGCGCAATGCCGATGCGATCGCGCTTCTTCTGGAGCGCAGCACAAGCGCTGCCGCCCTTGGCGAGCCGGAGCGCTGGTCCGGCTGGCGGCGGGCGCTTGCGCGGGTGGAAATGCGCGAAGGCAACGCGCAGACGGCCTATCGCATCGCGGCCAACCACTTCCTGACCGGCGGCAGCGCTTATGCCGATCTGGAGTGGCTCGCGGGCTATATCGCCCTGCGCTACCTGAACGATCCGGCCACGGCCTACGGGCATTTCTCCCACCTGCGCGAGGAGGTCTCCTCTCCGATCAGCAACGGGCGCGCGGGCTACTGGCAGGGCCGGGCGCTTGCGGCGATGGGCGAGGCCGATCGGGCGCGGGAGGCCTATGCCTTCGGCGCGACCTATCAATCGAGCTTCTACGGGCTGCTCGCGGCCGAAGCCGCCGGGCTGCCGATGGACCCGGCGCTGACCGGGGCGGAGGTCTTCCCCGACTGGCGACAGGCCAGCTTCATGACCAGCGACGTGCTGCATGCGGCGCTGATCCTGCACAAGGCAGGCGAACTGAGCCTTGCGGAGCGCTTCCTCGTGCATCTGGCCGAAACGCAGGACCGCACGGCGCTGGGGCAGCTTGGCGATCTGGCCTTTGCCATCAACGAGCCGCATATCGCGCTGATGGTCGCCAAACAGGCCGCCAGCATGGGGCACGTGATCGACAAGGCCTACTACCCCCTTCACGAATTGGCCGACGGGCCCATGCCGGTGCCACCGGAACTGGCGCTTTCCATCGCGCGGCGGGAAAGCGAGTTTGACCCCGCCGTGATCAGCCCCGTGGGCGCGCGCGGGTTGATGCAGTTGATGCCCGGCACGGCGCAGGACATGGCGAAGGAAGTGGGCGTGGACTATTCCAAGGGCCGCCTGCTGAGCGACTGGGGCTACAACGCGAAACTCGGCACCGCTTACCTGAACGAGTTGATCGAGGAGTTCGGAGAGAACTATATCCTCGTCTCCGTGGCCTATAACGCCGGCCCCAGCCGCGCGCGGCGCTGGATCGAGGAGCGCGGCGATCCGCGCTCGGCCGGGGTTGATATCGTCGACTGGATCGAGCACATCCCCTTCACCGAGACCCGCAACTACGTGATGCGGGTGACCGAAGCCCTGCCGATTTACCGCGCACGGATGTCGGGGCAGGTGGGCCTTCCACGGCTCGCGGAAGAGTTGAACGGCTCTTGAGGGGAAGGTTGCGCTGCGGGCCTTGCGCCCCGCAGCGCAGGCAAGAGCGGGGCTCTGCCCCGCACCCCGAGATATTTGTAGAACAAAGTAGGCTCAGGAGGCGGGTTTGGCCGGATCCTCCGGGGGCGCGGCGCGGGCCCGGCTGCGCAGCAGCGTGAAGATGCCGGCGGCGGTGACAATGGCAGCCCCCAGCGCCACATTGGGGCGCAGCGCTTCGCCGAAGAGCAGGATGCCCATGGTGGAGGCGAAGACGAGTTGCAGATAGGCGAAGGGTTGTACGGCGCTGGCCTCGGCCACGGCGTAGCATTTGATCAGCAGCCAGTGGCCAAGCGCGCCAAAGACGCAGAGCAGCGCCATCCAGCCCCAATCCGGCGCTGTCATCGGCTCCCACGACCAGATCCCGATGGCTGTCATCGCGGCGGCGCCCACGGTGCCTGTCCAGAAGAAGCTCGTCGCGGCGCTGTCCTTGCGGGCGGCGAAGCGGGTGGCGAGCCCGTAGCAGGCAAACATCGTGGCCGAGAGCAGCGGCACCACGGCGGCCGGAGCAAAGACGCCGCTGCCGGGCTGCAGGATGATCAGCACGCCGATGAAGCCGATGCCGATGGCGCCCCAACGCCGCCAGCCGACCTTTTCGCCCAGCACCGGGCCTGAGAGCGCGGCGATGATCAGCGGGTAGCAGGCGAAGACGGCGTGGCTTTCTACGAGGCCGAGCAGCACGAAGGCCAGAACCATCACGCAGATCTCCATGGCCAGCAGGAGCCCCCGGAAGATCTGCAGCAGCGGTTGGCCCGTGCGCGCGGTGGCGCGCAGCCCGCCCGGGCGGCGCGCGGCGATCACCACCACGAAGGCGGCGAAGAACCAGTAGCGCACCATCACAACCATCAACGTGTTGTATTCGCCCGCAAGGTGGCGCGAGATGCCGTCCTGCAGGGCGAAGACGAAGGTGGTGGCGACCATCAGAAGGATGCCGAGCCGGGTGTTCTGCTCCGTCATTTGGGTGCTGCCGGGCCGGTGAGCGTGGCTTTCGTCATGTGGCGTTTGCGCCCGTGGCCGGGGATACGCTCAACGGTGAAGCCCGCCTCCGCGAGCCCGCGCCGCACGAAACCGGCGGCCGTGTAGGTGGCGGCGCTGCCGCCGGGCGCAGTGTGGCGGGCAACCTCGCGCATCAGCGCCTCTTCCCAGAGCTCGGGGTTGCGTGCAGGCGCGAAGCCGTCGAGGAACCAGGCGTCGGCCTTGCCCTCCCAGCGGGCCAGCTCCTGCCGCGCATCGCCGATGCGGATGTCGGCGATGAGATCGGGCAGGGTGACCTGCCGCGCGCCGGCCTCCCATTGTGCAAGGAAGGGATCGGCAATGGCGCGGGCCTCGGGGAAGGCCGCGAGCGCGCGAGCCATGTCGGTGGCCGTCATCGGGTAGGCTTCGAAACTGGTGAAGCGCAGCGGGCCGCTCTGGCCGCTATCCCGCCACGCCAGCAGCGCCGCGAAGAGGTTCAGCCCGGTGCCAAAGCCCAGTTCCGCGATCTGAAACCCCGGTTTGAAGCGCGCCGGAAGCCCGTTGCCGGCCAGAAACACATGCCGCGTCTCCGCAAGGCCGTTTTCCAGCGAGAAATAGGGGTCGTCGAACTGGCGGGAGACGGGCAGGGCGCCGTCGCGCCAGTCGAGATCGGCTGTCTGGCTCCGGGGCATGGGATATCCTAAAAGCAGGGGCGAACGGGCGGACAATGGCGAAGGCGGCGGGCGATGGCAACGGTGGATGTGACGGTACGCGGCGCGGGGATCTTTGGGCTTTCGGTGGCCTGGGCCTGCCTGCAGGCGGGCGCGCGGGTGCGCGTGGTGGACCCTTATGGCGTGGGCGCGGGGGCGTCGGGCGGGCTCGTGGGGGCGCTGGCCCCGCATACGCCGGAGCGGTGGAATGCGAAGAAGCAGTTCCAGTTCGAAAGCCTGATGATGGCGGAAGGGTTTTGGCAGGCGGTGGCGCAGGCCGGCGGGCAGGATCCGGGCTATGCGCGCTCCGGCCGGCTGCAGCCCATCGCCGACGACCGCAGCCTTGCGCTGGCGCAGGAGCGCGCCGCGCAGACCGAAGCGCTCTGGCAGGGCAAAGCGGTATGGCAGGTGGTGCCGCAAGGCGCGCATGAGGGCTGGCGGCCCGAGAGCCCCACGGGGTTCCTGATCCACGACACGCTGAGCGGCCGGATGCATCCGCGCCGGGCCTCGGCCGCTCTGGCTGCGGCGCTGACGGCACGCGGGGCGGAGATCGTGGCCGAGGCAGCCGACGAAGGGCAGGTGCTCTGGGCCACGGGCCACGCCGGGCTTGCGGCGCTGTCGGAGGCCTTTGGGCGTAGCCTTGGCGGCGGGGTGAAAGGGCAGGCGTTGCTCCTGCGCTTCGCCGCGTCGGACAAGCCGCAGCTCTTCGCCGATGCGCTGCATATCATCCCCCATGCCGATGGCACGGTGGCGATCGGCTCCACCAGTGAACGGGAGTTCAGCGACCCTGCGTCCACGGATGAGCAGCTTGATGCCATCCACGCCCGCGCGCTTGCGGCCTTTCCGATGCTGCAAGGCGCAGAGGTGCTGGAGCGCTGGGCCGGGGTGCGCCCACGCGCCAAAAGCCGCGCGCCGATGCTGGGGGCGTGGCCCGGAAGGCCCGGCCATTTCATCGCCAACGGCGGCTTCAAGATCGGTTTCGGCATGGCCCCGAAAGTGGCGCAGGTGATGGCAGGCCTGATACTGGAGGGGCGCGACGCGATCCCCGAAGGCTTCCGCGTGGAAGACAACCTCTAGCACTTCAGGCAGGCGTGGCTTCGGCCTCCATGCAAAGCCGCCCATCCTCAGCGCGCACCCAGAGGCGCTGGCCCTTGCGGCAGAACATGGCCGCCTCGCTGTGCATCAGGGGCGCGGTGGCGCGGAAGCGGAAGGCCGCGAGCGGCCCCAGCTCTGCTTGTGCCTTTTCCATCAGCATATGCGCCAGCAGGGGGCCGTGTACCACAAGGCCTGCGTAGCCTTCTATCTGACGGGCATAGACCTCATCGTAGTGGATGCGGTGGCCGTTGAAGGTCAGGGCGGAGTAGCGAAACAGCAGCGTGCTGTTGAAAGCGCGCCGAGTGGCACTCTCCTCATCCGTTGGCGCTTGCGGCGCGACGGGGCGCGGCGTGGCGGGGTCGGCCTCCTGCCGGTAGACGAGATCCTGCCATTCGGTGATACAGAGTTCGCCGCCCTGCCAGATCTCGTGGCGCAGGGTGACGAAACCCAAAGGCCCGCTGCGTCCCTCCTTACGCTTGGTGGCCTCCACGGTGCTGCGCTTCTTAGCCGGGGTGCCGCAAGTAAGCGGCGCGTGGAAGGTGAGCCGCCCCCCGGCCCACATGCGGCGGGGCAGGCCCATGTCGGGGATCAGGCCCTGCCCGGTGCGCGGATGGCCGTCCCGCCCGAGGGCGTCCGGGGGCTGCGCATCCCAGAAATAGATCTGGTGCCAGAAAGGCGGCAGCGCCGCGCCCGCCGATGGCGCGGCCCCGGCCCGGCCAAGGCTTGCATGCAGGGCTTGTGCCCGCGCCGGATCCAGCGCGCAGGTTAGGGTTTGATAAAAGGGGGCTTTCTCTGGCATGATCCCAGCTTATTGGAGAAACACAGGTCATTTGAAGGGGGGAACATGCCGAGCGTGTCGTCTCTGGACCATCTGGTCCTGACGGTGGCCGATCTCGACGCCGCCGTAGCATTTTATTCAGAGGTGCTGGGCATGGAGGCCCGCAGCTTCACGCCCGAAGGGGGCGAGCCGCGCACCGCATTGCATTTCGGGTTGCAGAAGCTGAACCTGCACGTGGCAGGCAAGGAGTTCGAGCCCAAGGCGCAAACGCCCCAGCCGGGCTCTGCCGATCTTTGCTTTCTCTCGGCCAACAGCCTGAAGAACTGGCAGGTGCATCTGGCAAACCACGGCGTGAAAGTGGAGGAAGGTCCCGTGCGCCGCACAGGCGCGACAGGGCCGATCGATTCTCTTTACGTGCGCGATCCGGACGGCAACCTCGTGGAGATCGCCACCCGCGCTTAAGCGGCCTTGGCCAGGGCGCTCAGAGCGCGCAGATCGCTCATCAACTCGGTGAGCGCCTTCTCATAGCGCACGTTGGTCAGCCTGCCTTGCGCATCGAATTGCTCCTCGCACTGGCCTACCAGAACCTCCGGCCCCGGCAGAACATGGGGGCGGAAAGGATTGAGGCACAGCCGCAGCGAGTTCTGCGCCCGCTCGCCGCCTGCGCGCCCGCCGGTGGCCGAGACGATGGCCACGGGCTTGCCGCGCCACGGCCCGCCCTTGGTGCGGCTCACCCAGTCCAGCGCGTTCTTCAGCACGCCGGAGAGGTTCTTGTTGTATTCCGGCGTCGAGATCACCACCGCATCGGCCGCTGCGACCTGATCGGCCAGTGCCTGCACTTGGGCGGGAATGCCCTCGGCATCTTCCAGATCGCCATCATAAAGCGGCAGGCGCAGGTCGGCGCGGACCACTTCGGCCTCGCCAAACAGCCGCGCGGCCTCTTCCAGAAGTTTACGGTTGTAAGAGCCCGCCCGCAGCGAGCCCGAAATCAGCAGAAGCTTCGGCATCTGTCGTCCCTTGTGTTGTCTCTCTTAGCCCAACCTAGGGCGCGCCGCCGCCCGGCACAGCGCCCCAAAAGCGCACAGGCCCTGCGCACCTGGCACACCGCGCTTCCTCACCTGGCTGTAAATATCCCCGCCGGAGGCAAGAAGCTGCACGAAAGGGCAGCGTCTTTCCTTCAGTACTCCACACCGATCTGCGCTTTGATCCCGGAGCGGAACGGATGTTTCACCAGTTCCATTTCCGTTACCAGATCGGCAACCTCGATCAGCTCGTCCTTGGCGTTGCGCCCGGTGAGCACGACATGGGTCATCTCGGGTTTCTCATCGCGCAGGAAGGCGACAACGTCGTTCACGTCGATGTAATCGTAGCGCAGGGCGATGTTGATCTCGTCCAGCAGCACCATCGTGTTCTTGGGGTCGCGGATCAGCTCCTTGGCCTTTTCCCAGGCCGCTTTCGCCATCTCGATGTCGCGGCTCTTGTCCTGGGTTTCCCAGGTGAAGCCCTCGCCCATCGTGTGGAATTCGCAAAGATCGGCAAAGCGCTCGGTGATCAGGTTGCGCTCGCCGCACTCCATGCCGCCCTTGATGAACTGCACCACGGCGCATGGCATGCCATGGGCGATGCAGCGGAAGATCATCCCGAAGGCAGCGGAGCTTTTGCCCTTGCCCTTGCCGGTGTGGATGATGATCAGGCCCTTCTTATCCGTCTTCGTGGCCATGATCTTGTCGCGAGCGGCCTTCTTCTTGGCCATCTTCATCGCGTGGCGTTCCAGATCTTCCGGGCTCTGTTCCGACATGCCTGTCCTCTTTATTGCTCTGTGGGGCACCCGCGGGCGGGCCTAGGAGGCCTCGCCGATCTCGGGCGCATCGGCTGGAGCGAAACCTTCGTATCTGGGCAGGGCATCGTCAAGCGCGATCCACGGCAGTTTCTCGGCGTGATGCACGTGGAAGCGCGGGGTGAAAGCCTCGGGCGACTCGAGCCCGGCGGCATAGAGATGGATCTCGCCTGCGTAGCGTTCGGCCTGAAAGGCCACGGGCGTGCCGCAGCGGCTGCAGAAATGGCGGGTGACACCGGGGGAGGAGGCATAGGCACCGGGCGTCGCGCCTGTCCAGCGAAAGCCCGAGCTGCGCACACCGAGGAACGTTACAACCGGGGCGGCGCACTGGCGGCGGCAGTCGGCGCAGTGGCAATGACAGGCCCAGAGCATCGGCCCCTCGGCTTCCCATCGTGTGTCGCCGCAGAGGCAATGGCCTTTCAGTGTCATGCTGTCACCCTCCCGTTTGCTCTTTGGCAGGGAACGTGGCGAAAACGGGCGCGCGGGGCAAGGGCGCGCCCGTCTTGGGCGGCGGTTAGGCCGGTGCCGCAGGGTTGGCGGGCTGCGCGCCGAAGTGCTTGCGGTTCAGCCCGATCAGCAGCGCGATCATGGCGATCTGGAAGGCCACGGCGACGCCGGAGAGCGCCCAGTAGGCAAGGCCGAATTTCGCGATCAGCCCGCTCGCCACCAGCCCCTTGTTGATCCAGAACTGCAGCAGAACGCTCATCGCCACACCGGGGCAGACCAGCGCATAGGAGCCGGGCGAGGCCTCCGCCCCCCAGAGGAAGCGCGCGCCGTAACCTTGGCGCGCCAGCACCATCAGCCCGAGCAGTCCGAAGAGGATCTGGACAGAGAGGAACCGCGTCAGGCTCATCAGCGTGTCGGCTGGGGCGGTGTGGCCGCCAAAGAGGCTGTGCAGCCCGTGGCCCTGCCGCAGAGTGAGGATGGCAAGGATCGTCATCAGCGGGATCAGGATCATCAACGTCGGGGCGGTCTCCTGCGCGGCGCCGTGCTCCATCATGGCGCGCAGGCCAAGGATCATCGCGAGCCCTGCGATCAGCGCGGCGGTGATCAGGAAGAAGGTCGAGAAGATCAGGCTCAGACCGGCGGTGAGCGTCAGTTGGCTCATCGCGGCCGGGGCGGCCATGCCGACACCGATCATGGCGAAGCCGAAGGCGGGCAGGATCTGGGCGAAGGAGTTGTTCTTACTGCAGTCAAAGCCGCCGTGCACCAGCACCCGGCCCAGAAAACCGCCCAGCAAGCGGAAGGCCAGCACGCCAATGGCCAAAAAGCCGGCCATCGCCAGCGGGAAGAGGTATTCCACCACGCCCCAGAGGCCGGGCACGAAGACGAGGCCGAGGATGAACAGCATGTTCACCGACATCGCCAGCGCCAGCGGCAGCGCCATCAGCTGGCTTTCGGCATTGCTCGCGCGGAGGGCCTTGCCCCGCTCGGACGACAGAAAGGGTTTGAGCCGGGAGAGGTTCCAGGCCAGCGCGCGCAGGTTCAGCACGGCAAAGCCCGCAATGCCAAAGAGCGCGATCAGAATCATGCCTTGCAGGGCAGGCGTGCCCGACAGGAAAGCCGCCTGTATGTCGCCAAACACCGGTACCGGGCGGCCCACATGCGGGATCCAGAACATCAGGTACATGAAGAAGGTCACCGCAAGGCCCCCGGCCCCGACAGAGGCGAGGAAATACTGCGGTGCGTATGTCTCGGAGGGGCGGGGCGGCACGGCGGGGCCTTGGGGAAGGGCAGATGTCTTGCGCATAGCGGGCTCCATTACATTCAGAAGTTTGAATGTAATATATGCGAGAATTTGAATATGTAAACGCGGCAATCTGGCAGCCCCGCGATTGGCGGAGCGTCCGCGCCGGGTTTCATCAAAAGCCTTTAGGAAACAGCGCGTTCGTAGGTGTAGGAGGTGGCACGCGTATAGCCGGGATGCGCCGTGGCGCAGGTGCGCGTGAAGCCGAGATGGGCGAAGAAGCTGTGGTTTTCCGTAAGTTCCACCCGGGTTTGCAGGCGCAGGCCCGGCAGGCCAAGCCGCGCCGCTTCCCGCGCGGCCTCGGCCAGAAGTGCCGCCGCATATCCCTTGCCGCGCGCCGTAGAGGCGACGGCGAGTTTGCCCACGTAGAGGCAATCGGTTTTCGGGGTCAGGAACAGGCAGGCCTGCGGTGCATGATCGCTGTCGCCGACCACAAGCACGCCACCCCCCGCCGCCTGCGCGGCGATGTCCTGCAGGGTGAGCCGGTGCAGCGAGGAGGGGGGATCGATCCGCCCTTCCATTCCCGCGAAAGCCTCTGACAGCAGATCCCGCAGCGCCCGACAGGCCGCTTCATCCGGCTGGGTGAGGCGGCGGGGGCGCAGGCCTGCCTCGCTCACGGCAGCAGCGCCGCGATCCGGGCGCGGGCGGAGTTGGAGCGCGGCTGCCAGAGGCCGCGATCGACGGCCTCCTGCAGGCGTTCGGCGATCTCTTTCAGGGCAGGCGCGTTGTGTTCTGCAATGAAATCGCGGGTGGCTTCGTCTTCCAGAAAGGCCCCTTCCACGAGGTCGAAATGATGGCCCTTCACCGCGCCCGTGGTGGCGGCGAAGGCAAAGAGGTAATCCACCGTCGCCGCGATCTCGAAGGCGCCCTTGTAGCCGTGGCGCTTCACGCCATCGATCCACTTCGGGTTCACCACGCGGGAGCGCACGACGCGGCTGATTTCCTCGTCCAGCGTGCGGATCTGCGGGCGTTCGGGGCGGGAGTGATCGTTGTGGTAGATTGGCCGGTCGCGCCCCTGCAGCGTGGCCACAGCCGCCGCCGCGCCGCCTTCGAACTGGTAGTAATCGTCGGAGTCGAGCAGATCGTGCTCGCGGTTGTCCTGGTTCTGCACGATGGCCTCGGCTTCGCTGAGCCGCGTTTCAAAGGCGCTGCGCGCCCGCGTGCCTTCCGCGCCCTTGCCATAGGCGTAGCTGCCCCATTGCAGGTAGGCCTCGGCCAGATCGGCCTTGTCGGCCCAGAGCCGCTCGTCGATCATCGCCTGCAGCCCCGCGCCATAGGCTCCGGGTTTGGAGCCAAAGACGCGGAACGCACCGCTTTCACCTTCGGTGCGCGCGCGGGCGGCAGCCGGGTTCTGCTCGGCAGGCTCGTCCAGCGCCATCACCGCCCGCGCGGCGCTGTCGACCAGTGCGATGAGCTGCGGAAAGGCGTCGCGGAAGAAGCCGGAAACCCGCAGGGTGACATCCACGCGGGGGCGGCCCAGCACGGAGGCCGGGAGCACCTCGAAGCCTGTGACACGGCGGTTGGCGCTGTCCCACTTTGGCTTCACGCCCATCAGCGCAAGGCATTGGGCGATGTCATCGCCGCCGGTGCGCATGTTGGCGGTGCCCCAGGCGGTGAGCAGCAGGCTGCGCGGCCAGTCGCCATGCTCCTGCAGATGGCGCTCGATCAGGAGGTTGGCGGATTTCCACCCCAGTGCCCAGGCCGTGGGCGTGGGCACGGCACGGCTGTCGACCGAGTAGAAGTTGCGCCCCGTAGGCAGCACATCAAGCCGCCCGCGCGTCGGCGCGCCGGAGGGGCCGGGCGGCAGGAAGCGGCCCGAAAGCGCGGTGAGCAGGCCTGCACTTTCCTGCGGGCCGCAAGCGGCGACCATGGGCGCGACAGTCTCGCGGGCATGGGCGAGCACCTCGGCGCTCAAGGAGCCGGGGGCGTCGCCATCACCGTCCAGTAGCAGCGCGGCGAAGAGCTCAAGCCTTTCGATGGTGTCGCCCGTGCTGCGCCAGTTGGCGCTGTCTACGTTGGCGAGGCATTCTGGGCGCGGGCCGTCCCACGGCGCGGCCATCTCGGCGGACAGCGGGTCAAAGCCAAGCGCCAGATCGTCCGCCAGTGCGCGGATCAGGGAGGCATCGGCCCCTTTGCCCGCGCCGCGCGGCACGCGCACCAGCGCCTGCACCAGATCGCGCGCCAGCCGCCCCTCCGGCGCTTGGCCGAAAATGTGCAGCCCGTCGCGGATCTGGGCTTCCTTCAACTCGCAGAGATAGGCGTCGAGCTTGGCCAGATCGCTCTCCTCATCCTCCCCGGTGAGGCCTGCATCGGCATCAAGACCGGTGGCCGAGGTCATCGACAGGATCTCGCGTTTCAGATGGGCGATGCGGCGCGGGTCCACCCCGGCGGCCTCGTAATATTCGTCCACCAGCGCTTCGAGGTCCTTCAGCGGCCCGTAGGTTTCGGCGCGGGTCAAGGGCGGGGTGAGGTGATCCACGATCACGGCTTGCGCGCGGCGCTTGGCCTGCGTGCCCTCGCCGGGATCGTTGACGATGAAAGGGTAGATGTGGGGCATCGGCCCGAGCACGGCCTCGGGCAGGCAGTCTTCCGAGAGCGACAGCGCCTTGCCCGGCAGCCATTCGAGATTGCCGTGCTTGCCCATATGCACAATCGCCTGCGCGCCGAAATGGTGGCGGAGCCAGAAATAGAAGGCGAGGTAGTTGTGCGGTGGGACGAGATCGGGGGAGTGGTAGGTTTCCGTTGGGTCGATGTGATAGCCGCGCGCGGGCTGCACGCCGACGCAGGCATTGCCGAAGCGGAAGATGGAGAGGGCGAAATGGCCCTCGGGCGGAGTGCCCGTGGCGGGTGAGGAAGCCTCCGGCGGGGATATTTTTGGAACAAAGTAGGGATCGGCTTCAGGCTTGCCCCAGCGATCCTCGATGCGGGATCGCACGGCCCAGGGCAGCGCATCATAGGCGGCGCGGTAGGCGGTGAGGCTCAAGGCCTCGCCGCCGTCTCGGGTGGCGCGATCGGTGAGCCAGTTGGTGGGGCCGGCGAGGATCTGCGCCATGAGGGCGTCGGCATCCTGCGGCGGGGTGTCGATCCGGTAACCGGCTTGCGCAAGGCTTTTCAGCGCGAGGACGGTGGCGGCGGGGGTATCGAGCCCGACGCCATTGGCGAGGCGGCCGTCCTTGTTGGGGTAGTTCGCCAGCACCAGCGCGACTTTGCGCTCCGGTTCCTTGGTGCTGCGCAGGGCGGCCCAGTTGGCGGCGAGATCGGCGACGAACTCCACCCGATCGCCGCGCGCCTTATAGGTGGCGATGGGGCATTCGGTGGCTTCGTCAAAGAAGGCCTCGCCCTTGAAGGAGATCGCGCGCGACAGGATGCGGCCGTCGACTTCTGGCAGGGCGACGTTCATCGCGATATCGCGCCCCGAAAGCCCGGTGACGCCGCTTTCCCAGGCGCTTTCGGTGCCAGCGGAGAGCACCACCTGAAAGATCGGGGCTTCATTGGCGGCGGGGCTGGCGAGCGGGTTCTCCGCTGTGGCGTCGCCCTGATGTGGGGAGCCTGTGGCGAAGGCGGTGGCGTTGAGGATCACCGAAGGGGGCGCTTCGGCGAAGAGGCTTTGCAGCGTGGCGGCGGAGAGCGGATCCTTCAGCGAGGCGACGAAGACGGGCAGGGGGTTCAGCCCGCGCCGCAGCAGAGATTTCACCAGCCGGTTGATCGGGTTGAGCCCCGCGCCCTGCACGAGCGCGCGGTAGAAGACGATGGGAACGACGGGTGCGCCGTCTGTCCAGTGGCTTTGCGCTGCAGCGAGGCCCGCGATGCCGTCGCCGGGCCAGTAGACCCCGGCCTTCAGGAGCGGCGCGGCGGCGGCGGGTTTTTCGCCGCCGTCGATCATCGCCTTGGCGTAGCTCAGGAACCGTGTGGCGTTCTCTGGGCCGCCTTCCACCAGATAAGCCCAGAGGGCTTCGTAATCCTCGTCCGAGACTGTCGAAAACTCGCGCAAGGTGGCGTCGGGCTTGTCGTCGCCGGGCAGGGCGGCGAAGGGCACGCCTGCCTCGCGCAGGCGAGCGGCGTATTGCTCAAAACCGTATTTCCAATAGGCCGCGCCGCCCAGCACGCGGGCCACGACGAGTTTGCATTTCGACGCACAGGCGTCGATGTGCAGATCCACCGACATCGCGTGTTGCAGGTGCATGAGGCTCGCAAGCCGCAGGCCCGGCGGGGCTTCCATCTCGCCGCGCGCGGCGCTGAGTGCGGCGAGTTCGGTGTCGGCGGCGGAGATGAACAGCAGATCAGACGGGCTCTGGCCCAGATCGACCGGTTCGCTTCCGTCTTCGATGGCGCCGGGGGTGGCGGCGAGCAGGTGCATGGATCGGGGCCTTGGTGTTACGGGGCCGGAGGGCACCTCCGGCGGGGATATTTTCAGTCAGAAGAGCGGAGCGGTTTTTCCATGAAGAGGCTGGCGGGGTGTTCCTCATAGGCACCGAAGGGGCCGCGGACCGTATAGCCCAGATCGCTGTAGAGGGCGACGGCGGCAGCGAGTTTCTCTCCGGTTTCCAGCTTGACGGAAGGCAGGCCGAGGGCGCTGGCGCGGGCTTCGAGATCGGCCATCAGGGCGCGCGCGGTGCCGCGCCCGCGCCCCTGTGGCGTGACGTAGAGGCGTTTCACTTCGCCGTAGCCGTCGCATTCACAGAGCGCGACGCAGCCCGCCGGGGTGCCTCCCGCGGTGCGGGCGACAAGGAAGGTGATCCCCGGCGCGGCCAGCTCGGCGGCGGTGAAGGTGAAGCATTCATCTTCCGAGTAGACCTCGCGCAGGGCGGCCTCGGAGCCTTCGATGAGGGCGGCGGCGTCCGGGGTGAGGGGGCTTTCGGCGGCGATGGTGAGCGTCATGGGGATCTCAGGCCTGCAGGGCCGCTTCGATGGCGGCGCGGTCGAGCCCGGCCTGACCGATCACCACGAGCCGCGCCTCGCGGGGCTCATCGGCGGCGATGGGGCGGTCGAAATAGGTGTCCACCCGCGGGCCAACCGCCTGCAGCGTGAGGCGCATCGGCTTGCCGGACACGGCGGCGAAGCCCTTCAGGCGCAGGATGTCATGGGCGCGGATCACCTCGGCCACCTGTGCGGCGAAGGCCTTGGCATCGCTGATTTCTGGGAGGGTGACGACGAAGCTTTCGAAATCGTCGTGATCGTGATCGTGGTGATGATGGTCGTGATCGTCGTGGTCGTGATCATCGTCGTGGTGGTGATGGTGATGCACCTCGTGGCGCGCGGCCAGATCGTTTTCCGCGCCGATGTTCTGGCCCAGCAGCACTTCGACGGGGAGCGCGCCCATGGTGGATTTCACGACCTGTACCCCTTTGCGGCTTTCGCCACGCAGGCGGGTGGCCAGCGCCTCGGCCTCTTCCGGGGTGAGCAGATCGGATTTGTTGACCACGATCATGTCGGCGCAGGCGACCTGATCCTCGAACAGCTCGGAGAGCGGCGTTTCGTGATCGAGGTTTTCGTCCAGTTTGCGCTGGGCATCCACGGCAGCGACGTTATGGGCAAAACGCCCTTCCGTCACAGCCTTGCCGTCCACCACTGTCACCACGCCATCCACGGTGACGCGGGTGGAGATCTCGGGCCAGTTGAAGGCGCGCACCAAGGGCTGGGGCAGGGCAAGGCCGGAGGTTTCGATCACGATGTGATCGGGGGCGTTCTCACGGGCGAGCAGCTTTTCCATCGTCGGGATGAAATCATCAGCCACGGTGCAGCAGATGCAGCCGTTGGAGAGCTCCATCACGTCCTCTTCGGTGCACGTCTCGTCGCCGCAGCCTTTCAGGATGTCGCCATCCACGCCGAGATCGCCGAACTCGTTGATGATCAGCGCGATGCGCTTGCCGTTGGCGTTCTGCAGCATGTGGCGGATGAGGGTGGTTTTCCCGGCGCCGAGGAAGCCGGTAACGACGGTGGCAGGGATCTTTGCGGGCATCGGGGGCGTCCTTGCATGAGGGGATTGCGGAAGTCCGCGGGCCACAGGGGCGGCCCGCGGTAAAGATCAGGCGGAGCGGCTCTGGCTCCAGAAATGCCCGGCAACGAAGCCAAGCAGGGCCCAGGCCATGCAGCCCACGGCAAGCGTGCGTGCGACGAAAAGGGCTGCGAGTTCGGGCGGGGCGACACCGGCGTAGCCGTCCAGATGCGGTGCCCCGATGACGTGGGGCGCGAGGATCAGCGCGAACCCGGCGAGCGGCAGCCAGAGCCCGGTGCCGAAGGCGATGAAGGCCAGCCCAACGACCGTGGCAACCACCGTGGTGATCCACCAGTATTGCCGCAGCACGACGTCGGCGGCGGGGGTGCCGGGAAGCTCCGGGTAGAGCCCTGCCGCCGGGGCGAGTTGCACGGCAATGAAACCGGCAAGCCCCCAGACGAGGCCGCTCTTGGCCGAAACAGCCACGCCGAACTGCGCCGCGAGGGCGAAGCCTGCCACCAGTATCAGGCCAAAGCCCGTGTAGGTGATCATGTTAACGGCGGCCGTCATCCCGTGGCGGGCGAGCGCGTTTTCTTCCGCCTCCTCTTCCGCGGCATGGCCTTCTGCGTTTTCCGTGGGTGCAGAACCATGGCCTTCGGCCTCGTTGATCACGAGCACCCCGGCGTAGTGGGATTTCGCACCGGTTTCATACTCCTCGCCTTCGAGGAGCACCGGGGTCACAAGCCAAAATTGCAGCAAGGCGGCGATCAGCCCTGCTGCAACACCAGCGAACAACGCGCTGGTCAGGATTTTCTGAAACATGAGTCGGGGTGGCCGCGGCTCAGTGGCAGGGGAAGGCGATGGCGTGGCGCGTGTCGTGGGCGGCGTCGTGGAACACCGTAGCCTGCGCGAAGCCTGCAAAGAACAGCAGGCCAATGCCGAAGGCAGCCGCGCCAAGGATCGGCAGAAGGCCAGAGCGGGCACCGGCGGCGGAATGGGTCAGGGTCGTCATTCGTTGTCTCCTCGTCTCCGTCACACCCGACGGATCATTGGTTTTTGGGTGCAGGGCTGGTCTCCTGGCTCGCGGGTCATGGCGCGGCGTCCTCCTTCCCGGCGTTTCGGCCAGTGGGTCTTGGACGGGCGCTCACCGCTTACAGTCGCGGGGGCGGCTGAGGCTTCAGGCCCCGGATTGGGTCACCTTCACCATCATTCCCATTTCATCCCCGGGCGCTTTGCGCCGTGTCGGGGAACCTTACGAGGATTGTTGTGCGCCGTGGGGTGGGCCGTGGTCAAGCTTATTCGCTGGTATCAACAGGCGCGACGTGGGGGCGGCTCCATCTGGTTGCGCTAACGGCACCGCCGCGAATTTCGTTTGCCAAGGCCCGCTTTGGGGGTATCACTTGGCGCATGACACTTTCGCCCATTCGCACCGCCACCCGGCATGATCTTCCCGCCATCGAGCGGGTCTTCTCCGCGGCCTACTCGGAGTATGAGTTTGTTATCAAGGGCTTGCCGGATATGGCGGCGGGCGTGGCCGAAGCTGTCGCCGCCCATGAGGTCTGGGTGGTGGAGAATGATCACGCCATCGTCGGCTGCCTGATCCTGAAGGAATTCGAGGACTCGCTGCAGGTGGTGAATGTGGCCACCACGCCGGAAGTGCGCGGGCAGGGGCTGGGCGGCATGATGATGCGCTTTGCCGAGGCCGAAGGGGCTCTGCGGGGCGTGGATTGCCTGCGGCTGGCGACTCATGTGGATATGCCCGGCAACGTAGAGATGTACCGCCACCTCGGCTGGGAAGAGACCGGCCGCGACGGGATGCGTGTCTTCATGGAGAAGGTGCTTTAAGCGCTCGTTCCGCTCAAAAGGGTCACTCAATATCTTGTGGATAACTAATCCACTGCTGCCACATGGGGTGTGCCAGCATTGACTCAAAGCTGATTCCCCCAAACACTGATCCACAAGAGGAATCAACACAGGCCACCCATTGCGCTTCTCCCGCCTTCGACTGAACGGCTTCAAAAGCTTCGTGGACCCGACCGATCTCGTGATCGCCGACGGGCTCACCGGCGTGGTGGGGCCGAACGGCTGCGGCAAGTCCAACCTGCTTGAGGCGCTGCGCTGGGTGATGGGCGAGAACCGCCCCACGGCGATGCGCGGCGGCGGGATGGAGGATGTGATCTTCGCGGGCGCCTCCTCGCGGCCCGCGCGCAACTTTGCCGAAGTCACCCTGCAGCTCGATAACTCGGACCGCCTCGCGCCCTCGGGTTTCAACGATCTGGACACGCTGGAGATCGTGCGCCGGATCACGCGGGACGCGGGCTCGGCCTATAAGGCCAACACCAAGGATGTGCGCGCGCGCGACATCCAGATGCTCTTTGCCGATGCCTCCACCGGCGCGCATTCGCCCGCGCTGGTGCGGCAGGGGCAGATTTCGGAGCTGATCAACGCCAAGCCCAAGAACCGCCGCCGCGTGCTGGAAGAAGCCGCCGGGATCTCCGGGCTGTACCAGCGCCGCCACGAGGCCGAGCTGAAGCTCAAGGGCACCGAGACCAATCTGGCCCGTGTTGAGGATGTGATCGAACAGCTCGCCCAGCAGTTGGGGCAACTGGCGCGTCAGGCGCGTCAGGCGCAGCGCTATCGCACCATTGGCGAAGAGCTCCGCAGCTTTGAAGGCATGCTGCTCTACCGCCGCTGGCGCGAGGCCGACGAAGCCCGGCAGGTGGCGCAAGCCGAGCTCACCGAGCGCACCCGGCAGGCCGGTCAGGCCGAGGTGCTCGCCCGGGAAGCCGCCCGCAAACGCGAAGAGGCCGATGCCGGTCTGCCTGCCCTGCGCGAGGAGGAGGCCATCGCGGCGGCCGTGCTGCAGCGGCTTTCGGTGCAGCGGGACACGCTGAAGGATCAGGAAGCCCGCGCGCTGCAGCTGATCGACACGCTCACCGGGCGGATCGAGCAACTCACCCGCGACATGGAGCGCGAGGCCGGGCTGAACAAGGATGCCGGGGAGACGATCGAACGGCTCGAATGGGAGCAGGGCCAGCTCACAAAGGCCAGCGCGGGCCACGAGGGCAAACTGGCCGAGGCCTCGGATGCGGCGCGCGAGGCGGCGCAGGTCTTGCAGGATCGCGAGGCCGATCTGAGTCAGTTGACGGAAGATGTCGCCCGGCTCGCCGCGCGGCACCAGTCCGCCAACCGCCTGCTGGAAGACAGCCGCAAAACGCTGGCCCGCAACGAGGAGGAGGCCACGAAGGCCAAGGCCTCCTCGGAAGCGGCGCGGGCGGCTTTGGCGCAGGCGGAGGAGGCTTTTGCCGAGGCCACCGAGGCGCAGGATGAGGCGGCGATTCTCGCGGAGGAAGCCGAGGCCGCGCTGGAGGCCGCCGACATGGCGCGCGACGATGCGCAGGCGCGCGAATCCGAGGCCCGCGCCCTGCGTTCTGAGGCTGAGGGCGAGGCCGGGGCCCTGCGCGCCGAAGTGGCCGCGCTGGCCAAGCTCGTGGAGCGTGATACAGCCGAAGGCGGCCAGCTTCTGGACCGGGTGCAGGTGAGCCCCGGCTATGAAAAGGCATTGGGCGCGGCGCTGGCCGATGATCTGCGCGCACCGGAAGTGGCGGCGGATGCGGCCTCGGGCTGGGCGGTTCTGCCGGGCTATGGCGCGCCGCAATTGCTGCCCGAAGGCATCACCGCGCTGACCAACCACGTGAGCGTGCCCGAGGTGCTGGCGCGGCGCATGGCCCAGATCGGGCTGGTGGAGCGCGCCGATGGCCCGCGCCTGCAGGCTGAGCTGAAGCCGGGGCAGCGGCTGGTGAGCCTTGAGGGCGATCTCTGGCGCTGGGACGGCTTCCGCGCCGGGGCCGAGGATGCGCCAAGCGCTGCGGCCCTGCGGCTGCAGCAGCTCAACCGGCTGGTGGAGCTCAAGCGCGATCTGGAAGAGGTGAAGGCCCGCGCGGAAGGCGCGCAACAGGCCCATGAACTGCTGACGGAAAACCTCAAGCGCCTTACCCGCGAGGATCAGGACGCCCGCGAGGCCCGCAAGCGAGCCGACCGCGCCATGACGGACGCGGGCCGCGCGCTCTCGAAAGCGGAGGCCGACCGCAACATCGCGCAGGGGCGTTTGGAGAGCCTTGGCCTTGCGGTGCGCCGCCACGAGGAAGAGGCGATGAGCGCGCACCAGCGGGTGCTGGAGGCCGAACGCGGGTTGGAGGATCTGGAGGATCTCGACGCCGCCCGCGCCCGCGCCGAGGACATCAAGATGACGGTGGAGGCCGCGCGCATCACCATGATGGCCCGCCGCTCCGCCCATGACGAATTGCGCCGCGAAGGCGAGGCCCGCCTCAAGCGCAGCCAGGAGATCACCAAGGAAATCAGCGGCTGGCGGCACCGGCTCGAAAGTGCGGACAAGCGCATCGCCGAGCTGGAAGAGCGCCGGATGGCCTCGCAGGAAGAACTTGAGGTCGCGCAGGCCGCGCCCGAGGAACTGGCCATCCAGCGCGAGGAACTGCTGGCCGGGATCGAAGGGGCCGAGGCCCGCCGTGCGGCTGCGTCGGATGCTCTGGCCGCTGCCGAAACAGTGGCGCGGGAAGCGGCGGTGCATGAGAAGGAAGCCGAGCGGCTCGCCAGCGAGGCCCGCGAGGCCCGCGCCCGCTCCGAAGCCCGCGCCGAGGCCGCTCGCGACACGGTCGCCCGCGCCGCCGAACGCATCGAGGAAGAGCGCGAGATGGCCCCGGCGGCCTTGTTGGACAGTCTGAAGGTCGACCCCGACAAGATGCCGCCAGCCGCCACGGTGGAGGCCGATGTCGAGCGGCTCAAACGCCAGCGCGACGCGCTTGGCGCGGTGAACCTGCGTGCCGAGGAAGACGCCCGTGAAGTGCAGGAAGAGCACGATACGCTGCTGGGTGAGAAGACGGATCTGGAAGAGGCGGTGAAGCGGCTGCGCAGCGGCATCGCCAGCCTCAACCGCGAAGGGCGCGAACGGCTGCTCACCGCTTTCGAGCAGGTGAACTCCAATTTCGCCATGCTGTTCAAGCATCTCTTCGGCGGCGGCGAGGCCAAGCTCGTGCTGGTGGAAAGCGAGGATCCGCTGGATGCGGGCCTCGAGATCATGTGCATGCCGCCGGGCAAGAAGCTCTCCACGCTGTCGCTGCTCTCGGGCGGCGAGCAGACGCTGACCGCCATGGCGCTGATCTTCGCGGTGTTCCTCGCCAACCCGGCCCCGATCTGTGTGCTCGACGAGGTGGACGCGCCGCTCGATGACGCGAACGTCACGCGCTTCTGCGATCTGCTGGACGAAATGTGCCGCCGCACCGAGACGCGCTTTCTGATCATCACCCACCACGCGGTGACGATGGCGCGGATGGACCGGCTGTTCGGCGTCACCATGGCCGAGCAGGGCGTGAGCCAGCTGGTGAGCGTTGACCTGAAGAAAGCTGAAGCTCTGGTGGCCTGAAGAAGCGGCCTCGCGGGATCGTGACGGGCGTGTGTGCGTGCCGGGCGCTAGGCTCGCGCCATGGTTCAGCAGGAGGGCGAAGGGATGCGGGTTTTTCTGGCAGGTGCGATATGGGCAGTTATGGCCGCCGGTAGCGCCTTGGCGCAGGAGGCCGCCGGCCTGCGGGCGGGTGATACGCCCTTTGCCCCTGCAGAGCTGACGGAATTGCTTTCCGGGCAGGCGGTGACCTTCTTTGACGGCGGCACCGCACGGTTCGGGGCGGAGGGCGCCTATTCCTACATCTACGAAGGCTCCGATCAGGTCTGGGCGGGGACATGGGCCGCCGGGCAGGACAGCGCTGTCTGCGTGGCGTTCGAGAACGGCACCTCCCGCTGCGACACCTATGTGGATGATGGCAAGCGGCTGGTGCTGATCACCGAGGCGGGGGACCGCTTCCCGGCAAAAAGCCGCGAGCCCTTTTAGGCGGCTGCTTGGGGTAAGCCATTATGGCTTTCAGCACGGGGCGGCTTGGGGTAGGCTCAGGCAACCTCAACGCTTTGTTTCATTGCAGGAAACCCATGATGCGCGTCACGATTTCGGCCCTTGTCCTTGCCGCCCTCTCGCTCGGCGGCACCCCCGCCCTTGCCGCCACATGCGGCAACACCGGCGACGGGTTCAACGCCTGGAAACGCGATTTCGCCGCCGAGGCCAAGGCCGCGGGCGTGGGCAACCGGGGGTTGGAGGCGCTCTCGCAGGCGCAATATGCCACCAAGACGATCTGGGCGGACCGCAACCAGAAATCCTTCAAATACAGCCTTGAGAAATTCATGGAGGTGCGCGGCTCTTCCACCATTGTGGCGCAGGGGCGCAAGCGCAAGGCGCGCAACCCGGAGTTCTACGCCGCGCTCGAACGCATCTACGGCGTGCCAGCCGGGGTGCTGATCGCCATTCACGGCATGGAGACGGCCTTCGGCGGCTTCATGGGCGACAGCTCGGTTGTCTCCGCGATCACCACGCTGGCCTATGATTGCCGCCGCTCGGAGTTCTTCGAGCCCCATGCCATCGGCGCGCTGAAACTGGTGGATCAGGGCTCGATCACGCTCAACACCAAGGGCGCGAAACATGGCGAGTTGGGCCATACGCAATTCCTGCCCGGCAATGCCCTGCGCTACGGGGTGGATGGCAACGGCGACGGGAAGGTCGATTTCTACAATGTTTCGGATGCCATGGCCTCCACCGCAAATTTCCTGCGGCAGAAGGGCTGGCAGCCGGGCAAGGGCTACCAGCCGGGCGAGCCGAATTTCGCGGTGATCCAGGAGTGGAACGCTGCCGGTGTATACCAGAAGGCCATTGCGATCATGGCCAAGCAGATCGACGGCTGAGCGCGGGTTGACGACGAGGGAGGGGGGGCGCTGCCCCCCGTCCTTTTCAGGGACTCCCCCCGAGGTATTTTGAGCGAGAGGAAGAGGTTCAGGCCAGGGCGAGCGCGAAGGTGAGCGCAAGGCCTGTGGCCCAGGCGCGCCAGAGGCGGGCGGCGGCGGCGTCGATCTCGTCGGCACCGATCTGGCGGCGGCCTTCCGGGTAGACCCATGGGAAGCTGCACATCTGGCCCTCATAAGAGCGGGGGCCGGAGAGGGCGACATTGAGGCTCGCGGCCATGGCGGCCTCGGGCCAGCCCGCGTTGGGGGAGCGGTGCAGGGGCGCGTCGCGGCGGATCACCTGCCAGAGGCGCGGCCAGGCTTTGGGCGGCGCGCTGGAGGCCATGATCAGCACGGAAGTGAGGCGCGCGGGGATCCAGTTCAGCAGATCGTCAAAACGCGCTGACGCCCAGCCAAAGGCCTCGTGGTGCGGGGTGCGATAGCCGATCATGCTGTCGGCGGTGTTGGTGATCTTGTAGACCATGAGCCCCGGCAGCCCCAGAAGCAGGAACCAGAAGGCTGGGGCGATGACGCCGTCCGACAGGTTCTCGGCGGCGCTTTCGATGGCGGCGCGGGCGGTGGCGGGCGCGTCCATGGTGGCTGTGTCGCGGCCCACGATCATCGCAACCGCGCGGCGACCCTCGGGCAGGCCCGCGCGCAGGCCGTCCGCGACGGCGGCGACATGTTGCACGAGGCTCTTCTGGGCCAGAAGGACCGCTGCGATCAGAACTTCCCAGAGATCACCGAACGGAAGGGCGGCGATCAGGCCGCCGAGCGCCCATGCCCCACCGCAGAGCACGGCGAGCAGCAGCAGGCCCTTCTCACGCCGGTTCACGCCCCTGTTGAACCGTGCATCGGCCCAGCCGATCACGCGCCCCATCAGCACCGCCGGATGCGGCAGGCGATCCCAGAGCCATTTTGGTTCGCCAAGGGCGGCGTCCAGCAGGGCGGCGAGCAGGAGGGCGGCGGCGTGGCTCACGGGGTGAGGCCTTCCAGTGCCGTTTCAAATTGCGTCCAGCGGTCCGGCGCGGGCAGGCCGAGGCGCAGCCAGCTTTTGTTGTAGGGGAAGATGCGGCTCCAGACGTGGGATCGGGCGAGGGCCTCCTGCCAGCGGCCGGCGTCCTCCATGGCGAAGAGGCGGAACAGTGGAGTGCCGCCAAGGGGTTGCGCGCCGTCGCGGGCCATCAGCCCGTCGAGCCTTGCGCTATCTGCGGCAAGTCGGGCACGGGTTGCTTGCGCCCAACTGTCATCAGAGAGCGCGCGGGCGCCGATGGCGAGGGCGGGGCCGGAGACCTGCCAAGGCCCCAGCGCCTCTTTCAGGGGCGCGATGAGGGCAGGCGCGCCGATGGCGAAGCCGAGCCGCAGCCCCGCAAGCCCCCAGAATTTGCCGAAGCTTTTCAGGATCAGGGTCTGGCCATAGGTGGCGCGGGCGATGTGGCTTGCTTGCGGGGCGATGTCGCAGAAGCTTTCGTCGATCACGGTGAGGGCGGGGCCGCCTTTTGACAGATCACTTTCGTTCCAGAACCGGCCATCGGGGTTGTTGGGGTGTACGGCCACGCGCAGATCGGGCGCAGCGGCCGCCGTGCCCGGCTCCACCTGCCAGCCGGCGGCGGTGAAGGCGGCGGCGTGTTCGTTGTAGGTGGGGCTCTGGATATGGGCGCGGCCCGGAGGGCGCAGCAGCGGGGTGCGGGCGATGATCGCCGAGGCCCCCGGTGCGGGCAGGACAGCCGCGCCCTCAGGGATGGCCCAGAAGCGGCGGGCGGCGGATTCCAGTGCGGCGAAAGCTGCGGCATCGGGCAGGGCTGTCCAGGCATCTGCCGGCAGGGTGCCGACAGGGTAGGGCACCGGGTTAATGCCGGTGGAAAGATCGAGCCAGCTTTCACGGGTGCCGCCGAACCGGGCGATGGCGGCATCGATCCCGCCGCCGTGATCGCGCGGGGTCATTCCTCCTCCGGCAGCGGCGCGTGGCGGGTGACGAAATGACCCTTCACCCCTTGTGGCCAGCTGCGGTAGGGCACCTGACCGGAGGCGCTTTCGGCGTGCAGGGCGGCATAGCCGACGATGGCCTGCGCGGCTTCTGCATCCGGCGTAAAATCCCCCAGCGTATAGGCAAGCTTGCCATGGGACTGGATCGCGATGTTGCAGCCGGACTTGCAGCCCATCAGGCAGGATTGGCGGCGTGTGCGCAGGGTGGGCAGCGCGGCGGCCTCGGCCTCGATCAGGGCGGCCAGCGCCTCGCCGTCGGTCTGATCGTTGCCGCGCTCTTCCCAATCCTCGCGCTTGCAGGTGTCGCAGATCGTGATCCAGGTCGTCATCAAAAAGTGCCTCGCGTCGGTTCCCCGCACCATCAAGCGCATTCGCAGCGCCGGTGCAACCCGCGCACCGCCTGGTTAATCGTGGTTAAAGCAAAATTAACCAATCGGATGCTACGTTAGCGCGAACGGTCGGGGATGGCCGTTCAGGGATGCGAAACGTGTACAGGGACTTACCGGAGGACATATGCAGGTTCTGATCGTGGAAAGCGATCCGGGGCTTGGCGATTTGTGGCAGCGCCATATCGAGCGCCAGGGCTGCGGCGTGCTGCGCGCGGACAGCGAGGCGGCGGCCATTGCCGCCCTGCGCGATACGCGGACACCGGTGAATGTGATCGTGCTGAACCTCTTTCTGACGGGGGGCAGCGCGCTCGCCGTTTCGGATTACGCCAGCTACCGCCACCCGAAGGCGCGGGTGATCTTCGTCACCTCCACCAGCTTCTTCTCCGATGGCTCGCTCTTCGCGATCGCGCCCAATGCCTGCGCCTATGTGCCCACCCACACGCGGCCAGAGGATCTGGCCGCGATGGCAGGCCACTACGCGGCCAGTTGATCGCGCCCGTGCGGGGCGTCGAAATCCGGTGCCGGGTTGATCGGGATGATGCGGTGCGGATTGATGCTTTCGTGGCTGTAGTGGTAGTGGCGCACGATGTGATCGAAGTTCACCGTCTCGCGCACGCCGGGGTATTGGTAGAGCTCGCGCGTGTAGGCCCAAAGATTGGGGAAATCCACCAGCCGGTTGCGGTTGCACTTGAAATGCAGGTGGTAGACGGGATCGAACCGCAGGAGCGTGGGCAGCAGTCGCCAGTCGGCTTCGGTGATCTGGTTTCCCACCAGATAGCGCTGGTGGGAGAGGCGTTCTTCCAGCCAGTCCATCGTGTCAAACAGCGCGTGCACGGCCTCGTCATAGGCGCGCTGGCTGGTGGCGAAGCCGGATTTATACACGCCGTTGTTGACCGTGTCGTAGATGCGCGCGTTCACCACTTCGATCTCGCCGCGCAGGGCCTCGGGCCAGAAATCCTGCGTGTTGCCGGTGAGCCCGTTGAAGGCGGAATTGAACATGCGGATGATCTCCGCACTTTCGTTGGAGACGATGGTGCCTGTCGCCTTGTCCCAGAGGATCGGCACCGTGGCGCGGCCCGACACATCCGGCTTGGCCTTCACGTAGAGATCGCGCACGAAGCGGGCGCCGTTAACGGGATCGCCCGTCGCGCCGGGGTAATCATCGGCAAGGCTCCAGCCGTCCGAGAGCATGTCAGGATGCACCACAGAGACGCCGATATGCGGGGCGAGTCCCTTGATCGCGCGGAAGATCAGCGTGCGATGCGCCCAGGGGCAGGCGTAGGAGACGTAGAGGTGATAGCGCCCGCTTTCGGCGGGAAACCCGGCCGCGCCCGTCGGGCCTGCGCTGCCGTCTGCGGTGATCCAGTTGCGAAAGCCCGCAGTGGAGCGGACGAATTTTCCGCCGGTGGATTTCGTGTCATACCACGTGTCTTCCCAGACACCGTTCACAAGCTGGCCCATCATGCGCTCCTTCGTTGATCTTGCGCCTAACCTAGTCAGGGACGCGGGCCAGACCAGAGGCACCCGCGCGCAAGGCCTCTGCGCTGATGCACGGTCGCTCGGGAGCTGCGCGCGACGTGTCGGAATCACGCGGCACTGCGGCGTGTTTACCGTTGCCCCACCCGTGCCGCTTCTCTACACCGGGCACAGACGAAGCCCATTATGGGCCGGAGCGGAGGGCAGCCCGCGCATCGACCCAATCTGGGGATGCAGAGGCTGCGTCGTCGGATGGCAGCCCCGCGCGGGCTGCACGGCTGCCTTTGCCCGGTCCAAAGCCGCGAAAAGGAGCCACATCGTGAAAGCCATTCTCTTCCCCCTGACGCTCGTCCTGCCGGGCATGGCAGTGGCCCATACCGGGCATATCGCGGATGTGGCGGGCGCGGGCCATGATCACTGGGTCGCGGGGGCCGCCATCGGCGCGGCCATCGCCATCTCGCTCTGGGCGGCGCTCAAGGGCGGGCGCAAGGCGGAAAGCGAGGCCGAGGCCTCAGAGGATGACGCCAGCGACGCCACCCCGCAGGACGCCTGAGCCATGAGCGAGGTGAAGACGGGCGTGATGATCTGCGGCCACGGCTCCCGGAGCCAGGCTGCCGTCGATGAATTTGCCGTGCTGGCCGAGAAACTCCCCGCGCTTCTGCCGCCGGAGTGGAAGGTCGACTACGGCTATCTCGAATTTGCAAACCCGGTGATCCGCGACGGGCTGGACCGCCTGCGCGAACAGGGCTGCGAGCGCATCCTCGCGGTGCCGGGGATGCTCTTTGCCGCGATGCACGCCAAGAACGACATCCCCACCGTGCTCAACAGCTATGCCGCCAAACATGGCATCGAGGTCTCCTACGGGCGCGAGTTGGGCGTGGACCCGAAGATGATCGCCGCCGCCGCCGGGCGCATCCGGGAGGCCGTGGCGCAGGCGGATGCCGAAAGCGGCCCCGTGCCGCTGGAGGAGACCTGCCTCGTCGTGATCGGGCGCGGGGCCTCGGACCCGGATGCCAACGCCAATGTCGCCAAGATCGCGCGGCTGCTGCACGAGGGCATCGGCTTTGGCTGGTGCGAGGTTGGCTATTCCGGCGTCACCTTTCCGCTGGTGGAGCCCTGCCTGCAACATGCTGCGAAACTGGGCTACAAGCGCATCGTCGTCTTCCCCTATTTCCTCTTCACCGGCATCCTGATCGACCGCATCTACGGCTTCACCGATCAGGTAGCGGCCGAACACCCCGGCATTGAATTCGTGAAGGCGGGCTACCTGAACGATCACCCCAAGGTGCTGGAAACCTTCGCCGAACGCGTGCGCGAACAGGCCGGGGCCAACCCGCCGCCCAATTGCGGCACCTGCGGCTACCGCTCACAGGTGCTCTCGATCGAAGGGCAGGCCCCAGTGCATGTCGCCATCGAAGATCGCGCCAGCCATCCCGCCTTCGCCGATACACCGCCGCCGACCTGCGTCATGTGCAAATACCGCACCGAGGTGCTGGGGTTCGAGGCTGAGCTGGGCGCGGTGCAGGAAAGCCATCACCACCACGTCGAAGGGCAGGGTGCTTCCGCCCCCGGCTCTAACGTGGCCGATTGCAGCCTGTGCTCGACCTTCTGCACCGGCCTCTGCCGCCTCGAAAAGGCGCATCACCACCATCATCACCACCACCACCATGGCGATGGGTACCACCATCATCATCATCACGATGACAGCCACCACCATGACCACGATCACCACCACGATCATGATCACCACCACCCGGAATACCCCCACGCCAAACACCCCCACGGGCCCGAAAGCGCCCGCAAGGCAAAGGCATAAGCTCCCCGCTTGGGCCCCCACTTTGTTCTTCAAATATCCCCGCCGGAGGCTCCCCAGCCTCCCGCCAGACCTGAGGCAGGGCAAATATGCGCCCCTATGAGAAAGATCCGCAGGCGATCTACGCCGAAAGCTTCGCCACCGTCCGGCGCGAAGCAAGGCTGGATCGCTTCCCGCCCGGCATGGAGCGGCTGGCAATTCGTCTGATCCACGCCTGCGGCATGGTCGAGGTGGCCGACAGGCTGGCCTTCTCGGAAAACGCGTATCGCGCCGGGCAGGCCGCGCTCGCCAAAGGCGCGCCGATTCTGTGCGATTGCGAGATGGTCGGCGCGGGCATCATCCGCCGCTACTTACCGGCTGAGAACGAGGTCATCGTGACCCTCAACGATCCCCGCGTGCCGGGCATGGCGCAGGAAATCGGCAACACCCGCTCCGCCGCCGCCGTGGAGCTTTGGGCCGAGCATCTGGAGGGCGCGGTCGTTGCCATCGGCAATGCGCCCACGGCACTGTTCCATCTGCTCGAACTGCTCGACGCCGGCGCGCCGAAACCCGCCGTGATCCTCGGATTCCCGGTGGGCTTCGTGGGGGCTGCCGAAAGCAAGGCCGAACTGGCCGCCAACCCGCGCGGCTGCGATTTCGTCGCGCTCCGGGGCCGCCGCGGCGGCTCCGCCATCGCCTCCGCCGCTGTCAACGCGCTGGCGGCAGGGCTGCCCGAAGAAGGAAAACTGCAATGAGCTCTCAGGCCTGGCTGCATATCGTCGGCATCGGCGAAGACGGGATGGAGGGCCTCACCCCGGCCACCCGCGCCGTGGTGGAGGCCGCCGAGGTGATCATCGGCGGCGAGCGCCACCATGCGCTGTCCGACAGCCTCACGGCGGAGCGCCTTGCCTGGCCCTCGCCCTTTGACGCGCTGATCGACCAGCTCGAAGGCCTCAAAGGCAAGCGGGTGGTGGTTTTGGCCACGGGCGATCCGCTCTGGTATTCGGTTGGCGCGCGCATCGGCCGGGCGATTCCGCCCGGCGAAATCACCTATCACCCACAGCTTTCAGCCTTCCAGCTGGCCGCCGCGCGGATGGGCTGGTCGATGGCGGATCTCGAAACGCTCACCGTGCATGGCCGCCCGGTGGAGCAGATGATCGCCTTCATCCAGCCCCACCAGCGCCTGCTGATCCTCACCACCGGGGCCGAGACGCCCGCCCAGATTGCCCGCTTCCTCACCGAGCGCGGCTTCGGCGAAAGCCGGCTGAGCGTACTGGCCGCGATGGGGGGCACACGGGAAGAGCGCTTTGACGGGCTGGCCAAGGATTGGTCCCACGAGGTACCTGCCTTCAACACGCTGGCCGTGGAATGTATCGCCTTGCCTGAAGCCGCGCTTCTGCCGCGTGTGCCGGGGCTGGCGGATGATCTTTTCCAGCACGACGGCACCATGACGAAACGCGAGGTCCGTGCGGCCACGCTGGCCAAGCTCATGCCGATGCGCGGCGCGCTTCTGTGGGACATCGGAACCGGCTGCGGCTCTGTCGCCGTGGAGTGGATGCGCGCCGCGCGCTACGCCCGCGCCATCGGCATCGAGCCCCGCGCCGACCGCCGCGCCATGGCCGCCGCCAATGCGCTGGCGCTGGGCACGCCCAAGCTCGAACTGCGCGACGGGCAGGTGCCCGAAGCGCTGGACGGCCTTGAAGCGCCGGATGCGATCTTCATCGGCGGCGGGCTCTCCCGCGAAACCTTTGAAGCCGCTTGGTCTGCCCTGCGCCCGCTGGGCCGGCTCGTGGCCAATGCGGTGACGCTGGAGAGCGAAAGCGTGCTCGTGACGCTGCACAAGGAATACGGTGGCGATCTGGTGAAGCTCTCGGTGAACCGCGCCGAGCCTGTTGGCCCGCGCACCGGCTGGCGGCCGCTGATGCCCGTCACCCAATGGAGCCTGATCAAGCGATGAGTTCCCCCGGAAAGCTCTATGGCGTGGGCCTCGGCCCCGGCAACCCGGAGCTGATGACTCTCAAGGCCCACCGCCTGATCGCGCAGGCGACCACCGTGGCCTATCCGGCGCTCGCGGGCGGCGAGAGCTTCGCCCGCCGCATCGCCGCCGATGTGATCCCCGCCGGCGCACGGGAGATCGTGATGGACGTGCCGATGACGCCCGCCCGCGAACCGGCGCAGGCCGCCTACGACAAGGGTGCGGCCGAAATCGCCGTCGTGTTGGAGGCAGGTGAGGACGTTGTCTGCCTCTGCGAGGGCGATCCCTTCTTCTACGGCTCCTTCATGTATCTCTTCGCGCGGCTGTCGCAGCGGTTCGAGGTGGAGGTGGTGCCCGGCGTCACCTCCGTCACCGCCTGTGCGGCGGAGGCCGGGATGCCGCTGTCGGCCCGCAATGAGCGCGTCACCATCCTGCCCGGCCCGCTGCCGGAGGCGGAACTGCGCGCCCGCGTGGAAGGGGCCGAGAGCGTGGTGCTGATGAAGGTGGGCCGCCACCTGCCCAAGATCCGGCGCGTGTTCGACGGCCTCGGCCTGACCCACCGCGCCACCTATGTGGAGCGCGCGACGCTGCCCGAGCAGAAGGTGCTTCCGTTAAGCGAAGCCCCGGAAACCGCGCCCTATTTCTCGATGATTCTGCTGACGAAAGGTGCCGATCCATGGCTCTGACCCCCATCGTGATCTGCCTCAACCGCTCCGGCGAACCCACCGCCCGCCGCGTGGCGCAAGCCCTTGGCGCGCCCGTTCATGGCCGCGAGGGCCGGGTGGATGTGGCCGATGCCTTCTTCCCGGACGCGCTGGAGCACATCCGCACGCTTTTCGCCGCGGGCACACCGGTGATCGGCGTCTGCGCCGCCGGGATCCTGATCCGTGCCGTCGCGCCTTTGTTGGTGGATAAAACCAAAGAGCCGCCGGTGGTGGCGGTCTCAGATGATGGCGGTGTCGTGGTGCCGCTGCTGGGCGGCCATCGCGGGGCGAACCGCTTGGCAAGCGAAATCGCGCAAGCGCTGGAGGCCACCGCCGCCGTCACCACGGCAGGCGATGTGGCGCTGGGTGTGGCGCTGGATGCGCCGCCCGCAGGGTATCGGCTGGCCAACCCGCAAGACGCGAAATCGGTGATGGCGCGGCTGCTTGCCGGGGAAACCCCGCGCGTGGAAGGCGAAAACATCTTTGGGCTGAAGGCCTCGGCCACCGGCACGCTTACGATGTCGGTGGGCGAGACTCCTTCCCAAGCCGATCTGCGCTACCATCCGCAGAGCTATACGCTCGGGCTGGGCTGTGCGCGCAACGCCGACCCGGAGGAACTCTGGGCGCTGGTTCAGGAGGTTCTCTCCGAGGCCAACATCGCGCCGGAGGCCGTGGCCAGCGTGAACTCCATCGACCTGAAAGGCGATGAGCCCGCAATGAACGTCGTCGCACAGCGCCTTGGCGTGCCCCTGCGCCTCTTCACCGCGCAGGAGTTGGAAGCCGAGGCCGCGCGGCTGGAAACCCCCTCTGAGGTCGTCTTTGCCGAAGTCGGCTGCCACGGCGTGAGCGAAGGTGCCGCGCTGGCGGCAGCGGGGCAGGGCGGAACGCTTGCCGTGGCCAAGCGCAAGACGGCCAACACAACGGCGGCGCTGGCGAAAGCTCCCGAACCGATCCTTGATCTGCCGGGCCGCGCGCGCGGGCGGCTCTCGATCATCGGCATCGGCCCCGGTCAGCATTCCTGGCGCACGCCCGAGGCCAGCGCGCTGGTGGCGCAGGCCGAGGAGCTGGTGGGCTACGGGCTCTATATCGATCTGCTCGGCCCGCTCGCGGCGGGCAAGGAGCGTTCCGATTTCCCGCTCGGCGGCGAGGAAGATCGCTGCCGCTTCGCGATGGAACAGGCTGGCAAGGGCAAGAACGTGGCCCTGATCTGCTCGGGCGATGCGGGGATCTACGCCATGGGTGCGTTGGTGTTCGAACTGCTGGACCGTGGGCCCGAAGCCATGGGCGTCACGGATGCCGCGCGCCGCGTGGAGGTGATCTGCACCCCCGGCGTTTCCGCGCTGCAAGGGGCCGCTGCCCGTGCTGGCGCGCCGCTGGGGCATGATTTCTGCGCCATATCACTCTCCGATCTGCTCACCCCGCGCGAGGACATCGTGAAGCGCCTGCACGCCGCCGCCGAGGGCGATTTCGTGATCGCCTTCTACAATCCGGTGTCCATGCGCCGCCGCACCCTGCTGGCCGAGGCCCGCGAGATCCTACTCAAGCACCGCCCCGCCGATACGCCCGTGATGCTGGCCTCCTCACTGGGCCGCCCGGAAGAACACATCCGCTACCGCAAACTGAGCGAGTTGGAGGTGGACGAGGTGGACATGCTCACCGTTGTGCTCGTCGGCTCGTCCCACTCCCGCCTTGCGCAGCTGGGCGAGGGGCCGCGCATGTTCACCCCGCGCGGCTATGCCCGCAAGATCGACGGCGATCTTGCCAAACCGGCTTAAGAAGGAAGCAACCATGACCGTCTATTTCATCGGCGCCGGGCCGGGCGATCCGGAACTGCTCACGCTCAAGGCACAGAAACGCATCGGGGCCTGCCCTGTCTGCCTCTATGCGGGCTCGCTGGTGCCGGCTGAAGTGGTGGCCTGCGCACCCGAGGGCGCGCGGGTAATGGACACCGCCGCCATGACGCTGGAGGAAACCCACGCCGAGATCTTGGCAGCGCACGCGCGTGGCGAGGATGTCGCCCGCGTGCATTCCGGCGATCCCTCGCTCTACGGCGCGATCGCCGAGCAGATCCGCCGCCTGAAGGCCGATGGCATCGCTTACGAGATCATCCCCGGCGTGCCCGCCTATGCGGCAGCAGCGGCGGCGTTGGGGCAGGAGCTGACGATCCCAGAAATTGCGCAGTCCATCGTGCTGACGCGCATGTCGATGCAGTCGACCTCCATGCCCGCAGGCGAGACGCTGGAGAATTTCGCCCGCACCGGCGCGACGCTGGCGATCCACCTAGCGGTGCGCAACATGCGCGAGATCGAGCGCGTGCTCACCCCACACTACGGCGCGGACTGCCCCGTGGTGGTGGCCTATCGCGTGGGCTGGCCCGATCAGATCCTGTTGCGCGGCACGCTGACTGATATCCGCCAGAAGGTGCGCACGGAGAAGATCACCCGCACGGCGCTGATTCTCGTCGGCCCGGCGCTGGAGTCAGGGCGCGACTTCAAGGACTCGGCCCTTTATGATCCGGCCAAGCCCCACGTGCTACGGCCCGTGGTTGGTGTCGATCTGGTGGAGCCCCACAACACCTAGGATATTGCTGCGCGCGCAAGCGAAATTGCTGCGCGCGCGAGCGTGCCGAAGGCGCATCAGGCGGGCGGAAGCCCTTGGGCCTTCACAATAAATTCTTGAATCTCCGCTAGGCTCTGGCACGTTAAGACTCATTAAGGAGCACGGCCATGTCGGAATATCTGCCCAGGGAAGTGCGCGAAGGGCTGGAGCAGGCCCGCCGCCGCGATGCCAAGATCATCTCCCGCCTGCGGGTGCATTCGGGCGATCAGGTGTTCCGTATCCTCTCGATGACAGAGGAAGGCTTCACGCTCGAGGGCGAGAAGGGCTTGCGCGGCTTCGTGGAGATTTACGAAGGCAACCGGCCGATTTCGCAATGCCTGATCGTTCGGGCCGACTCAGATGGCGACGAGGTGCGTTACATCTTCAAGCGCCGCTCCCCGATCCGAGACAGCGCCGCATTGGATTTCGCCGAGCCGGACAACAAGCCTGCCGGTTTCCTGCCGCGCCACTAGCCGTCAGGGCGCTTTCGGCTCCCAAAGCTCGATCGGGTTGCCTTCCGGATCCTGCAGCCGCGCAAAGCGCCCGATGGGCATGGGATCGCTTTCCGTCACCTCAATTCCCGCGGCGCGCAGCTGCGCCAACATTGCATCCATGTCGCTCACCCGGAAATTCAGCATGAAAGCCTGCGCCGGATCGCCGAAGTAATCGGTATCTGCCGGGAAAGGGGCGAAGACGGTGGGGCCACCTTCGGGCGTCCAGGGCTGGCTGTCGAAATCCTGCGGCACCTGCGCGATGCCGAGGTGGGTGTCATACCAGGCCGCGAGCGCCGCCGGATCCTTGCTGCGAAAGAAGACCCCGCCAAAGCCGATCACCTTTTCCATGCCGTTTCCTCCTGAACATCCGCCCAAGGATAGCATGGCCGGGGCGCAGCGTCGCTATTGCAGATCGCCGAAGGCCGCCGCCAGCCGCTCCACCGCTTCCTGCACGCGGGCGCGCGGCATGCCGAGGTTGAAGCGCAGGAAGCTCTCGCCCCCGGTGCCCAGCGTATGGCCCGGCGTGGCGGCGATGCGCGCGTCCTTGAACACCCGGCGCTGGAATTCCTCCCGCACCATGCCCGTGCCTGCGAAATCCACCCACGAGAGGTAGGTGGACTCCATCGGCATGAACGAAAGCCCCGGAATGGCGGCGATCCCCTCGCCAAAAAGCGCGGCATTGCCCGCCAGATAGGCCCGCAGCTCATCCACCCAAGCCGCGCCCGCCGGGGAATAGGCGGCCTCCATCAGCACGATCCCGAAGAGGTTCGGGTTGATGTCGAAGCCACGATAGAACCGCCCGAAGCGCTCCCGCAGGGCCGGATCGGGGATCGTCACACAGCCGCAGCGCGTGCCCGCGATGTTGAACGTCTTGGAGGCCGAGGTGGTGATGATCAGCCGGTCCGTGATCTCGGGGCAGGCGACCGGCATCGGCAGGTGGGTCTGGCCCGGGAAGGTCAGATCATGGTGGATCTCGTCGGAGACAAGGATCAGATCGTGGTGCTTGCAGAAATCGGCCAGTTGCGAGAGTTCGGACTGCGTCCAGACGCGCCCCGCCGGGTTGTGCGGCGAGGAAAACAGCACCATCTTCTCGCGGCCCGTCATCATGCCGTCGTAGGCGGCGAAATCCATCGTGTAGCGGCCGTCCTCCTGCATCAGTGGAAGCTCCGTCAGATTGCGGCCTGTCTTGCCGATCTTGATCGCGAATTCGTGGTAGACGGGCGAGAAGATCGCCACGTGATCCTCGGGCTCCGTGAAGCACTGGATCGCCATGGCGATGCCGTGGCCCAACCCGTAGGTCGTGAACATGTGGTCGGTGTCCAGCGCCCAGCCGTGGCGCTCCTGCATCCACCAGCGCACGGACTCGTTGAAGCTCTCCAGCCCGCAGAAATAGCCGTAGTTGGCCTTTTCAAGCTGCGCTTTCACGGCATCCTGCAAGAAGTCCGGCGCGCGGAAATCCATATCCGCGATCCACATCGCCAGCCCATCTTCCTGCGGCACGCCAAAGGCGCGCTCCATCAGATCCCATTTGGAGGAATTGCTCCCCCGGCGGTCGATGATCTCATCAAAGGGGCTGGCGGTGTCGAGGCTCATGGATGTCTCCGGATTGTCTTGCGCTGCCACGCTAAACCTTCACCGCGCGAGCGCAACCCCGTTGCACCAAGGGCAGGGCTGCCTTACATGAGCGCCATGAGCAAACGCGATATCCTGATCCACCCCGATCCGCGCCTGAAGAAAGTGGCCGATGAGATCGACACCTTCGATGCCGGGCTGAAACAGCTGGCGGACGACATGCTGGAAACCATGTACGACGCACCGGGCATTGGCCTTGCCGCGCCGCAAATCGGTGTGCTGCAGCGGATCATCGTTCTGGATTGCGTGAAGGAAGGCGAGGGCGATCCCGCGCCCATCGTCATGGTGAACCCGCAGGTGATGTGGTCTTCGGAAGATACAAGCGTCTACGAAGAGGGCTGCCTGTCGATCCCCGAGCAATATGCCGAGGTCACGCGGCCGTCCGAAGTGGAAGTGCGCTGGTTCTCGACGGAGGGCGGGGAGGAGTCGGCAAAGTTCGACAAGCTCTGGGCCACCTGCGTGCAGCACGAGATCGACCACCTCGACGGCAAGCTCTTCATCGATTACCTGAAGCCGCTCAAGCGCCAGATGATCACGCGCAAGATGCAGAAGCTGAAGCGCGAACGCGCCCGCTCATGAGCCGCCTTGCGATCCTGCGCTGGCCGGATCCGCGCCTTGCTGCGGTCTGCGAGGCGGTCACGGACATTCCCGCCGCCGCCGCCCTCGCGCAGAATATGCTCGAAACGATGTATGCCGCCCCGGGCCGGGGCTTGGCCGCGCCACAGGTGGGCGTGCTCAAGCGGCTTTTCGTGATGGATGTGACGTGGAAGGAGGGCGCGCCCGCGCCGCTCATCTGCATCAATCCCGAGGTCGTTTCATCCTCGGAAGAGCGCGGCGAAGGCGAAGAAGGCTGCCTGTCGATCCCCGGAGTCACCGCCCTAGTGCGCCGCCCGCTCGCGATCACGCTCCGCTACTTGGATGAAACGGGTGGGCAACAGGAGGCCGCGCTCACCGGCTTCGCCGCTCGCTGCGCCCAGCACGAGCTCGATCACCTCGACGGGCTGGTGACCTTCGACCGCCTTCCGCCCGAGGCCCGTGCACCCCTTGAAGCCCAATACGAGGCCCAGCCATGACGATCCGCCCCTGCCTGCGCTACCCTGACAAACGCCTGCGCACCCGCGTGTCCGAGCTTGCCGAGATCACGGAGGAGGCCCGCACCGCCTGGCAGGACATGATCGACACGATGGAGGCCATGCCCGGCGTCGGCATGGGCGCGCCCCAGATCGGCGTGATGCTGCGCCTCGCGGTGGTGGATGCGTCGGAGAAACGCGGCCAGGCCGTACGCATGGCCAACCCGGAAATCCTCCATGCCTCAAGCCAGATGCGCAGCCACGAGGAAGCCAGCCCCAACCTGCCCGGCGTCTCCGCCGTGATCGAACGCCCCCGCGCGGTGACGGTGCGCTTCCTGAACGCCGAGGGCGAGATGGAGGAGCGCGATTTTGTGGGCCTCTGGGCCACCTCCGTGCAGCACCAGATCGATCACCTCAACGGCAAGCTCTTCGTCGATCACCTCTCCAAGACCAAGCGCGACATGCTGATCCGCAAGAGCCGCAAGCTGCACGGCTGAGCGCCGCCCCCATGCATCTGCGCATATCGCCCCTGCGAAATTGGTGAATGTGCAGGGCACAGCGCGCCGGGTAGGTTCATCCCCACGATAGACGTGAGGACGCCCAAGATGACCCTTTTGCCCAGTGACCGCTCCGATGACACCCGCGCCACGCTCACCGCGCTCTGGCTCGCGCTGCTGATCAACGCGTTCATCTGCGATCCGCAGGTGCTTCTGGGCGCAGGCGGCGTGATGGCGGGCGCTCTGGCCGTGAGCCTCGGGTTGATCCTTCTCGGCACGTTCCTGCCGCGCCGCTTCGCCCGCGTCGCACACGGGGCAGCGGCGCTCCTGATGCTCGCCGAACTGGCGGCGCTGCCATTGGGCGCATGGTTTGCCCTCTCGCAGGCGGCAGGGCTGCTCGCAGTGCTCTGGCTGGCGCTGCGCTGGCAGGGGCGTGAGGCTCCCATGCATCTGGCACGCCACCCCGCCTTGCGCTAAGAGGCCTGCGTAAGGGGCCACGCGCCCCGGCTCACAGCGTCGGAGGCAGGCATGCGCATCATCTTCATGGGAACGCCGGAGTTTTCAGTGCCGGTTCTGGACGCGCTGATCGAAGCCGGGCACGAGATCGCCTGCGTCTATTGCCAGCCGCCGCGCCCGGCGGGCCGCGGCAAGAAGGAGCGCCCCACGCCGGTGCACGCCCGTGCCGAGGCGCTGGGCCTGCCGGTTCGCCACCCGACCTCGCTGCGCAACGAAGCCGCGCAGGCCGATTTCGCCGCGCTTCAGGCCGACATCGCCGTGGTCGTCGCTTATGGTCTGATCCTGCCGCAGGCGGTGCTGGACGCCCCCACCAACGGCTGCCTCAACATCCACGCCTCGCTGCTGCCGCGCTGGCGCGGGGCCGCGCCGATCCACCGCGCGATCCTCGCAGGCGATGCCGAAACCGGCGTCTGCATCATGCAGATGGAGGCCGGGCTCGATACAGGCCCCGTCCTGTTGCGCGCCGCCACGCCCATCGGCCCTGAGGAAACCACCGCCCGCCTGCACGATCGCCTCTCCCTGCTGGGGGCCGAGAAGATCGTCGAGGCCCTCGCCACCCTCCCCACCCTGACGCCTGAGCCGCAGCCCGAGGAGGGCGTGACCTACGCCGAAAAGATCGATAAATCCGAAGCCCGGATCGACTGGTCCGCCCCCGCAGAAGACGTGGACCGCAAGATCCGCGGCCTCTCCCCTTTCCCGGGCGCATGGTGCGAGGCAGGCGGCGAACGCCTGAAACTCACCGAAAGTCGCCTCGCCGAGGGCAACGCCGCGCCCGGCACCCACCTTGGCACCTTTCGCATCGCCTGTGGCTCCGGTGCGGTGCAAATCCTTGCCGCCCAACGCGACGGCAAACGCGCCATGACAACCGAAGACCTCCTGCGCGGCTTCACGCCTCCCGATCGCTTCACATGACGCCATGGGCCTTGAGGGCCTTGATCGGGGCCCCCTACTTTGTTCTATAAATATCTCCGCCGGAGGCATAAAATCTCTGGCGCTCCCTCGCCGCTTGCGCGGCGCAGCCAGTGAAGGCCTGCCATGTCCGTTCTCGTCCTGATCATCGTCGGTGCCGCCGCAGGCTTCCTTGCCACCCGGCTGATGGATGTGGAAACCGACACCGTCACGACCGTCGCCATCGGCGTCATCGGCGCGCTGTTGGGCGGGTTTATCCTGCGGCTATTGGGCTCGCTCTTCGGGATGCTCTCGGGCTTTGTCGGCGCAGTGTTGGGCGCCATGCTCTTGCTGTGGCTCTGGAAACAGTACCAGGCGCGTAAATAGCCTAGTTCCGCGGCGGGCGCGGCTTGTAGAGCGGCAGCCGCCAGCCGAAGGCAATAGAGCCCGCCCGCAAAACAAAAGCTGTGGCGGCGGCGACAAACATCGCCATCCCAAGCGTGCCGCCCAGTGCCAGCATGCCGATCCCGCAGGCCGCACCGGCGAGGCAAGCCGTGGCGTAGATCTCGCCCTGATTGAGCAGCAGCGGCACTTCATTGGCCACCACGTCCCGCATCAGCCCCCCCATGGTGCCGGTGATCATCGTCATCATCGCCACCACGAAAAGCCCATGCCCGTGATCGAGAGCAACGCCGAACCCAACCGAAACGGCGACCGAGAGTGCAACGGCATCAAGCCAGACAATCCACGTCTTGCGGCTTTCGAGCATCGGGGCGGTGAAGTAGATCAGGATGCTCGCGGCCGTGGCAACGCCGACATAGCTTGGCGAGGCAATCCAAAAGACAGCTTCCCGGTTCAGCAAAAGATCCCGGATCGTCCCTCCGCCCACAGCCGTGAGCGTGCCAAGGAAGATGAAACCCACGATATCAAGCTGCGCGCGGCTGGCCACCAGCGCGCCCGTCAGCGCGAAGACGAAAACCGAGGTGTGATCCAGCAGCGCGAAGGCCGTCATTTCCCGGCCTTGCTCTTCTTTGGTTTGTAAGGGGCCATCCCGGCGCGCGCCAGTTCATCGGCGCGTTCGTTTTCCGGGTGGCCGGCGTGGCCCTTGACCCATTTCCACTCCACCGTGTGGCGCTTCACCGCCTCATCCAGCCGCCGCCAGAGATCCTCGTTCTTCACCGGCTTCTTGGTGGAGGTTTTCCAGCCGTTGCGTTTCCAGCCATACATCCACTGGGTGATGCCGCCCTTCACATAGGCGCTGTCGGTCACCACGGTGAGGGTAGAAGGGCGCTCCAGCACCTCCAGCGCGTGGATCGCGGCCAGAAGCTCCATCCGGTTGTTGGTGGTCTCCGCCTCGCCGCCCTTCAGCTCGCGCTCCTTGAGCACGGTTTCGCCTTCGCGCGCGATCAGCAGCGCGCCCCAGCCGCCGGGGCCGGGGTTCCCGGAACAGGCGCCATCGGTATATGCAAACAGTTCAGCCATGGGCGGTCAGTATGACAAAGGGATCGCTTGTGCCAGCCAAACCTGCGGCTTCCCCAAACCGTTTTCCGGCCACCCTGAATCCGGCCTGCGCAAGCAGGTTTTCCAGCTCTTCAACGCTATAGTAGGTGTAGAACCGCCCCAGCCCGTCGCGCCCCTCGCCACTGCCAAGCTTCATGCCCAGATGCAGCAGCCCGCCCGGTTTCAGGGCGCGTTTGATCGCCTGAAGATGGGTGGAAAAGGCGGCGCGCGGGGCGTGGAGCAGGCTGAAATTGGCCCAGATCCCATCGTAGCGATCTATCGCTTCAAGATCGGCAAACGTCGCCACCCGCGCTTCAACCCCGGCCTTTCGGGCCAGCGCCACCATTTCCGGCGCGGCGTCCGTGGCCTCCACGTCAAAGCCCGCGTCCATCATCATCCGCGCCGAATTACCCGGCCCGCAGCCCAGATCCAGCACCCGCGCATGGGCGGGCAGGGCGGCCATGAAGGCGCGCAGATCGGCGTCGGGCTGCCCCCGGCTGACGAGCTGCGCATAGTCAGAAGCCTTGGCCGCGTAGACGGCGAGGGTTTCGGCGTCGGACATGGGGGGCTACAGCCGCTCGGTGGCGAGTTTCAGCCCGAGCCCTGCAAAGGCGGCGGCAAAGGCGCGGCGCATCCAGCGCAGCGCGCGCGGGGAGCGCAGAACGCGGTCCCGCGCGGCGGCTGCAAAGAGGCCATAGGCGATGAACACCGCGAAGGTCATCGCCATGAAAACTGCACCCAGAAGCAGCATTTCTGCCGTGGCCGTGGCGGGGTTGGCCGTCAGGAACTGCGGCAGGAAAGCGAGGAAGAAGATCGAAAGCTTGGGGTTCAGGATGTTGATCAACCCGCCCTTCAGCGCGATCGGCCCCGCGCGCAAGGGGGCTTTCGCGCCCGCGCCTTCCGCATCGAAGCTGCCGCCCTCTTTCAGCGTCTGCCACGCGAGGTAGAGCAGGAAGGCGACTCCGGCGAATTTCACCACCTGAAAGATCAGCGCACTCGTGTGCAGCAGCGCGGCCAGCCCAAGCGTCGCGGCCAGCAGATGCGGCACGATCCCCAGCGTACAGCCGAAGGCGGCGGCCACGGCGGCGCGGCTGCCACGCGCAAGCCCGGTACCGAGCGTGTAGATCACGCCCGTTCCCGGTGCGAGCACAACGATGAAAGCGGTCAGAAGAAACTCGGGGCTGATCATGCAGGGGCCGCCTTCCGCGGTTAGAAACTCACCCCGACATAGAGGCAGAGCAGCACCAGCCCCGTCAACAGGATGCGCAGCCACATCCACCAGCGCGGCGCCAGCGTGCGCCACCAGAACCAGCCGTCAAACAGCAGAAGCACGGTAAAGCCCACCATCAGCGCCACCAGCGGGGCCATCAGGCCTGAACCGACGAGGAAGAAGGCCCAGAGCGCGGGCAGCACCGACAGCACATAGCCCACGGTGGCGATCCGCCCCGCCGTCTGCGCGGCAAAGCCCCAGAGCACGCCGGACATGAAGGCAAGGATCACGATCCCGTAGCTGATCATCACCGAAGTGCCGGAGAAGCGCGCGGGCATCAGATTGCGCAGGGGGCCGGTGAGATCGGGCAGCAGGTGGCTCAGCGCGCCCCAGGCAAAGGGCAGCACGCCCGCGAGGCCAAGGATCAGGGCGGCGCGGGGGATCGTGCTCATGCAGGCACCCGCAGCACGCGCGGCACTTTGAACTCCACGTTCTCCTGTGCGGTTTCCACCATCTCGACCGTCACCTCGTAGCGGGCGCGGAAGGCGTCCACCACCTCGTTCACCAGCACTTCCGGCGCGCTCGCACCGGCGGTGAGCCCGATGGAGCGGATGCCTTCAAGGGCGCGCCAGTCGATGTCGGCGGCGCGTTGGACGAGCTGTGAATACTTGCACCCGGCCGCCGCGCCCACTTCCACCAGCCGCTTGGAGTTGGAGGAGTTCGGCGCGCCGATCACGAGGATCGCGTCGCAGTTCGGGGCCATTTCCTTCACCGCGTGCTGTCGGTTGGTGGTGGCGTAGCAGATGTCTTCCTTGTGGGGGCCGACAATGGCGGGGAAGCGGGCTTTCAGCGCCGCCACCACATTGGCGGTGTCATCGATGGAGAGCGTGGTTTGCGTGATATACGCAAGCTTTTCCGGATCGCGCACCTCAAGCGTGGCCACGTCGCCGGGCTCCTCCACCAAGAGCACCTCGCCTTCGGGCAGCTGCCCCATGGTGCCCACTGTCTCCGGGTGGCCCGCGTGGCCGATCATGATCATCTGCAGCCCGTTCTCATGGTGCCGCTCGGCCTCGATATGGACCTTACTCACCAGCGGGCAGGTGGCATCCACATAGACCATCTCGCGCGCCTCAGCGGCGGCAGGCACCGCCTTGGGCACACCATGGGCCGAGAAGATCACCGGGCGGTCCGGCGGGCATTCGTCGAGCTCTTCCACGAAAACGGCGCCCTGATCGCGCAGCCCGTCCACGACGAATTTGTTGTGCACGATCTCGTGGCGCACATAGACGGGCGCGCCCCATTTCTCCAAGGCCATCTCCACGATCTTGATCGCGCGCACCACACCGGCACAAAAGCCGCGCGGGGCGGCGAGATAGAGGGTCAGGGGGGCTTTGGACATGGTGAGGCCTTCCTCATGCGGTTCGGCCCAAGATGTAGACGCTTTGCGGCCCCGGGCCAAGGGCATGCGGCGCGCGGGGGGCTCGTGGAATGTCGCATCCCGGCTTGCCTGCGCGGGCGGGCTGCGGGATAGATGCCCAAACGGGCATTTGGCGAAAGGGGCGCATCATGGGGCAGATCATCGTTGTGGGGGCCGGGCAGGCCGGGGCATCGCTGGTGGCGAAGCTGCGCGCGCTGGGCTGTGAGGATGCGATCACCCTGATCGGCGAGGAGCCCGTGCCGCCCTACCAGCGCCCGCCGCTCTCCAAGGCCTATCTGCTGGGGGAGATGGCGCGGGAGCGGCTCTACCTGCGGCCCGAGAGCTTCTATGCCGAGCAGGATATTGCCTTGCGCATGGGCACGGGCGTTGCCGCAATCGCCCCTGAGGCCGGCAATGTGACCCTGACCACAGGCGAGGTGCTGCCCTTCGATCAACTGGCGCTTACCACCGGCTCTAGCCCCATCCGGCTGCCTGCCGCGATCGGCGGCGATCTGGGCGGCGTTTACACCGTGCGCGGACTGGCGGATGTGGACGCAATGGCGGAGGAGTTTTCCGAAGGCCGCCGCGTTCTGATCGTGGGGGGCGGCTACATCGGGCTGGAGGCCGCCGCCGTGGCTGCGAAGAAGGGCCTGCAGGTGACGCTCGTTGAAATGGCCCCGCGCATCCTGCAGCGCGTCGCCGCGCCGGAGACGGCGGATTTCTTCCGCGCCCTGCACCAAAGCCACAGCGTGGATCTGCGCGAAGGCGTCGGCCTTGCGCGGCTCACCGGCGAGGGCCGCGTTTCGGCGGCGGAGCTTTCCGATGGCACCACGCTCGCGGTGGATTTCGTCATCGTCGGCATCGGCATCCGCCCCAATGTGGCTTTGGCCGAAGCCGCCGGGCTTGCGATCGAGAACGGGATCCGCACCGATGAAACGGGCCGCACCTCCGCTCCCAATATCTGGGCGGCTGGCGATTGTGCGTCCTTTCCGTTCCGGGGGCAGCGCATCCGGCTGGAGAGCGTGCCCAATGCCATCGATCAGGCCGAAGTTGTGGCGGCCAACATGCTGGGCGCGGCGCTGGCCTACGAGGCCAAGCCGTGGTTCTGGTCCGATCAGTATGACGTGAAGCTGCAGATCACCGGGCTGAATACGGGCTATGATCGCGTGATCCGGCGCGCTGGTGCCAAGGAAGGCACGGGCTCGCATTGGTATTACGCGGGTGCGCAGCTTCTGAGCGTGGACGCCATGTCGGACCCGCGCGCCTATATGGTGGCGAAGAAGGTGCTGGATGCGGGGGGCAATATCCCGCCGGAGGCCGCTGCCGATCCGGATGCCGATCTGAAAAGCTATATGCGCTGAAGGAGGCCCGAGATGAGCCAGTCTGCTGCCGATATCGCCTATGCCAACGCCGATTTCATCCCCGATGCCGCCGCCTATCCGCTCCGCTGGGAGGAAGCCGCGCGCAACTGGCGCGAGGTGGAACATGCCGTGGGCCGGGCACAGCTGAACCTGCCCTATGGCGAAGGCGCGCGGCAGCGTTTCGATCTGTTCTTCCCCGCCGGACGGCCCGAGGGGCTGATGGTGTTCGTGCATGGCGGCTACTGGCGGCGGTTTGACAACAAGCTGTGGTCCCACTTCGCCGCCGGTGCGCAGGCGGCGGGCTGGGCTGTGGTGATGCCGAGCTACACGCTCGCGCCCGAGGCGCGGATTTCTGAGATCACGCAAGAGGTGCGCCGCGCCGTGGAAGCCGCCGCCACGCGGGTGCGGGGGCCGATCGTGCTTACAGGGCATTCCGCCGGAGGTCACCTCGTGGCGCGGATGCTGTGCCCGGATGTGGGGCTGGATGCTGAGGTGGCGGCGCGGCTGCAGAAGGTTGTGCCAATTTCGCCGCTCTCCGATCTCGCCCCGCTGATGGAAACGTCGATGAATGCCGATCTGCGGATCGACGCGGCAGAGGCGGTGTCTGAAAGCCCGATCCGCCATACGCCTTTGGCTTGCCCTGCCACTGTCTGGGTTGGCGCGGAAGAGCGTCCGGCCTTTCTGGATCAGGCGCGCTGGCTCACCGAGGCCTGGGAGGGCGCAGAGCTGCAGATCGATCGGGGGCGGCATCATTTCGATGTGATCGACGGGTTGGAAGAGGCCGAGAGCCCGTTGATGAAAGTGCTTTTGGGCTAGGCACGCCGGCAAACAAGGGAAATTTGACTTGTTTTATTGCCTGGCGGCACGCCGGGCAGCCCCCGTCCGCCCCGTCACGCCTCAGGCGTGCAGTTTACCTGTTGCGGGGGCTTCTCCCCCGCCCACGGCCGGGGGCTGCCCTATGGAAGGGGCGCAAGCGGTTGTTTCAATTATGGATTTAAACCATCCGCTCAGTTGGCCTCATACACCCCGCGCGCAATCGCCCGGGCCATGCAGAGCGCGGCGGCGTGGCCCAGCAGGATGGGATCCGCGACGGGATCGGCGAGCGGCCGCACCCCGGTGCTCACCCCGAAGATCAGATCGCCGTCAAAGGGCGTGTGCGACGGGTAGAGCGCGCGGGCGTAGCCGTCATGGGCGGCCGTGGCCATGCGCTGGGCCCCGGCCTGCGTGAGCGTGGCGTCGGTGGCGACAATGCCGATGGTGGTGTTCTCTCCCGGCCCGCCTTTCAGGCGCGGGGAGGCGAGCGGGTCAAACGCCCCGGCGGGGGCTGGCCCCAGCCCGCCGAACTCTCCGTCCAGCTCGAACGGCGCGGCCCAAAAGTGCTGGCTCTCACCCACCGTGGGGCTTCCCAGCGCGTTCACCGCCACGAGGGCCCCCACGGTTTGCCCACCCGGCAGCACGAGCGAGGCCGAGCCCAGCCCGCCCCGGCCAGTGGCCGTTGTGGCGCCAATTCCCGCGCCGGACGCGCCGAGCGCGAAGTCTTCCGCTGAGGCGTCCAGCGCCGCTTTTCCAAGGCTCTTGTAGGGGTTCTCTGCCCATTCCTTCTGCCCGCCGTTGAGCAGATCAAACAAGATCGCCGCCGGGACAATAGGCACCTTTTGCCCACCCACATCAAAGCCCCGGCCCGCAGCGCGCAAGCCATCGGCCACGCCCGAGGCCGCATCCAGCCCGAAGGCCGAGCCGCCGGAAAGCACCAGCGCATCGACCTGCTGCACTGTCTTGTCGGGCGCAAGCAGATCTGTTTCCCGCGTGCCGGGCGCACCGCCCATGACGTGGACCGCCGCCGTGAAGGGTGCATCCCCCACGAGCACAGTGCTGCCCGTCAGAACGCGCGCGTCTTCGGCATTGCCGACGCGCAGGCCGGCCACATCGGTGATCAGGTTGCGGGGGCCTTTGCGCATCAGATTGTGGGCTTGTGCACAGCGGTTGCGGGATCGCCGGTGTTGGGCGTGCCAGCGGGTTCGATCAACATCACCTTGGCTTCCGCAACAGAGCGCGGGCGGTGGCGCACACCGGCGGGTACCACGAACAGCTCACCGGGGCCGAGCACATGGGTTTCGTTGCCTACGTCCAGCAGCACCTCGCCTTCGAGCACGAGGAAAAGATCGTCCGTATCCGGGTGATCGTGGTAGGGAAACTCCCCCTGAAACTTCGCCACCATCACGTCATTGCCGTTGTAACTGGCCACGATATGGGGCGACCAAGGCGCGCTGATCTGCGCCAGCTTCTCAGCCAGATTCACCTTCTTCATATGCAGCGGCCTCCATCCACTTCCAACGCGACACCGGTGATCATAGCGGCCTCCTCCGAGCAAAGGAAACAGGCGGCATTGCCCAGATCCTCGGGCTGCGAGAAGCGCCCGAGCGGGATGGTGGAGAGGAATTTGGCGCGCATTTCCGGCGTGTCTTCGCCAAGGAAAGAGGCCAGAAGCGGCGTTTCCCCGGCCACGGGGTTGAGCGCGTTGACGCGGATGCCTACGGGCGCAAGCTCCACAGCCATGGTGCGGGTGGCGGTGATCATCCAGCCCTTGGAGGCGTTGTACCAGTTCAGGAGCGGGCGCGGCGAAACACCGGCCGTAGAGGCGATGTTGAGGATCGCCCCGGCACCATGGGCCTTCATATGCGGCACGATATGGCGGGCGGTGAGGTAGACGGATTTGGCGTTCACCGCGAGCACTCGGTCGAACTCCTCCTCCCAGACATCCTCCAGCGGCATGGGCGGATGGGTGATGCCTGCGTTGTTCACGAGAATGTCGAGCTGGCCGAAGGTATCGAAGGCGGCCCTTGCCATGCGCTCCACGCTGACATTGAGCGACACATCGACGTGCTGGGCGATCCCGCCCACCGCTTCGGCCACGCTGCGCGCGGCCTCGATGTTGATGTCGGCCACCATAACCCGCGCGCCCTCGGCGGCGAACTTGCGCGCGATCCCGGCGCCAAAGCCCGAGCCCGCGCCCGTCACGATGGCTGTTTTTCCGTGCAAACGTCCCATGTGTGCCTCCCTTTGGGAAAGTGTTTCACAGGGGCGGACGTGGGCAAAGGCTTTTGCCTTGCCAAATCTGCGCGATTTTCGGAAAGCTTGGCCTTGAGCATCGGCGATGGCGTCGCCGGGGCGCAGCCTGCGCTGCTTGGCCCTCACCGGCCTGCCGTCCTGAACGCCGGGATCTTTCGAGGGGCCCGTGATGCGTTGCGTGGCCCCGCCTGAAAAGGGGTCTCAGATGACACTCGACCGCCCTGAATTCTACCGCTTCCACAATGGTGAGAAAGCGCCTCTACCATTCGCGACAGAGGAATATGAGACCCGGCTCGCCGGCCTGCGCGCCATCATGGCGGAGGCAGGGCTTTCGGCCTGCGTGCTCACCTCGATGCACAACATCGCCTATTACTCGGGCTTCCTCTATTGCGCCTTCGGGCGGCCCTATGCCTGCGTGGTGACGCCGGAGACCAGCGTGACGATCTCTGCCGGGATTGACGCGGGCCAGCCTTGGCGGCGCTGCCATGGCGACAACATCACCTACACCGACTGGCAGCGCGACAACTACTGGCGCGCGATCCGCTCGGTGACGGGAGAGGGCGGCGCGATCGGCTATGAGGGAGATCACCTGACGCTCTTGCAGGCCGAGAAGCTCGCGGCCTTCCTGAAGCCCGCCCGCAAGGCCGATATCGCCCCGGCCACGATGCGCCAGCGAATGCATAAATCCCCCGCCGAAATCGCCCTGATCCGGGCCGGGGCCGCCGTGGCCGATGTGGGCGGCTTTGCCATCCGCGACGCGGTGGCCGTGGGTAAGCGCGAGATCGACGTGGCCATGGCCGGGCGGGACGCGATGGAAGCCGAGATCGCGGCGCGGTTTCCCGACGCGGAATACCGCGACACCTGGGTCTGGTTCCAGTCTGGGCTGAACACCGACGGCGCGCACAACCCGGTGACCGGGCGTGTGTTGGAGCGCGGTGACATCCTGAGCCTGAACACGTTTCCGATGATCTCGGGATATTATACCGCGCTGGAACGCACGCTTTTCGTGGCGGAGGTGGACGCGGCGAGCCTTGCCTATTGGGAGGCCAATGTGGGCGCGCATGAACTGGGCATCTCGCTGATCCGCCCCGGTGTGAGCTGTGCCGAGATCACCGCTGGCGTAAACGCCTTCTTTGCCGAACGCGACCTGCTGCAGTATCGCTCCTTCGGTTATGGCCATTCCTTCGGGGTGCTGAGCCATTACTACGGGCGCGAAGCGGGGTTGGAACTGCGCGAGGACATCGACACGGTGCTGGAGCCGGGGATGGTGATCTCGATGGAGCCGATGATCACGATTCCAGACGGTGCGCCGGGGGCCGGGGGCTACCGGGAGCACGACATTCTGGTGGTCACCGAGGACGGTGCGGAGAACATCACGAAATACCCTTATGGCCCGGCGTTTAACGTGGTCGGCTAGGGGCTGCCCCTGTGCGGGGCAGCGGGGGAGGGGGGCTCTGCCCCCCGTCCCTTTCGGGACTCCCCCCGGGATATTTCCAGTCAGAAGAGTGGGACGGCAGGCTTTGAATGCCGTGTGTTCTGCCTCTACATAGAAGGGGAAGAAGGAGGGCCGGGATGGCTTTGGTGCGTTTGGTTGTCGTGGGGTTCATCGTTTTGACGGTGGTCTATGTCTGCCTTTCGCTCTATTCCCGCTCCGTGCGGCGCGAGAAGCTAGAGCGGGAGTTCGACGAGGAGATCCGGGAGGGCGACCGCGATGGGTTTGTGCGCGAAGGGCTGCGGGACTATGACCAATCGTTGCGCCGCAAGCTGATCCTTGGTGTCTACGTTGTGCCGATGCTGGCGATAGCAGCGACCGTTTATGTTGTGAATTTCATGTGAGGGAAGAATGCGTTACGTCAAATGGGGCCTGATCGGCACGGTGCTTCTGAGCCTGTTTGCCTTCCTGCATTACACGCTGCCGCGGACCGATATCGTCATCGTGACGGGGGTGGATATCAAGCTGGAGCAGGTGTCGCCGAACTCGATCTTCTGGGCCAATTCGGAAACTGGCACGGTGACGGCGGATGGCAAGGTGCAGCGCGATGTGCGTTTCATCAACACCACCAAGGCCAATGGCAAGCCGCGGGTGTTTCGCAACGAGGACACCGGCTGGGGCTGGCCGCCGTACTTCAAGCTCGACTCCTCCAACCTGCACACCGAGGCGCAGGGGTTGATCTCCAACCGCGACAACCCGCAATGGGTGGCGATGCGTGCCTATGGCTGGCGCAGCGAGTTCCTGTCGATTTACCCCAACGCGGTGAGTGTGCGCCCTGTCGAGGGGCCGGATGTGCGGATCATCCCCTGGATCAACATCGTGATCCTGACGCTGCTGGCGGCGTTTGCCTTCTGGCTCTGGCGGGTCTGGGTGCGCTTCAAGGAGCGGCGGATCGACCCGGTTCTGGAGGATGCCGCGGTGGCGCTGGATGAGCTTGACGATCGGGCCGATGCGGCGGCTGACAAGGCCAAGGGGTTTTTTGGCAGGATGGCCGCGCCGTTTCGCCGGAAGTAAAGCGGGGGCGCTGCTCCCGCACCCCCGAGGTATTTGTGGAACAAAGTGAAAGGGCGCCGGGTGAGGGCGCCTTTTTCGTTATTCGCCGTAGGGCACCCAGATGTTTTTCACCTCGGTTGCGGCTTCGAGGAAGCGGCGGCCTTCGGCTTCGGCCGCGAACCAGTCGGTGGCCTGGTCGTTGCAGACCCAGGTGCGCTTGAGATTGCCAGCAGAGGCTTTCTCGACCAAGGCCGAGAGCCCTGGCGAGAAGGCCCAGAGGGCGTCGACGTCCATATGGGCGGCGAGTGCCGGGGCCGTATCGCCGTGGGGGCCGGTGAGGATGTTCACCACGCCTGCCGGCACGTCGGAGGTTTCCAGCACCTGATAGAAATCGGTGGCGGCGAGCGGGTAGGGGTGGCTGGCGGCGAGCACCACGCGGTTGCCCATGGCGATGGCCGGGGCCATCAGCGAGACGAGGCCCAGAAGCGGGGCCTCATCGGGGCAGAGCGCGCCGATCACGCCGATGGGTTCCTTCATCGCCAATGCGACGCCCCGGATCGGCACGCCATGCGCTGCGCCGTCGTATTTGTCGGCCCAGGCGGCATAGGTAAAGAGGCGGCTGATGGCGGTCTCCACTTCCTTCGCGCCCTGTTTGCCGCCGGTCATCGCGTCGATCCGTGCGGCGAATTCTTCCGCGCGGGCCGAGAGGTTCTCGCCAATGTAATAAAGGATCTGGGCGCGCAGGTGGCCGGTGGTTTTGGCCCAGCCTTTTGCGGCCTGAGCGGCTTCCACGGCGTTGCGGACGTCTTTGCGATTGGCGATGCCGACATGGCCCAGAAGCTTGCCCTTGGGGGACCAGACGGCTTGCGCGTAGCCGCCGTCGGGGCGGGCCTGCTTGCCACCGATGTAGAATTTCGCGGTGCGGTCCAGCCCTTCGGCTTCGGGCTTTTTCGGCGCCGGGGTGGGGGCAATGGGGCTGAGCGCTTTGGCTTTGCCGGCGGGCTTGGTGTAGGCCGACAGCCCCTCCCAGCCGCCTTCGCGCCCGTAGCCGCTTTCGCGGACGCCGCCGAAACCGGCGGCCGCGTCGAACATGTTGGTGCCATTGACCCAGACGACGCCCGCGACGAGCTTGGGGGCAATATCCAGCGCGAGGTTGATGTTTTCCGTCCAGAGCGTGGCGGCGAGGCCGTAGCGGGTGTTGTTGGCGATGGCCACGGCCTCTTCGGGCGTGCGGAAGGTGGTGGAGGCCAGAACGGGGCCGAAGATTTCCTCCTGCATCAGCGGGCTGGCCGGGTGCAGGCCTGTGATCAGCGTGGGCGGGTAGAAGCAGCCGTTTTCCGGCACCGGGCCGGGCTGGAAGATCTCGCCCTCATGGGCGTTTTCGCTCACGAGGCGGGTGATGGTTTGCAGTTGTACCGGATCGACGATGGCGCCGACGTCGATGCATTTGTCCAGCGGATCGCCAAGGCGCAGGCCTTCCATGCGGGCCTTGAGCTTGTCGTAAAACCGCTCGGCGATGCCTTCCTGTACCAGCAGCCGCGAGCCCGCGCAGCAGACCTGGCCCTGGTTGAACCAGATCGCATCGACGAGCCCCTCCACGGCGCTGTCCAGATCGGCGTCGTCAAAGACGATGTAGGGGGATTTGCCGCCCAGTTCGAGTGTGAGCGCCTTGCCGGATCCTGCGGTGGCTTCTCGGATGCGGCGGCCCACGTCTGTGGAGCCGGTGAAGGCGATTTTGTCGATGTCGTCGTGGGCAACGATGGCCTCGCCGGTGCGCCCGTCGCCGGTGACGATGTTGACGACGCCCTTGGGAAGGCCCGCCTCCTGACAGATCTGCGCGAAGAGCAGTGCTGTGAGCGAGGTGTATTCGGCCGGTTTCAGCACCACGGTGTTGCCCATGGCCAGCGCCGGGGCGATCTTCCACGCGAGCATCAGCAGCGGGAAGTTCCACGGGATGATCTGGCCGCAGACACCAAGCGCCTCGCGGCCCGGAAGCTCGGCCTCCATCAACTGAGCCATGCCCGCGTGATAGTAGAAGTGGCGCGCGACGAGGGGGATGTCGATGTCGCGGCTTTCGCGGATGGGTTTGCCGTTGTCCAGCGTCTCCAGCACCGCGAAAAGGCGGCTGTGCTTCTGCACGAGGCGGGCGAGCGCGTAGAGGTATTTGGCGCGGGCATGACCGGGGAGAGCGGCCCATTTGGCTTGCGCGCGGCGGGCGGCTTTCACCGCTGTATCCACGTCCTGCGCGCTGCCTTGCGTGAGAAGGGCGAGCGTATTGCCATTGGCCGGGTTGCGGCTTTCGAAGGTTTCGGCGCCGGGGGCTGTGAAGCTTCCGTCGATGAAATGGCCGAAGCTGTCGCCCGCGTCCACGAGCCAGGCGAGCGCTTCGGCGGCGCTTTCGGGGGCGGGGCCGTAATCCATGGTTTCGAAGATCTCTTTGACGGTCATTGGATGTGCTCTCTCAGGACGAGGAAGATGACGAACAGGAGCCAGAGGCCCGCGAGCCCCCAGAGGGCGCGCTGCACGCGGGCGGTGCGCTGGTGCAGGCGGGCGTAGGCGGCAAGCTCGGGCGTTTGTGCGATGTGCTCGGGCGGCAGGTAGTCGGGCTCCGGGCCAAGCTGGCGCTGCAGCAGGGTGGGCAGATCCCGCACCGCGCGTTTGAGCTTGCGCCGACGCCATGTCTGCGCGCCGAGCCAGATCGCGGCGGCGAGGCCGAAGAGCAGCATATAGGGGTTCTGCTGCATCCCGATCACGCCATCGGGTGGCGGTAGCCGGCGGAATAGGCGCCGGTGACGTGGTGTTCGAGCTGGCGCTCGATGTCGCCCAGCAGGGAGGAGGCCCCGAAGCGGAACAGATCGGGCTGCAGCCAGCGATCGCCCAGCTCGTCCTTGATGAGGGCGAGGTAGGTGAGCGCGTCCTTGGCCTTGGAGATGCCGCCGGCGGGTTTGTAGCCGACGCGGTAGCCGGTGCGGGCGTGATACTCGCGGATGGCGCGGATCATCACGAGGCTGACGGGCAGCGTGGCGTTCACGCCTTCCTTGCCGGTGGAGGTCTTGATGAAATCCGCGCCTGCCATCATGCAGACATAGGAGGCGCGGGCGACGTTGCGCAGGGTGCCAAGCTCGCCGGTGGCGAGGATGGCTTTCACATGGGCCTCGCCGCAGGCCGCGCGCATCTCGGCCATCTCATCGTAGAGCGCCTGCCAGTTGCCCTGCAGCACGTGGCGGCGGGTGATGACGATATCGATCTCTTTGGCCCCGGCTTTCACGCTCTCGCCGATCTCGGCAATGCGCAGCGGGAAGGGGGACAGCCCGGCCGGGAAGCCGGTGGAGACGGCGGCGACGGGGATGGTGGTGCCTTTCAGTGCCTCGACGGCGGTTTCCACCATGTCGTGGTAGACGCAGACGGCCCCGGTGTGGATCGGCCCCATGCCGAGGGCCTTGAGGATGTCAGGGCGGACGGGCTGGCGGGCCTTGGCGCAGAGGCGGCGCACGCGGCCTTCGGTATCGTCACCGGCGAGCGTGGTGAGATCGATCAGGGTGATCGCCTTCAGGAGCCAGGCGGCCTGGTACTCTTTCTTCACCGAGCGGCGACCCGGCAGCGTGGCGGCGCGGCGTTCGATGGCGGAGGTATTGGCCTGCAGGCCGCGGATCCAGTCCAGATCCAGCGCCATGCCAGGGTTGCGCGGCTCATGGAGCTGCGGCAGCTGGGCGGTGCCGGTGCGTGTATCTGCGCTCTGTGTCTCTGATGTCATCGTCTCTGTCTGCACGGCTGAGCCTCCCGCTCGTCGAATGTCAAACCGTCTCACGGCTCTTCGGCTATTTCAAGTTTGGCCTATTGCAAGTTTGACCATTTGGTCAAGTCTGCCGCGGCGTGCCTGTTTGGGCGGGCAATCCAGTGGACGCGCCTTGCAGGCGCGGAAGGATCTCTCGCCCCTCCGCTGGCGCGGGGGGGCTCGGGGGCCTGCGGCGCGGATATTTTCCGCCAAGCTGAAGGGCTGTGGTTTGCCTTTTTCGCGGGATTCGGATTAGGAGGGGGCAAGCAAGGAGAGCTGCCATGAGTTTCAATCGTTCGATCAAGATCGCGCCCTCGATCCTGTCTGCCGATTTCGCCAATTTCGGAGCCGAGTGCGCCGCCATCGAGGCGCAGGGGTGTGACTGGGTGCATGTGGATGTGATGGACGGGCATTTCGTGCCCAACCTCACTTTCGGGCCCGCCACCTGCAAGGCGATCCGCCCGCATATCAAGACGGTGATGGATGTGCATCTGATGATCGCACCCGTCGATCCCTACATCGAGGCCTTCGCTGAGGCCGGGGCCGATGTGATCACCGCCCATGTGGAAGCCGGCCCGCATATCCACCGCACGCTGCAGGCCATTCGTGGCGCAGGGGCGAAGGCCGGTGTGGCGCTGAACCCCGGCACGCCGGTGGAGACGGTCGATTACCTGCTGGACATGGTGGATCTGGTCTGCGTGATGACGGTGAACCCCGGGTTTGGCGGGCAGAAGTTCATCCATTCGCAGGTGGAAAAGGTGCGCAAACTGCGCAATATGATCGGGGATCGCCCGATCCATATCGAGATCGACGGCGGGGTGACACCGGAAACCGCGCCTCTGGTGGCTGAAGCTGGCGCCGATGTGCTAGTGGCCGGCTCTGCCGTGTTCAAGGGCGGCTCGGTGGCGGAACCTGCCGCTTACGGCGAGAACATCCGGGCCATCCGTGCGGCGGCAGAAGCCGCGCGGGGCTGAGGCCTAGCTGTCAGCGGGCGGCTCCTGGCCCGCGGGCAGCCAGATCGTGAAGCTTGTTCCCGTGCCGGGCGTGCTGGCCACAGCGATACGCCCACCGGCACGGGTGATGAGATCGCGGCTGATCGAAAGTCCGAGGCCTGTGCCCTCACTGCGCTTGGTGGTGAAAAACGGGTCAAACACCCGCTCTGCCACCTCCGGTGCCATGCCCGCGCCAGTATCTGTCACGGTGATCTGCACGCCGGGCGTGCCCCCCTCTGCTTGGTCGCGGGTGCCTAGCGCCAGTTGACCGCCCTCGGGCATGGCATGGATGGCATTGACGATCAGGTTGATCAGCACCTGCTGCAGCTCGGTGCGGTTCATGGCGACAGGTTCCGTGGCTGCCATGTCCAGATCGACTGCGATCGCCACCCGGTGCATGAGGTGCTGCACCAGCGGCAGGCAATCGCGGATCACCGCTTCGGGCGGGTGGCTGTCGATCACGCCTGCGTATTCCTCTGGGCGGGCGAATTGCAGCAGCTTGCCGACGAGCACGTTGATCGAATGTACCTGCTCGTAGATCAGGGAAAATTCGGTTTCCACGTCCAGATCGGCCGCGCCGATTTCCTCGCGGATCACGTCGAGGTTGCCTTGAATCACCGCCACCGGGTTGTTGATCTCATGGGCGATGCCGGCGGTGATTTCGCCGATGGCGGCGAGCTTCTCGCTCACCACGAGCTGTTTGGTAGTGGCTTCCAGCCGCTGGTTGGCCTCTTCCAGCGCGCGGGTGCGTTCGGCGACGCGATCGTTCAGGCGGCGGTCGCGTTCCTGGATCTGCTCCAGCAGATCGTCGAAAGCCCCGGCGACGCGGCCGATTTCATCGGCTGTCTGCGGCGCGCCGGTGCGCGCGCCCAGGTCGCCGCCTTCGACGCGGGCGATGGTGTGGGTCATGCGCTCCAGCGGTTTGAAGATGCTGCGCGCCCACCGCAGGAAGATCGGCACCGAAAGCGCCACCACCAGCAGGAAGGCCGCCGTGATGATCAGCAGCGTCTGGCGTTTGGCGGCCTGAAAGGGGGTGTCCAGAAAGCCGACGTAGAGCATGCCGATGCGGGTGCCGAAACTGTCTTCGATGGGCTGGTAGGCGGAGATGTACCAGTCGTTCACCACGAAGGCGCGGTCGAGCCATGTTTGCCCCTCGCCCAGCACCGCTTGCCGCACCACGGCGGAGACGCGGGTGCCGAGCGCGCGCACATCGGCGAAGAGGCGCACGTTGGTGGAGACGCGTACGTCCTCCAGAAACAGCGTGGCGGTGCCTTGTGAGCCCTCGGTGAGGCTTTCGGCCGGGTAGACGAGATCGTTGATGGTGTCGATGAAGGCGAGGTTGCGGTTCAGCAGCACGCCGCCCACGAGCGCGCTGCCGTCTGCGGCGGGCGCGGCCACATGCATCACCATGCCCCGGCTTTCCTCGGTTCGTTCGGTGGGCACGGCGGCCTCGGTGGGCACCAGATCGAGCCGGGCCTGTGCGGCCAGCGCGGGGGAGATGGCGGCGAGGTCTGCGCCGGAGAACAGATCGATGGCGGCGGATTGGGAGCCAGCGCGCGCGGCCTGCACCACGGGCCATTTGCCGGGGGCATTGAGGCTGGCGGAGGCGGGGCTTATGAGGGGCGGCGCCTCTGCGGGGAGGAGGTAGAGGAAATCGAGGCCGAGGGCGGTGCGGCGGGCTTCCAGCAGGGCTTTGATGCGGGCGGGATCCCCTGACGCGCGTGCCTCGGCCAAGGCGGCGCTTTCGGAGAGCGCGCGGACTTCGGCGCTGCGGGCCTCCAGCAGGCTGCTCATATATTGGCGCGCAATGGTCAGCTCGCCGTTCACCTTGGCGATCAGCAGCCTGTCGAAGCGGTCGGCCCAGTTGTAGAGCGTGATGCCGATGAACAGCGGCATGACGACGAGCATCGGCAGAAGCGCGATGGCCAGAAGCCGGACGCGGACGGAGCGGAACCGGCTCAGGCCGCGCCGCCGGGCCTCAGACATTCCACATGGCGCATTTGCGGTCCACCGTCTTGCGTGAGACGCCAAGCCTGCGCGCGGCCTCGGCGCGGTTGCCGCCGCAGGCTTCGAGCACCGCGAGGATGTGGCGACGCTCGACCACATGGAGGGATTCCGACGGCGCGTCGGTATCGCTTTCCTGTTGTCCGGCGAACTCGGGCGGAAACTCACCAAGGATCAGCGAGCGTTCAATCAGGTTGCGCAACTCGCGCACATTGCCGGGCCAATCATAGCGCGAGAGGTTCACCAGCACGTCTTCGGTGAGCGTGAGCGGCAGCACCCCCAGATCGCGGGAGATCTTCTGCATGAACATCAGCGCCAGCTCCTGCACATCGCCGATGCGATCCTTCAGGCGCGGCATGGTGATGGTGAGCACGTTGATGCGGTGGTACAGATCGGCCCGAAAGCGCCCGGCCTCTACAGCGGCTGGAAGATCAGCGTTGGTGGCGAAGACAAAGCGCACGTCGAGCGGGATTTCCCGCGTCGCCCCGGCGGGGCGGATGCGCTTTTCTTCGATCACGCGCAGCAACGTGGCCTGCACGGGCAGGGGCAGCTCGGCGATTTCGTCCAGAAAAAGCGTGCCGCCGTTGGCATAGGCAAAGAGCCCGTCCTTGCGCTCAGGCCGTGGCGCGCTGCCATCGGGCACATGGCCGAAGAGTTCGGTTTCGATGCGGTCCGGTGAGATGGCGGCGCAGTTCACCGGCACGAAGGGTTTGGCGGCGCGGTCCGATATGGCGTGCAGCGTGCGGGCGGCGATTTCCTTGCCGGTGCCGCTGGCCCCGGTAAACAGCACGCTGGTGGGCAAAGGCGCGGCGCGTTCCAGTGTGTTGCGGATCTCACGGATGCTGTCGGAGCTGCCCAGAAGCCGGCCACGCTCGCCGGCGGCATCGCTGGCCAACTCGTGCTTCAGCAGGTAGTTCTCGCGCCGCAGCTGCATACGATCGAGGCAGCGGGCCACGGCGTTCAGAATCTGGTTGGAACGGAAGGGCTTGAGCACGAAATCCACCGCACCCGCGCGCAGGGCCTGAATGGCGGTTTCCAGATCGGCGAAGGCGGTGATCAGGATCGCATCGGCGTAAAAGCCCACTTCGCGCTGCTCGCGCAGCCAGTCGAGCCCGGTCTTGCCGGGCATCACGTTATCAAGGATCACGATGTCGAAATGGACCTGATCCATCAGCTTCGCGGCCTGATCGGTGTTGGCGGCCTGTTCCACCCGCAGGCAGCGGGGCTTGAGGATCTTCACGAGAAAATTGCGCATCCCCGGCTCGTCGTCGATCACGAGGATCGACGCGCCGGAGAGGGCGAACTCCTGCCCGTCGGATTTCTGCGGGCGGGAGAGGGGCGTTTGGATTTGGCTCATCTGGCTGCTTGTGGGCCTCAATCGGTGCGCACGTTCTCGCTGGTGTTGCGATCCTGCGCGGAGAAGCCCGCGTTCTGAAGCGCAAAATAGGCGGCGACGGAGATCACCCCTATGGCGACAAAGGCCAGCAACATGGTTTTCATTTCTCTCTCCCCTCTTCGGATGAGGCCGCGCGCAGGTAGGCGATCAGATCGTCCCGATCCTGTTGCGCGGTGATCCGCTGCATCGGCATCTTGCTGCCCGGGATGTAGTGATCCGGCCCGAGATCGAACAAGGCGTCGATGGTCTCATCATTCCAGATGATGGCGGCGGTTTGCAACGTTTGCGAATAGCTGTAACCGGCCACGCTGCCTGCGGGCCTGCCAAAGAGCCCGTAGAGCGTCGGCCCGGCGCGGCGCTTGCTGTCGGGCGTGAGCGTGTGGCAGATGGAGCATTTGCGTTTGAACTGGCGCTCGCCGTTGCCCATCTCCGCCGGGTCTTCCAGAAAGCTGCGCTCGCCAGCGGCCATGGCAGCCTCGGTGGCGTCGGCCTCCACCGGCCAGGAATACATCGCATCATCCAGCCCCCCGGCGTGGATGTTCTGCCCATCGGCCGAGAAGCGCAGCGCCCAGACGGGGCCGCGCAGGGCGGCCTTGAAATCGTTCACGATGCGGCCGCGTTCGGTGTCGATCACCATGATGTAGCCTTCGCCATCGCCCACCGCGAGCAGGCGGCCATCGCGGCTGATGTCCATGGCGAGGATCGGGCGGCGGTCCAGCGTGAAATCGGCGATCTTCTCGCCGGTGTCCACGTCCACGATGCGGGTGCCGCCATCCACGGCGCCATAGGCGAGCCAGCCTTTGTCCGCGTTCAGGACAAGCGTGTTGATGCCGAAGCCGTGGCGCAGCAGCAGGCGGGTTTCCTGTGCCGTCGCCACGTCCCAGACGCGGAGTGTGCCATCGGTGGAGGCGGAATAGAGCGTGCTGCCATCTGCGGAGAAGGCGGTGGCGTTGACGCCTGCGGAATGGCCTTTCAGGAAGCGCGGCGTGCCGGTGGCAAGATCCCAGAGGCCGATGCTGCCATCCCAGCTGGATGAGGCGAGCGTTGCGGCGTCCGGCGAACGCGCGAGGCCGATCACCTTGCCTTGGTGCCCCTCAAGCCGCTCTGCGGTGCCCGCTTCCAGATCCCAGAGCAGCACCGCGAAATCATCCCCGGCGGAGGCCGCGCGGGCCTCGTCGATGAACAGCACGGCATTGGCGGCGGCGTCATGGCCTTCGAGCCAGCGCGGCGTGCCGGACCGCCAGAGGCCCACGGTGTAGTCGAAGCTGGCGGTCAACACCGACTCCCCTGAAGGCGATACGTCGATCCCCTTCACCGGGCCGCCGTGGCCTTTCAGCGTGTAGAACTCCTGCGCAATCCCCGCGCCGGACAGGAGCAGGCCGCTTGCCAGACACAGGGCAAAGATAGGGCGCGAGCGTAGGGCAGGCATGGGCGCGGCGGGCTATTCGGCCGGCGCGGCTGCCGGGGTGTCCTTGCTGCCGTCGCCTTGCGCCGCGCCATGCACCTCATCGTACCAGAGGTTGTGGTGCTCCTTGGCCCATTGCGCTTCCACCTCGCCAGAGCCCATGGCATCGAAAGCGCCCTCCATGCCGACACTGCCCAGATAGATATGAGCGAAGATGATGCCGATGAAGACGAAGGCGACGATGGCGTGCCAGCCTTGGGAAAGCTGCATCTCCTGCTGCGGGGTGAGGGCTGTTTGCAGATCGCCCATGCCCATCGCCTGCGGGATGCCCATGGCGTTCAGGATGTCGAAGGTCTTGGCGAACATCGGCATTTCGAAGGGAAACAGCAGCGAAAGACCGGAGAGCGAGATCGACACGCCCAGCACGATCACCGCCCAGAAGATTATCTTCTGCCCGGCGTTGAACTTCTTGGCCGGCGGGTGGCTGTTCTTGGAAAACAGCCCGCCGCCCTTGGCGAGCCAGACAAGATCGTGGCGGTTGGGGATGTTGTGGGCGACCCACATCACGAAGATCATCACGAGCGCGATCATGAAGGCCCACGACACATTGTTGTGCACCCATTTGCTGTAGAGCGCGATGGTGGCATAGGCCTCCTTGCCGAGGAAGGGGATCAGCCCGGTGCGCCCGAAGAGCGAGATCAGCCCGGTGATGCCCAGCAGGATGAAGGAGCCCGCCAGCAACCAGTGGCCAAAGCGTTCGATGTCTTTGAAGCGCAGGATGTATTGGCCGGTCTTCTCGCCGTCGATGCGGATCTTGCCGCGCAGCAGATAGAAGAGCACCAGAAGGCCAAGCACGCCGAGCAGGAAATAGCCGCCCCATGTTTTCAGGGTGGTGTCGCGCCAGATCAGCCATTCCATGCCGCCGTCCTGCATGATCACGCGATCCACGTCGCGGCCGGTGGAGACGGTGACATCGGCCTCGTTGAAGCGTAGCGCGCGCCAGAGTTCGGAGTCCGACACGCCGCCAAGCGTGCCAAGCTGGTTGGTGATGCCTGCGGCGTTGTTCGGATCGCCGATCGCTTCGCGGCGGAATGTGTTGTCCACCTGTTCGCCGCGCTGGCGCGCCATGATGTCTTCGCGCGTCTGGGCACCGCCCGTTGCGGCGCGCGGATCGGGTTGGCTGGCCTCGGACGTGGTTTCTGCCGGGCCTGTGGCTTCCTGTGCCAGCGCGGGGGCTGGCCCCGCAGACAAGAGGGTGACGGTCAGAAGCAGGGAAAGGGCGTAACGCATCATGGCTTTGCTCGCTCGCGATCAGGCTCGTTTACGTTGGGGCAGGTGAATACCTAGGGCCGCAGCCCCCCCTTTCAAACGCGCAGTCAAAATCCGGCAACAGGGCGGAGTCCAGCTCCGCCCTGTCGGGGCCGGGGCAACACGGGAAGGGGATGAGCCCGTGCCGCCCCGGCGGGTTCAAAAGGCAACCGGTAAGGTCAGCCGCCTTTCTGGTCGTAGGCCGTGCCCCAGCCCCATGCACCGGAGCCGAAGCCGCGCGCCACGACGCGTTCGCGGTAGATCGCGGAGACGACATCGCCATCGCCGGCCAGAAGCGCCTTGGTGGAGCACATCTCGGCGCAGATCGGCAGCTTGCCTTCCGCGATCCGGTTGCGCCCGTATTTGGCGAACTCGGCGGTGGAATGGGTCTCTTCCGGGCCACCGGCACAGAAGGTGCATTTGTCCATCTTGCCGCGGGATCCGAAATTGCCCGCCTGCGGATACTGCGGCGCGCCGAAGGGGCACGCGTAGAAGCAGTAGCCGCAGCCGATGCAGAGATCCTTAGAATGCAGCACCACGCCTTCTTCGTCCTGGTAGAAGCAATCCACCGGGCAGACGGCCATACAGGGCGCGTCCGAACAGTGCATGCAGGCCACCGAGATGGACCTTTCGCCGGGTTTGCCGTCGTTGATGGTGACCACCCTGCGCCGGTTGATGCCCCAGGGCACCTCGTGCTCGTTCTTACAGGCGGTCACGCAGGCGTTGCATTCGATGCAGCGCTCGGCGTCACAGAGAAACTTCGCTCTTGCCATTTCTCACTCCTCCTTATGCGGCCCAGATCTTGCAGAGAGTGGCTTTCGTCTCCTGCATCTGGGTGACCGAGTCATAGCCATAGGTCTGGGCGGTGTTGGTGGATTCACCGAGCACGTAAGGATCGGCACCGACCGGATACTTGCTCCGCAGGTCCTCCCCTTCCAGATGCCCGCCGAAGTGGAACGGCATGAAGGCAACGCCTTCGCCCACGCGTTCCGTCACCATGGCCATCACCTTGACCTTGCCGCCTTCCGGGCCTTCGACCCAGACCTGCGCGCCGTCCCGCACACCAAGGTTATTGGCGTCACGCGGGTTGATCTCGACGAACATGTCTTGCTGAAGTTCGGCCAGCCAGGGGTTGGACCGGGTTTCGTCCCCGCCGCCCTCATATTCGACCAGACGGCCGGAGGTGAGGATGATCGGGTAGTCCTTCGAGAAGTCGTTCTTCTGGATGGAAGCGTACAGCGTGGGCACGCGCCAGAAGTGCTTGTCCTCGTAGGTCGGGTAGTCCGCCACCAGATCGCGCCGGTTGGAATAGAGCGGCTCGCGGTGCAGCGGCACCGGATCCGGGAAGTTCCACACAACCGCGCGGGCCTTGGCGTTGCCGAAGGGCGCACACTCATGGGCAATGGCCACGCGCTGGATGCCGCCCGAGAGGTCGGTCTTCCAGTTCACGGTGCCAATGTCGCCATCACCGGCCACGGCCTCGATCGCGGCACGCTCTTCCGGTGTCAGGTCGCCGTCCCAGCCGAGATCCATCAGCATCTGCATGGTGAACTCGGGGTAGCCGTCCTGAATCTCCGAACCCGCCGAATAGACGCCCTCGGCCAGCAGGTTGTCGCCATCGCGCTCCACGCCGAAACGGGCGCGGAAGGTCAGGCCACCCTGGCTGACAGGTTTGGACATGTCATAGAGGTTCGGCGTGCCGGGATGGTTCATCTCGGCGGTGCCCCAGCTCGGCCACGGCAGGCCATAGTAGTCGCCATCGGCCGGCCCACCCACAGCTTGCAGCGTGGTGCGGTCGAAGGTGTGCTGGTTGGCCATGTGCATCTTCAGCCGTTCCGGGCTCTGCCCGGTGTAGCCGATCGTCCACATGCCGCGGTTGAACTCGCGGGTGATGTCCTCGATGTTGGGCTCGTTCTCGCCATCCATGGAGATGTTGCGGAACAGCCGATCCTCGAAGCCGAACTTCTTGGCAAACAGCGCCATGATCACGTGGTCGGGCTTGCTCTCGAAGAGCGGCGCCATGACCTGATCGCGCCACTGCAGCGAGCGGTTGGAGGCCGTCACCGAGCCGCGGGTCTCGAACTGCGTCGTCGCCGGCAGCAGGTAAACGCCATCGGTCCGGTCCTGCAGCACAGCCGAGACGGTCGGGAAGGGATCGACCACGACGAGAAGGTCGAGCTTCTCCATCGCCGTCTTCATTTCCTTCTGACGCGTCTGCGAGTTCGGCGCGTGGCCCCAGAGCACCATGGCCCGCGTGTTGTCGGGCTGATCAAGGTTCTCCTTGGCTTCCAGAACACCGTCGATCCAGCGGCTTACGGGGATGCCCGTCAGGTTCATCATGGCTTTATCCTTGCCGTCAGCGCCCTTGATGGTGCCGAAGCGGGATTTCAGCCAGTCCAGATCCTCTTCCCAGACCCGGGCCCAATGCGCCCAGGAGCCGGCCGACAGGCCGTAGTAGCCCGGCAGCGTGTCGGCCAGAACGCCAAGGTCGGTTGCGCCCTGCACGTTGTCGTGGCCGCGGAAGATATTGGTGCCGCCGCCTTCGGTGCCCATGTTGCCAAGGGCGAGCTGCAGGATGCAGTAGGCGCGGGTGTTGTTGTTGCCGTTGGTGTGCTGCGTGCCACCCATGCACCAGATCACGGTTCCGGGGCGGTTGTTGACCATGGTAAGCGCCACGCGGCGCAGCTGGCTGCCGGGCACGCCGGTGACGCGCTCGACTTCTTCCGGGTTCCATTTCCGCACTTCCTCGCGGATCTGGTCCATCCCCCAGACACGGGTGCGGATGAACTCCTTGTCCTCCCAGCCGTTCTCGAAGATGTGGTACAGGATGCCCCAGATCAGGGCCACGTCGGAGCCCGGACGGAAGCGGACATACTCATCGGCGTGCGCGGCCGTGCGCGTGAAGCGCGGGTCGCAGACGATGAGCGGTGCGTTGTTCTGTTCCTTGGCTTTCAGGATGTGAAGCAGCGAAACAGGGTGCGCCTCGGCCGGGTTGCCGCCGATCAGGAAGATCGCGCGGGATTTGTGGATGTCGTTGTAGCTGTTGGTCATGGCGCCGTAGCCCCATGTGTTCGCAACACCCGCAACGGTGGTGGAGTGGCAGATCCGGGCCTGGTGATCGATGTTGTTCGTGCCCCAGTAGGCGGCGAACTTGCGATACAGGTAGGCCTGCTCGTTGTTGTGCTTGGCGGAGCCGAGCCAGTAGACGCTGTCTGCGCCGCTTTCTTCGCGAATCGAGAGCATCTTGTCGCCGATCTCGTCGATCGCCTGCTCCCAGCTGATGCGCACCCATTCCCCGTTCTCTTTCTTCATCGGGTACTTCAGGCGGCGCTCGCCGTGGGCGTGTTCGCGCACGGCTGCCCCTTTGGCGCAATGGGCGCCAAGGTTGAACGGGCTGTCCCAGCCGGGCTCTTGCCCGATCCAGACGCCGTTGCTGACCTCTGCCACCACGGTACAGCCAACCGAGCAGTGGGTGCAGACGGATTTCACCGTCTCCACGGCGCCGGTGATGGCGGCTTGGGCGTTGGCGCGGGTGACGGTGCCTCCGGTGGCACCGAGTGCGGCTAGGCCACCGATGGCCAGGCCGGAGCCACGCAGAAAGGCGCGGCGATCCACCGATTTATCGGCGATGTTTTGCAGGAGGCTTGTCCGCTGGGGGCGTCGCGCAACCCCGTTGGTCTTTTTCCTGAGCATGTGTCCTCTCCCTTGCTAGACCGGGCTTCCCCGGTGGGCTGGGTATGAAAAATGGCTGGCCTTTCTGGGCGTCACGCAACCGGCGGGCCGTAGTGCCGTCCGTCCGCTCTTAGAAGCGGGCGGTGTCGTAGTACTGGCGGGTGTGCGGGGTATCCTGCATCCCGGTGCCCGGAGCCTCGGCCGCTTCGGCCTCGTCTGCGGGCAGGGCGGCGGCCGCAACGGCAGCCGGTGCACCGGTGGCAGCGAGTTTCAGAAACCCGCGGCGGCTGGTGCCTTCGCCTTCAGTCTTCTTGCTCATCCTTGCTCCTCCTTAGGGTTGTTCAAGGGGTGCGGGCTCATCCCGCGCTCATCCGGAAGGCCTCGCGCTCGATCTCCATGAAAGCCTTGCCGATCGAGCCGACAGAGGCATAGAGGACCGAGGACTGAGCCCCTTCCAAATCCGAAAAGAAATGCGCGGCCCAGGGGCCGATGTGCTTGCCGTAAAAGGCTTTCTGAACCTCCAGCGGCGCGGGCTTGCCGAAGCGCCCGGTGATCATCCCGGCCATCATCTCCATCAGGCTGGCGATGTTGTCTTCGGGTTCATAGACGTTCTCGGCCCGCGTGATGCCCTGTGCGGCCATGTCGTTGCGCAGCAGGGCGAGCGGTTTTTCGTTCAGGAACCCCGTCAGGTAGAAGCTCGCGTAGGGCAGCAGCTCGCCGCGGCCAAGCCCGATGAACAGCGCGTTGAACTCGCGTTCCGCGGCTTTGGGCTTGGTGACCTTCGCCACGCGCGACAGCGCCGAAACGGCCTGCCCCAGATCGCTCTCATCCCCGGACAGCGCGGCGGCGCGGCCCAGAAGATCGGCATTGGGCGGGGCTGCCAGAAGCACGCCGAGGAAATCGTAGAGATCGGCCCGCAGCTGATCTTCCTCGGCAATGGCAATGGGGGTGGCTTCTGCAGACATCTAGGCTCCTTCGGGGGCGGCAGTGAAATGAAACGCCATGCGGCGGCGCGCCGGCGGGGCAAGGGGCTCGGCGGCAGGGGCCATGTGGTCGGGCGCGGGTTCAGCTTGTGCTTCAGGCGCGGCCTCGGCGAGCAGCGGCTCCTCGGTCGGTGCCTCTGCAGCCACCTCTGCGTCGCTTGCCTCGATTGCTTCCACGAGCGTGTCCTTGGCTGCCTCTGCGGCCTTTCGGGCCATTTCCTCGACATGGACGCTCAGCCCCTTGCCGACGATGTAGCTCGTCTGCAGATCCTTCACGACGGTCGCGGCATCGGTGTAGTCGTCGGCGTAATCCACCAGATCATCGAGGCAGGCCAGCACTGGATTCGAGCGCCAGAGCTTGCGCAGCGCGCGGCGGCGCAGGTGTTCGGGGACGGCCTTGGTCATGAAGCCCGAGAAATCGTCGCCGGGCTGCAGGCTGTCGGGATCGGGCAGATCGAGGCTGGCGAGGATCTCGGCGTCGGTTTGCTCGGCCTGCTCGGCGCGCAGGGCTTCGGCCTGCGCCTCCTCCTCGGCAGCGGCCAGCGCGGCGGCCTCCTGTGCCGCCTCGGCCTGCACGCCCGCCTTGCGGCGCGACCAGAAATCCGCGCCCCGGCTCATTGCAAACGCCCCCGACGGCTGCCCGGCGCACGGAACACATCCGCCATTTGCGGGATGCGCGCATCGCCCTTGCCGTCTTCCTTCATGTCCACGCGGCGCTTGTCGCGGCGGCGTTTCACGAAGACTTCGTCCTCGTGGTGCTCCTGCACGAACGCATGGATCCAGCCGACGAGCCCCTCGGGCATCGGCACCAGCTCCACGATCTCTTCGCCGCTATCGAGGTAATCCTGCGTCTCGTAGGGAGAGGCCGTGGCCATCACCACCTCAAGGCCCGTCGGGCTGCCGGGCGTTGGGCGCAGCACCACGCCGATGCTAGGCACGCGGCTCGAAAGGGCAGTGAGATAGGCCTCGGTTTCGCCGCGCCACAGCTCCAGCGGCACGGTGGCGGCGTGGTATTCCACCGCCTCGCCTTCGCGGCGCAGCTCGTACCAGCTGCGGTCCGGCGCTCCGGGCAGAACCGCCACCGCCTTCCACGCCCACTGCGCCCACCGCGTCACCCCCGGAGATTTCCGGATGACGATCCCGAGTGGCATCGAAGCAGTGGCCTGCGGCATGTAATGTCTTCCTCCCGTTGCCGGACTTTTGTCTCTGGCCCTTCCACTCTGAGCCGATCTCGCGCTTTCGCAAAGGAAATTTACTTCAGGGCAAGTGGGCCGGACCAAAGGTGGACATTTTGACCGTCCCGGGATCGGCGCGGTGCGCGGCTCGGACGAATTGTCTAGTTTTGCGAAAGCCTGAGTTTTTTGCTTGGGGAGGTGCTGCGATGCGGCATGCGAATCACCTGCCGCTTTCCCTGAAAACGCCTTTACGCGCCCTAGGTTTCGTGACTACGTGAATAGGGGAATCGCGATCGCCAGGCCCGGCGCACCGGCACATTGCCGAGGAGGAGACATGGCCAAGCAGCTGATTTTATGTGATTGTTTGGGGAGCCAGGCGATCGACGGCGCGGCAATCGGCGCGGCAAGCGGGCTCGCCTGCTCACGCGTGCACTCGGGCTTGTGCGGCGCGCAGGCCGAGGCCGCCGCCGCCCTGATCGCGCAAGGCGAGGCCGTGATCGCCTGCCAGCAGGAGCGCAGTTTTTTCGAGGATCTGGCGGCTGAAATCGAGGCCCCGACACCGCTCTTCGTGGACCTGCGCGACCGGGCCGGATGGTCCGACGAAGGCGACTCCGCCGCGCCGAAAATGGCCGCGCTGGCCGCCGAAGCCCTGATCCCGCCGGCTGGCGGCAAACTGCTCGACGTGACCTCGGAAGGGCTCTGCCTAATCCTCGGCCCCGCCGAACGCGCTTTTGAAGCCGCCGCACAACTGGCCGGGAGCCTGAGCGTCACCGTGCTGCTGGAAACCCCCGCCGAGCTGCCGCTGGATCGCGGCTTTGACGTGGTGGTGGGCCGCCTGAAATTCGCCTCGGGCGCGCTGGGCCAGTTTGCGCTGCGCGTCGATGCCTTGCAGCAGGTCGAGCGGGGCGGGCGCGGAGCCTTCACGCTCACGCCACCGCGCGATGGCGGCCAGACGGAATGCGATGTGATCCTCGATCTGCGGGGCGGCACGCCGCTCTTTCCTGCGCCGGAGAAACGCGAAGGCTACCTGCGCCCCGATCCGGGGGATGCCAAGGCCGTGGCGGCGGCGATTTTCGAGGCCGGGCAGATGGTCGGCACCTTCGAGAAGCCGCTCTATCTGGCCTACAACGAACATATCTGCGCCCATGCCCGCGCCGAGCAGACGGGCTGCAGCAAGTGCCTCGACATCTGCCCCACCGGGGCAATCACGCCCGATGGCGAGCATGTGGCAATTGACCCGATGATCTGTGCCGGCTGCGGCGCCTGTTCGGCGCTCTGCCCCTCCGGTGCGATCACCTATGACGATCCGCCTGTGGCCCATGCGGTGCGCCGGATGCAGGTACTATCCGAAACCTACGCCAAGGCCGGCGGCAAAGCCCCGCGCCTTCTGGTGCATGATGACGTCTACGGCAGCGAGATGATCTCGCTCTCCGCCCGCTTCGGGCGCGGCCTTCCCGCCGATGTGCTGCCGCTGGCGGTTGGTACCGTGACGGGCTTTGGCCATGCCGAGATGCTGGCAGCATTGGCGGTCGGCTTTGCCGAGGTCTCGGTTCTGCTCGCGCCCAAAGCCGAAGCCGGCGTGATCGAAGGCGAGGCAGCGCTGGCCCGTGCGCTCTCCGGGGCCTCCGGCGCGCAGGTCCATGTGCTCGATATCGCGGACCCGGACGCCTTGAGCGCACAGCTTTACGAGGCGGCAAAACCGCCCGCGCCCATCGCACCCGTGCTTCCCTTGGGGGATCGGCGGCAGGTCACCCGGCTCGCCGCCAAGGCGCTGAACCCCGGCAGTGACGCCACCCTGCCGCTGCCCGCAGGCGCGCCCTATGGCGCGGTGCTGGTCGATACCGACGCCTGCACGCTCTGCCTCTCCTGCGTGTCGCTCTGCCCCGCAGGCGCGCTTCTGGACAACGAGGACATGCCGCAGCTGCGTTTCCAGGAAGACGCCTGCCTGCAATGCGGCATCTGCAAGACGATTTGCCCGGAGCAGGCCATTGCCCTTGAGCCGCGGATGAACCTCTCGGAAACCGCTCTGGCGCAAGTGGTTTTGCACGAAGAAGAGCCCTACGCCTGCATCGAATGCGGCGCGCTCTTCGGGGTGAAATCCACAGTGGAGCGCATCGTGGAGCAGCTCGCCGGGAAGCATCCGATGTTTGCCACCAGCGAGGCCGGGAAGATGATCCGCATGTGCGACAATTGCCGGGTCAACGCCCAGTTCCACCAGCAGAACAACCCGTTCTCAGGCGGCGAGCGGCCCAAACCGCGTACCACCGACGACTACTACAGCGAGCGCAAGGATCACTGATGCTGGATTGGAGCGCCCAGATCAGCCGGGGCGATGGCGGACACAAAGGCAAGGATCGCGTCGAGATCCTCCAGCGTCATTTCCACCGGCGCGATGGGGCTTGGGCGCGTCGCGTCGAAGGGCTCGGTGATGTCGGCGACCTGCGTAAACGCCGGGTGTGGCTTGAGCGCGTAGAAGGCCATGAAACGCTCCTCCCAGTCGCCAAAAGTGCGCAGCACGGCGAAAGAGGGCGTGGAGCCAAGCCCGTCCATCCGGTTGATCTCGCCGATCACATGGCAGCGCCCGCAAAGCGTGAGCGACAGACGCGCGCCTTCTTCCGCGTCGCCGTCAAACACGGTGGCCTCCGCGACAACGGCCTCGACCATGGGCGCGGTATAGGCCTCGCCCGCCGCAGGCTGGAAGGCCAGCACGGTGTTCAGGCCGGTGTCCGACAGCAGCCAGTCGGCGAATTTCGCGCGATACTCGGCCCGCTCCGCGGCGGATGTATCGGCTTCGATCAGCACATAAGTTGTGCCACCGCCGGAGAAAGCCGCCTTCCCACCGCCCTCGGCCGGGCGGGCAATGAGCAGCATGTCCACGCCCTCGGCATCGGGCAGGGCCACGGCCACACGGATAGAGTTTTTCAGCGAAAACCGGGGCAGCATATGCTTCAGAAGCCCGCTTTCGGCCAGTTCGGGCGCCGCGCCGAGCGTGATCTGACGCTCCTGCGCGGCGGCCTGAGCGCCGCAGAAAATCAGGGCCGCAATGGCCAGGCTTCGCTTGAATCCCTCTGTGCGCATCCGCAGCCTCCCTCGCTTTCGCGCCCCTGTTCGCACCCTTGGCAAAGCGTAAGCGGCAGCCGTTTCGCGCGTCAATCCCCACAGAAATACCCCAAAGAACACTCCAGAAACCAACGGGAGATCGCCCCATGAGCGACGATTTCAACATGTCCATGCGCAAGTTCCTCAAGCAGGTCGGCGTGACGAGCCAGCAGGCCATCGAAGCCGCCATGCGCGAGGCCGGCAAGCCCGGCGAGGCCTATGAGGCCAAGGTGGTGCTCACCATCGACGGGCTGAACCTGACCCACACCGTCACGGGCACCATCGCCGGGGATAACGCATGAGCCTGACCCGTGAAGACGTGCTCGCCGTTCTTAAAACGGTCGAGCTGCCCGGCGGCGGCGGCGATCTTGCGGCCTCCGGCATGGTGCGCGCGCTCACCGTGGACGGCGGTGCCGTGCGCTTCGTGATGGAGATCGATCCCTCCCGCGCGCCTGCGGCCGAAGCCGCCAAAGCAGAGGCGGAAACCAAGATCAAAGCGCTGCCCGGCGTGCAGGGCGTCTCCATTGTGATGACGGCCCACAGCAGCCCGAAAGCGCCGCCGGATTTGAAAGCCAGCCGTCCGGCGCAGCCGCAAGGCCCGCAGAAGATCCCCGGTGTCGATCACATCATCGCTGTCGCCTCCGGCAAGGGCGGCGTGGGCAAGAGTACCGTGTCGGCCAACCTCGCCGCCGCGCTGGCCGCTGAGGGGCGCAAGGTCGGCCTGCTCGACGCCGATGTCTACGGCCCCTCCCAGCCGCGCATGCTCGGCGTCTCCGGTCGCCCGGCCTCGCCGGATGGCAAGACAATCCTGCCCCTGCGTAACCACGGGGTGACGATGATGTCCATCGGGCTGATGACGCCGGACGATCAGGCGGTCGTTTGGCGCGGGCCGATGCTGATGGGCGCGCTGCAGCAGATGATGAACCAGGTGCAATGGGGCGCGCTCGACGTGCTGATCGTCGATCTGCCGCCGGGCACGGGGGATGTGCAGATGACGCTCACCCAAAAGGCAGCAGTGGACGGGGCGATCATCGTCTCCACCCCGCAGGACGTGGCCTTGCTGGATGCCCGCAAGGGGATCGACATGTTCAACAAGATGAAAACGCCGATCCTTGGCATGATCGAGAACATGTCCACCCATATCTGCAGCAACTGCGGCCATGAGGAACATGTGTTCGGCCATGGCGGCGTGAAGGCGGAAGCCGAGAAGCTGGGCGTGCCGCTTCTGGCGGAGATCCCGCTGCATCTCGATATCCGGCTGGCCGCCGATGGCGGCGCGCCGATCGTGGTGACGAAGCCCACAAGCCCGCAGGCCGAGGCCTTCCGCGCCGTGGCGCGCGATTTGGTGGCGCGGGGGCTCGCGTGAGCGAGGCGCTGAGCTTTCCGCCGCTGATGTCGGGGCTTGCGCTCTCCGGCACGGTGGATCCCTTCGAGCGTGCTTGTGCTCAGGCCGCGCTGGGATGTGATGCGGGACTGGTGGCGTACAACATCGGGGCCGACACGATCCGCGCCGCCCTCGTGCTCGCCCCCGAAGTGCCGCTGCGCGCGGCGATGGCGATGCTGCCCACCTGCGGCCTCGGGTTGCAGAATGCGCTCGGCGCGCTGGCACCGCCGGAAGTGGCGGTGCATCTGGAATGGAGCGGGGGTGTGCGCGTAAACGGCGCGCTTTGCGGGGGGCTTCGTGTCGCGGCCTCCACGCAGGAGCCCGATCAGGTGCCTGACTGGCTGGTGGTCGGCCTGAGCCTCGCCTGGCTGCCGCCGGACCCGGACGCGCCCGGCATCACACCCGATGCCACCGGCCTCGTCGCCGAGGGTTGCGGCGAGGTGGATCCGGGCCAGCTTCTGGAAAGCTGGGCGCGACATACGCTCGTCTGGATCAACCGGTTGGAAGACGGCGGCGCTGCCGCGCTGCACACTGACTGGCGCGGGCTTGCCCACGGGCTGGGGGAGGAGATCTCTCAGCCGTGGCAGGGCGAACACCTGCGCGGCAGCTTTCTGGGCGTGGACGAGAATTTCGGCATGCTTCTGCGGCAGGGCAGCGAAACGCGCCTTCTGCCCCTGACTGGCCTTCTGGAGGAAACCCGATGAGTCACGCCGCCAAACTCGCCCGCGCGATTCATTTCGATGAAAGCGATATGAACGTCTTCCAAAGCCCCGCGCGCACCGGGGAATGGGCCATCTCTGGCGGGTTCGAATTTTCCAACTGGGGCGAAGCAGACCTCACCGGCAAGGCGCGGCAGGCCTTCGCCAACGGCTGGCTGGGCCTTGAAACCTTCGGCCGCGTGACATTCGTCGCCGTCACCGCGATCGAGCCCGGCGAACTGGCGGACCTCGCCGAGCGCCTCGCCGATCATTTCGTGCAGATCTACGGCGCGCCCTCGCCAGAAGCCGCCCGCGCCGTGGCCGAAGAGGAAATCGCCCATATGCGCGCGCTCTGCGAGGATCACGCGCCCAACACGCTGCTCACCGTGCAACGCAGCCTCGCCGAGACCGGCGTGCGCGAACAGTTCCGCTTCATCGAACCCAGCGACGCCGGCCTCGACCAATTTGCCATCCACGGCTCGCTCGACGAATAGGGGCGCTGCCCCTCTTGGCCGTTTCCGGCCAATTCACCCCGGGATAATTGGGCCAAGCTGAAGGGGCCCCACTTTGTTCCAAAAATATCTCGGGGGAGTCCGAAGGACGGGGGGCAGAGCCCCCCTTCGCCCGGATCATCCTGGCCTGCGGTCGGGGATGTCCTCACAGGCGGCCATGGCAGCGTAGAAGGCACGCAGGGACTTGGCGGCGTCGTTGGGGAACGCGCCATCATCCTGCACATCCGTGATGCGGTCCACGCGGAACATGCGGAAATCCTCGCGCAGTTCGCACCAGGCCACGAGCGTCCAGACCTTGCCCCAGAACCAGAGGCCAAGGGGGCGGATGCGGCGCGTGGTGGCGGCGCCGGATTGATCTTCATAGGCCATCTGCAGCGCGGTGCGCGTTTCGGCGGCGTCTTCCAGCCGGTCCAGCAGCGCGCGGGTTTGGGGGGTGAGGTCGCCGGGGTTGCGGGCGTGCACGCGCACGGTTTCAGTCTTTTCACGCATTGCAGGTGGCAGCACCGCGTCGATCTTCACGAGTGCTTCTTCGGCGGCCAGCGCCATCCCGGCCCCGCCCCATTCGCGCACCATGCGTGCACCCGCCACCAGCGCCACCAGCTCGCTGCGGGTGAACATCAGCGGCGGGAGGTCATAGCCCGCGCGCATGACGTAGCCGACCCCGGCCTCCCCCTCGATGGGGACGCCAGAGCCGATCAGATCGGCGATGTCGCGGTAGATGGTGCGTTCGCTCACTTCCAGCCTTTCGGCCAGCCGCGCCGCTGTCAGCAGCCGTCCGCCCCGCAAGGACTGGACGATCTGGAACAGGCGGTCGGCGCGGCGCATGGCTCAGGCGGCCTCGAAGAGGCCGATGGAATTGCCATCGGGATCAAGGATGTAGATGAACTGCCCCGGCGGGATGGTGATCGGCCCGGCCACGCGGGTGCCGCCTGCTGCCACGGCGCGCGCGGCGGTGGCTTCGGCGGTGTCGCTCACGGCCAGATGCACCGTGGTGCCCGCGCCGCCTCCGGGTTCGCCCGGATAGAGATGGCCCGCGATGGAGGTCTCCGTCATCGGGAAATAGGCCACCGGATTGGGGCCGCTTTCATCGAGCTTCAACTCCCAGTTCATCGTGGTGGCGTAGAAATCCATCGCATCGGCGAGGTTGCTCACGGGAATCTCGCACCAGACGAGGGCGTGTTCTTTATCGGTCGGCATGTCTCAAATCCTGAGTTTGGGTTGGCAATGCCGATGTTCTGCCACAGCCCCCCTGACAGCATACTGTCAGGAGCCTGTCAGGGGGAGGCGTTTTTCTTGCCCGGTTTCCGACCCTAAACCCCGAAGCGCGCGTTCACCCGCTTGCGCACGATGGGCCCGACGGTGGCGATCACCGCAAAGGCGATGGGCCAGGCCAGCGCCCAGGCTGCGAGCCAATCGCCCAGAAACCCCGCGCCAAATCCGAGCGCCTTCCATGTGGCCACACAGGTGACGATGAAGCTCATCAGCCCCGATGTAATGGCGCTGAAGGTGAGATGGGCCTGCAGGGGGCGCGTCATTCCAGCTCCTCCGAGGGGATGATCGGGAAGAAGCTCCCGCCCGACCAGACTCCGAACCAGAGCCGCCCTTCGTGCTGGCGGTGCTGGCCCAGTTCGATCAGCCGGTAGAAGCTCTTGCGGTCGACCAGCGCTTCCAGATTGGCGCGCACCAGCACATAGGGTGAGGGCTCGCCGGTTTCGGCATCCCGCACCACGCGGATCGGATGCGCGGCATCGGCCGTCACCACATCCTCGATATGGGTGTGAAAGGTGAGCTGCTGCTCCGCCCCTTCGCCCTCCACCTCGAAATCCACCGCCACGAAGGGTGCGTCTTCCACGGTGATTCCCACCTTCTCGACGGGGGTGACGAGGAAGTAATCCTCCCCATCCTTGCGCAGAATGGAGGAGAAGAGCTTCACCAGCCCGAAGCGCCCGATGGGGGTGCCGAGGTAGAACCACGTGCCGTCGCGTGCGATGCGCATGTCCAGATCGCCGCAGAAGGGTGGGTTCCACAGGTGCACCGGCGGCGGGCCCTTCTTGCCGGCGGCTTTCGCCGCGGCTGCCAGCGTGTCGGCGCTCGGTTTCACGATGTTTTCATCAGCCATAGGTTTTGCCATTTGTGCTGTGGGAATTATCGTCCTTTAATAGCTCATATAGCGAGCAGAGGAGACTTGCCATGCCCCAGACCGAAGACCTCGTGTCAGATATCGAAGCCCTCGGTGAAAAGCTCGCCGCCGCGAAGGCCAGCATTTCCAGACGTTTGATCGGTCAGGAGCGGGTGGTGGACCTCACGCTGGCCTCGCTTCTGTGCGGTGGTCATGCGCTGCTGATCGGCCTGCCGGGGCTCGGCAAGACGCGGCTGGTGGAGACGCTCTCCACCGTCATGGGGCTCGATGGCTCCCGCGTGCAGTTCACGCCGGACCTGATGCCGGCCGATATTCTGGGCTCCGAGGTTTTGGAAAAGAAAAAAGGCGGTGAGCGGGAGTTTCGCTTCATTCAGGGGCCGATCTTCTGCCAGCTTCTGATGGCCGATGAGATCAACCGCGCAAGCCCCCGGACGCAATCGGCGCTGCTGCAGGCGATGCAGGAGAAGAAGGTGACGATCGCCGGCGAGGAGCGCGCGCTGGGCGCGCCCTTCCATGTGCTCGCCACCCAGAATCCGATCGAGCAGGAGGGCACCTATCCGCTGCCCGAAGCCCAGCTTGACCGTTTCCTCGTGCAGATTGACGTCGAATACCCGGACCGCGACACCGAACGCGCGATCATCCTCGCGACGACGGGGGTTGAGGAGGAGGAGGCACAGGCTGTCTTTTCCGCCGAAGAGCTTCTGGCCGCGCAAACGCTTCTGCGCCGGATGCCGGTGGGCGAGGGGGTGGTGGAGCTGATCCTCGATCTGGTGCGCGCCTGCCGCCCCGATGATCCCGACGCGCCGGATGTGGTGCGCGAGAACGTGTCGTGGGGGCCGGGGCCGCGTGCGGCGCAGGCGCTGATGCTCACCGTGCGCGCCGAGGCGCTGCTGCACGGGCGGCTCGTGCCTTCGCCGGAGGATGTGCTGCGGATGGCGCGCCCGGTGCTGTCGCACCGCATGGCGCTCTCCTTCGCGGCGCGGGCGCGTGGTGTGGAGCTTTCGGATGTGATCGCAGAGGTGGCTGAGCGCGTGTCGCGCACCGAGGCCGCTGCGTGAGAGCCCCCCGCGCCCTTCGCCGGACGGCGGCGGAAACCGCCGCGCCCTTCCCGCCCCTGCTGGCGGATGCCGAGCGGCTTGCGGCCACCGTGTTGCTGGGCGAACACGGGCGCAGGCGGGCAGGGATGGGCGATGAGTTCTGGCAATACCGCCCGGCCACGGAGGGCGATGAGGCGCGGCTAATCGACTGGCGGCGCTCTGCCAAATCGGATGTGCATTTCATCCGCCAGCGCGAATGGCAGGCGGCCCAGAGCGTGATGTTCTGGATCGACAACGCCCGCGCGATGGATTTCACCTCGGATGAGGGCTGGCCGCGCAAGGTCTCTCGCGCACGCACTTTGGCGCTGGCACTCTCGATCCTGCTGGTGCGCGCGGGCGAGCGCGTGGGGCTGACGACGTCGGACCACCCGCCGCGCTCAGGCGAGGCGCAGCTGTTGCGGCTGGCCGAGGAACTGTTGGGCGAAGGCGAGGGCGCGGAATATGGCGCGCCGGAAACGCGGGGCATGCGGCCCCATTCGGCGGCTGTCTTCTTTTCGGATTTTCTCGGGCCCCTGGCTGGGATCGAATCCGCCGTGGCGCGCGCGGCGGATCGCGATGTGCGGGGTGTATTGTTTCAGGTGTTGGACCCGCAGGAGGAAAGCTTCCCCTTCGATGGCCGCACCATCTTTGAAAGCGTCGGCGGCACCATGAGCCATGAAACCCGCCGCGCAGGCGATCTGCGCAGCCGCTATCTGGAGCGGCTGGCCACCCGGCGCGACGCACTCACCGCGCTCTGCCGCGCCACGGGCTGGCAGCTGCATGTGCACCATACCGATCAGCCGGGGCAGGCCGCGCTCCTGTGGCTGCATCAGGCCTTGCAGCGGGGGCGCCGCTGATGCTTGTGCTCGGCCCCATAGGCTTCACTGCGCCCTGGCTTCTGTTGGGGCTTCTGGCATTGCCGGTGCTCTGGATCCTGCTGCGCGTGATGCCACCTGCCCCGATCCGGCGGCGCTTTCCGGGCGTTGTGCTGCTTCTGGGCCTGAAGGACGAGGAAAGCGAAACCGATCGCACCCCGTGGTGGCTGCTGCTTCTGCGCCTCGCAGCTATCGCGGCGCTGATCCTCGGCTTCGCGGGGCCGGTGCTGAACCCGCAGCCGGATCGTGGCGGCGAGGGGCCGCTGCTGATTGTCTCGGATTCCACCTGGGCCTCAGCACAGGGCTGGCCGCGCCGCATGGAGCGGGTGGAAGGCCTGCTGGATGAGGCCTCGCGCGCCGGGCGCTCGGTGGCTGTTGTCTCGCTCACCGACCTGCCGCCGCCGGGCGATCTGCCCTTCCTTGCGGCGGATGCGTGGAAGCCCCGGCTCGCAGGCCTCGCCCCGCAGCCCCATGCGCCGTCGACAGAGGCGCTCTCGGCGTGGTTGCTTTCCTTGCCGCAGGGCAGTTTCGAGACCTATTGGATCTCCGACGGGCTGGCGCGTGACAGCCGTGGTCCGCTGCTCTCGGCCCTGCAAACCCGGGGCGCGGTGACGGTGTTCCAGCCGCCAAGCCCCACCCTTGGCCTGCGCCCGGCGACCTATGCGGACGGCGTGATCGATGTCACCGTGCTGCGCGATCTGGCCGCCGTGGCGCAATCGGTGCCGGTGAGCGCCATCGGGCTGGACCCCTCCGGCACCGAGCGCGTGCTGGCCAGCGGTTCGGCGGAGTTCCAGCCGGACGAAAACGAGGCCACCGTCGTCCTCGCGCTGCCGCCGGAACTGCGCAACCGCGTGACCCGTTTCGCGCTGGGTGGTGTGCGCTCGGCAGGCGCGGTGTCGCTGACTGACGATGCGCTGAAACGGCGCGAGGTGGCGCTGATCGCGGGCCGCGAGGATCGCGAAGGGCTGGAGCTGCTCTCGCCGCTGCACTACCTGCGGCAGGCGCTCGCCCCCACCGCCGACCTGCTGGAAGGCGCGCTGACCGATCTTTTGCCCGCCAATCCCGACGCCATCATCCTTGCCGATGTCGCCACGCTTTCGGGCGGGGAGGCGGCGAGCTTGCAGGAATGGGTCGAGGCCGGGGGGCTGCTCGTGCGCTTTGCCGGCCCGCGCCTTGCTGCGAGCGACGTGAGCCGCGAGGCCGAGGATCCGCTGATGCCGGTGCGCCTGCGCGCCGGAGGCCGCACCGTCGGCGGCGCGATGAGCTGGGGCGCGCCCAAGAGCCTGCGCGCCTTCGCCGACGGCTCGCCCTTTTTCGGCCTCGCCGTGCCGCAGGATGTGGACGTGAGCGCGCAGGTGCTGGCCCAGCCCGACCCGGAGCTTGCGAGCCGCACCATCGCCGTACTGGAAGACGGCACGCCGCTTGTCACCCGCAAGAGCCTTGGCGAGGGGCAGGTGGTGCTGTTCCATGTCACCGCCAATGCTGAATGGTCGAGCCTGCCCCTTTCCGGCCTCTTCGTGCAGATGCTGGAGCGGCTCGCTGTCTCCACGCGCCCGGCCCGCCCCACGGTGGAGGATCTCGAGGGCACCACATGGCAGCCGATGCGCGTTCTGGATGGTTTTGGAGATTTCGCCGAGGCAGGTGCGCTGTCCGGTGTGCCGGGCGAGGTGATCGCCGAGGGCACCACCGGCCCAAGCGCCCCGCCGGGGCTCTACGCTGCCGGGGATCGCGCCATCGCACTGAACGTAATTGGTGCTGAAACCGAACTGGCGCGCGCCGCATGGCCGGTGGGCGTGCCTGTGCAAGGCCTGGCCGTGGCGCGGGAGATCACGCTGAAGGGGCCGCTGCTCACCGCCGCGCTGGCGCTGCTGATCGCCGATATTCTCGCCTCTCTTCTGGTCGCGGGCCGCCTTTCGGGCTTGCTGCGCCGCCCGGCGCGGACCACGGCGCTGATTGCCACTCTCGGCCTGGGCGCGCTGCTGCTGCCCACGCCGCCTGCCTTCGCGCAAGAGGCGCAGAACGATCCAGCCGCCGAGGCCCTTGCGCTGGCCGCCACGCAGGAAGTGGTGCTGGCCCATGTGATGACGGGCGACGCACAGCTTGACGCCATCGCGCAAGCCGGCCTGCGCGGCCTCGGGCGCACGCTCTTCCAGCGCACCGCCGTGGAGCCGGCGGAGCCCATCGCAGTGAACCTCGAAACCGACGAGCTGGCCTTCTTCCCCTTCCTTTACTGGCCGATTTCCTACGGCCAGCCGATCCCGAGCGAGGAAGCCTATGCCAAGCTCAACCGTTACCTGCGCTCTGGCGGCATGATCTTGTTTGACACCCGTGATGCCGATGTGTCGGGCTATGCGGGCCAGACGCCGGAGGCGCGCAAACTGCAGCGCCTTGCCGCGCCGCTCGACATTCCGCCGTTGGAGCAGATCCCGGCCGATCACGTGCTCACCCGCACCTTCTATCTGCTGCAGGATTTCCCCGGCCGCCACGCGGGCCGCGATGTCTGGGTGGAGGCCGCGCCGCCGGATGCGGTGCAGATTGAGGGCATGCCCTTCCGCAATCTCAACGATGGCGTCACACCCGTGGTGATCGGCGGCAACGACTGGGCGGCGGCCTGGGCCATAGATGAGCGCGGCGGGCGCATGTTCCCCGTCGGGCGCGGCTTCGGCGGCGAAATGCAGCGCGAGATCGCCCTGCGCTTCGGGGTGAACCTCGTGATGCATGTGCTGACGGGCAACTATAAATCCGATCAGGTCCATGTGCCTGCGCTTCTGGACAGGCTGGGGCAATGACGGCAGACAGGATCCTCTTCGACGCGCTGGTGTCTTGGCCGCTGATCTGGGCTGGGGCCGCGCTGTTGGCGGCACTGCTGGTGTTTGCCGCGTTCCGGGGGCTTTCAGGCTGGTGGCTTCGCGCCCTTGGCGGTGCTGTGCTGCTGCTTGCGCTGGCCAACCCGTCGCTCCAAACCGAGGAACGCGAAACGCTCTCTGACATCGCGCTGGTGATCGAGGATCGCAGCGCGAGCCAGACCATCGCCGCGCGCCCCGCGCAGATGGACACGGCCGCCGCGCAACTCGATGCTGCCCTCGCCGCGCGCCCCAACACCGAGGTGCGCCGCGTGGTGGTGGGTGACGGGGACGAAAACACCGGCACCCTGATGATGGGCGCGCTGGCGCAGGCGATGGCCGACCTGCCCGATGACCGGCTGGCAGGTGTCTTCCTGCTCACCGACGGGCAGGCCCATGATGCCGAGCTTCAGCCCGCCGTGCCCGCTCCCTTGCATGTGCTGCTCACCGGAGAGCCACAGGACTGGGATCGCCGCCTCGCCGTGCGCAACGCGCCGGCCTTCGGCATTCTGGGCGAGGAGGTCTCCCTGCGGTTGCGGGTGGAGGATCAGGGCGCGGTGCCGGAAGACGTGATGGGGATGGCCGAGTTGCAGATCTCGGTCGACGGCAATCCGGCGGTCTCGGTGCAGGTGCCCACGGGGCGCGATCTGGAACTGCCGATCACGCTGGCCCATGGCGGGCTGAACGTGGTGCAGATCACCGTGCCGGAAGCCCAAGGCGAGCTGACCACCCGCAACAACTCCGCCGTGGTGCAGATCAATGGCGTGCGCGATCGCTTGCGCGTTCTTCTGGTGTCGGGCGAGCCGCATCCGGGCGAGCGCACATGGCGCAACCTGCTGAAATCCGACAGCTCTGTGGATCTCGTCCATTTCACCATCCTGCGCCCGCCGGAAAAACAGGATGGCGTGCCGGTGTCGGAGCTTTCGCTGATCGCCTTCCCCACGCGCGAGCTGTTTCTCGACAAGATCGACGAGTTCGATCTGATTATTTTCGATCGCTACAAGCGGCGCGGCATTCTGCCGGGGCTCTACCTTGATAACATTGCCCGCTACGTGGAAGAGGGCGGCGCGGTGCTGATCGCCGCGGGGCCGGATTTTGCCTCCGCCGACAGCCTGTTTCACTCCGGCATCGCCTCGGTGCTGCCCGCCGCCCCCACGGCGCGGGTGATCGAGGAGGGCTTCCGCCCCGCGATCACCGAACTGGGCCAGCGCCACCCGGTGACGGAGGGGCTGGATACGCCCTTCCTCGATGGCGAAGGCCCGCCGGAGTGGGGCCGCTGGTTCCGCCTCGTGGATCTGGAGCCCATCGGCGGCAGCGAGGTGATGGAGGGCATCGACGGCCGTCCGCTCCTGATGCTGGATCGCGTCGGCGAGGGGCGCGTGGCGCTATTGGCTTCTGATCACGCATGGCTCTGGAGCCGGGGCTTTGAAGGCGGCGGCCCGCAGTTGGAGCTGCTGCGGCGGCTGGCGCATTGGATGATGAAGGAACCCGAACTGGAGGAGGAGGCCCTCTGGGCCGAGGCCAACGGGCAGGAGATGACCATCGTGCGCCGCACTTTGGGCGAAGAGGTCGGCCCGGTTGAGATCACCACACCCGATGGCAGCAGCGTTTCGGTGACGCTGGAGCAGGTCGCGCCGGGGCGCTACGAGGCCACCTATCTGGGGCCGGACATGGGGCTTTATCGCCTCACCGAAGCCGATCTGGAAAGCGTCATCGCGCTGGGGCCCGCCGCACCGCGCGAGTTCGAGGAAACCATCGCCTCCGCCGCGCCGCTCGCCGCGCAGGTGGCGGCGACGAATGGCGGGGCCGTGGCGCTGTCGGAAGGTATGCCGGGCCTGCGCAATGTGCGCGCCGGGCGGCCCGCCGCGGGCCGGGGCTGGCTCGGGCTGACCCCGCGCGAGGCCTATCTGACCACGGATGTGCGCGTCGCGCCGCTGTTGCCGGGCTGGCTGTTCCTGATGCTGGCCGCACTTCTGGCCGTGGGCGCCTGGCTCTATGAGGGGCGGCGCGCGCGGCGGGAGGCGTGAGCCGGGCTTACTCCAGCTCGATCAGGAAGATCGGCGCGGCCCACCCATCCTGATTGCAGCGCGCCTGTATGCCCACATGGGTGGTGCCTTCGGGCAGGGAGACGCCGCCGAGCGAGCGGGTGAACGGCTGTTCATCCACATGGGGATGCAACAACTCGCGCACGCCCAGAACCTGCCCATCCTCATCCACGATGCGCCAGCCATCGGCGTAGTGATCCCAGCCGGTGTCCGGGTGGGCGAGCGTCACGGTAAAGCGCCACGTGTCGCCGGTTTGCTCGGCATAGGCGGTGTCGATGAACGGGGCATCGGCAAGCGCGGGCGCGGACAGCAGCAGGAGGGCAAAGGCGGCGTGTTTCATTCGGCAGGCTCCGTTGAGAGGGTTCCAAGCCCGTCCAGCAGCACGGTGCGGGAACGTGAGGAAAACTCGCGCCGCCATAGGAAAGAGAGCGTCAGGACGGTGGCGAGCAGCAAGACCCAAGCCCCTAGCAGCCACGTGAGCGCGGCGAGCGCGAAATAGACGGAGCGCAAGCCGCGATTGTAGCTGCGCGCCGCCGAGATGTTGAGTTCGGCGGCCTGTGCGGCGCGGGCGTAAACGGCGGGATTGTCGTGATCATTGGGTACGGCGGCCATCACCACGGCGCAATAGCCAAACAGCCGGTGCGCCCAGACGAATTTGAGGAAAGCGTTCACCACAAAGATCAGCGCCATGCCGATCTTCACCTCCCAGACGATGTCGGGCGCGGTTTCGAAGGTGAAATCCTCAGCCACGCCCGAAAGCCGCTCGGTGTTGCCGATCAGGGCCATGCCGCCGCCGAGCGCGATCATGCAGGCCGAGGCAAAGAAGGTGGTGCCCTGCCGCAGCGAGGACAGGATCGTGGCGTCGAAAATGCGCGGCTGGCGGGTCACGAACTGGCGCATCCACTCGCGCCGGTAGCGCCGCATCAGCACCGAAACCGAGGGCTTGTGGCTCTTGGCGTTGTCCACGAGGTGGCCGATCACGAACCAGCCGCCCCAGATCAGCAGAACGGCGGCGAGGTCGACGGGGGTGAAATGGGGCAGGGCGGTCTGAAAATTCATAGGGCGCGTTTTAAGCGCTGCCGCTTGCTGTTGCTAGGGGGCATCCTTGCGCGCGGGCCTTTGTGCGGTTGTGCGGCCACGGCGCAGCCAGAGGCGCAGGCGCGCGCGCCATCCCGAAGGGCTGCCCGGTTTGGGGACAGCGGCCAGCAGCGCGGCATCGGTGACTTCGCGCCGCTCGGCGGCTTTCGCGCGGCGGCTCCGGGCGTTCAGCAGGCGGATCAGTGCGGCGAGTTCGGCGCGGGCCGGAGAGCGGCAGTCGGGAAAATAGAGCCTCGCCGCGCCAAGGAATTCATCGTCGTGCAGCACTTCAGCCTTCCGCACGACGGAAATCTCAAGGCGGCCATAGGGAAAGAACAGGCGGCAATCGCGTATTTCCCCGTAGGAGTCCGCATCGATCGGGCCTTCGATCACCGCCATATCGGGCGCAATGCGGATCCCCGCGTGCCAGTGTCCGTCGATCTGCACCGAGAAGGTAAGCGCCTGCGCGGGAACGGCGGGCGGCGGGCCATCGGCCTCTGCCAGCCTGCGGGCGGGCGAATCGGCCGCTTTGGCTGCGCTGGCAGCCCGTGTCTGATCGCGCTGCAAAACACGCATTCTGCCCCTCCCTGACAACAGACACGGGCCGCAAACGGAAAATGGCCCACTCTGGGAACTGCTGGCTCCAGACTGCGCCCGGCTTGGTTATCAATTGGTTAATGCCGCTCGGGTCGCAGGCAGCTGCCCTGCGCGCTTTGCGCACAGGGGGGTGGAAAATGCTTGGTGTTTTACCGAAGCGTTGCTATCGGTGGAAAAATTGGTAAAGTAATTTTACCAATGAGGGTGAGGGGCCGAAGCCGCCCCGGATGGAGGAGAGACGCCATGCAGATGCCACAGCCCGACGCCGGGATCCTTGCGCGCAAGGCGCGGATCGTCTCCCGCCTGTCCGCCGTTTTGAGCGACGGCGCGGTGATCCACGCGCCGGAGGAAACCCGCGCCTACGAATGCGATGCGCTCACCGCCTATAAATGCCCGCCGATGGCCGTGGTGCTGCCCGCGAGCACGGCGGAGGTTTCGGCCGTGCTGAAGGTTTGCCATGAGGAGGGCGTGCCGGTGGTGCCGCGCGGGGCGGGCACCTCGCTTGCAGGCGGCGCGTTGCCCACTGCCGATTGCGTGATCCTGGGCACCGCGCGCATGAACGCGGTCCTGGAAACCGACTACGACAACCGCTTCGTCCGCGTGCAATCCGGGCGCACCAACCTTTCCGTCACCGGGGCTGTCGAGGAAGAAGGCTTCTTCTACGCGCCCGATCCCTCAAGCCAGCTTGCCTGCGCCATCGCGGGCAATGTGGCGATGAATTCCGGCGGGGCGCATTGCCTGAAATACGGCGTCACCACCAACAACCTGATGGGCGTGACGATGGTGCTGATGGATGGCACCGTGGTGGAAATCGGCGGCGCGCATCTGGATGCGGCGGGGCTGGACCTGCTTGGCGTGATCTGCGGCTCCGAAGGGCAGCTTGGCGTCGTCACGGAAGCCACGCTGCGCATCCTGCACAAGCCCGAAGGCGCGCGCCCCGTGCTGATCGGCTATGACAGCAATGAGGTGGCCGGGGCCTGCGTGTCCGACATCATCCGCGCGGGCGTGCTGCCGGTGGCCATCGAGTTCATGGACCGCCCCTGCATCCGCGCCTGCGAGTCCTTCGCCAAGGCAGGCTACCCCGATTGCGAGGCGCTCCTGATCGTGGAGGTGGAAGGCAGCGAGGCGGAGATCCAGCATCAGCTTGGCCTGATCACCGAGATCGCCCGCCGTCATAACCCGGTGGAGCTGCGCGAAGCCAAGGATGCCGATGAGGCCGGGCGCATCTGGCTGGGGCGCAAATCGGCTTTCGGCGCGATGGGGCAGATCAACGATTACATGTGCCTTGATGGCACGATCCCTGTCTCCTCCCTGCCCACGGTGCTGCGCCGGATTGGCGAGCTGTCCGGCGAATATGGGCTGGATGTGGCCAACGTCTTCCATGCGGGCGATGGCAACATGCACCCGCTGATCCTGTTTGATGCTAACAAGCCCGGCGATCTGGAGAAATGCGAGGAACTGGGCGCGGAGATCCTGAAGCTTTGCGTCGAGGCGGGGGGCTGCCTGACGGGCGAGCATGGCGTGGGCGTGGAGAAGCGCGACCTGATGGGCTTCCAATATGCGCCCGAGGATCTGGAAGCGCAGATGGCGGTGAAGGATGTGTTCGATCCGCAGTGGCTGCTGAACCCCGCGAAGGTCTTCCCGCTGACCGTCTCCCAACCGCGCCGCGCCGCCGCCTGACACCGGAGCCCAACGCATGACACTGAAGACCGAAACCGAGCTGGCCGAGGCCATCGCCACGGCGCAAGGCCCGCTGGCTATCAAGGGCGGCGGCACCCGCACCATCGGCCACGCCGTGGGCACCCCGCTGGAGACCGCTGGCCTCACCGGCATCAGCCTGCATGAGCCGGGTGCGCTCACCCTCGTGGCCGCCGCCGGGACGCCTTTGGCCGAAATCGATGCGGTGCTTGCCGCCGAAAACCAGCGGCTGGCCTTCGAGCCGCCCGACCTGCGCGCGCTTCTGGGCCGTGAGGGCACGCCGACCATTGGTGGCGCGGTGGCGGCCAATGCCTCTGGCCCGCGCCGCATTCAGGCCGGGGCCTGCCGCGATCACCTGCTGGGTGTGCGCTACGTGGATGGCAGCGGCACCGTTGTGAAGAACGGCGGGCGGGTGATGAAGAACGTCACCGGCTATGATCTCGTGAAGCTCATGGCCGGGAGCCACGGCACGCTTGGGGTGCTCTCGGAGGTCTCGCTTAAGGTGCTGCCCGCGCCGGAAGCCACGGCAACGGTGCTGATCGAAGGGCTTGCGGACGATCAGGCCGTCGCGGCGATGGCGGCGGCGCTGGGCTCGCCGTTCGATGTGTCCGGTGCCGCCCACACGCAGAAGGGAGTGGACGGCGCGCCGGTGACGATGATCCGCGTGGAGGGCTTTGCGCCCTCCGTGGCCTACCGGGCGCAGGCGGTGAAGGAGAAGCTGGCGGGCTTTGGCGATGTCACCATTGAGGACGATCCCGAGAAAACCGCCGCCGGTTGGGCCTGGGTCCGCGACGTGACTCAACACGCAGGCCAGCCCGGCGATGTCTGGCGCATTTCGGTGAAACCCAGCGACGGGCCGGAGGCCGCGCGGCGACTTTCAGGCGCAGAGGTGCTTTATGATTGGGGCGGCGGGCTCCTGTGGGCGCGGGTGCCGGAAGGCACGGACGTGCGCGCGAGCCTTGGTGGGCTGCCCGGCCATGCCACCCGTGTGCGCGGGGCAGGGGTGAAGGATCCGGCCTTCCCCGTAGAGGCTGCCCCCGTGGCCGCGCTTTCGGCAGGCCTGCGCGCGCGGTTCGATCCGCGCGGCATTCTCAACCCCGGCATCATGGGCTGAAGGACAAAGACCAATGCAGACGAATTTCACCGAAGCCCAGCTGAAAGACCCCGGCATCCAGCGCGCCAACGAGATCCTGCGCTCCTGCGTGCATTGCGGCTTCTGCACGGCGACCTGCCCGACCTATCAGGTGCTTGGCGATGAGCTCGACAGCCCGCGGGGCCGCATTTACCTGATCAAGGACATGCTGGAAAATGAGCGCCCGGCGGATGAGAAAACGGTGAAACACATCGACCGCTGCCTCTCCTGCCTGGCCTGCATGACGACCTGCCCTTCGGGCGTGCATTACATGCATCTGGTGGACGAAGCCCGCGCCTATATCGAGAAGACCTACAAACGCCCCTTCTCGGACCGCGCCCTGCGCTGGATCCTCGCGCAGATCCTGCCCTATCCGACGCGCTTCCGCCTTGCGCTTCTGGGGGCAAAGATCGGGCGGCCCTTCAAGTTCCTGATGCCCGATGCGCGGCTGAAGGCGATGCTGGAGATGGCGCCCAAGTCTATCCCGCCGGTGAGCCGCAACGACGATCCGCAGGTCTTCCCGGCCAAGGGCGAGCGGCTCAAGCGCGTGGCGCTGATGACGGGCTGCGCGCAGAAGGCGCTCAACACCGACATCAACGACGCCACCATCCGCCTGCTGCGGCGCATGGGCTGCGAGGTGGTGATCGCGGAAGGCATGGGCTGCTGCGGCGCGCTGACCCATCACATGGGCAAGGTGGACGCCAGCCACGCCGCTGCTGCCGCCAACATCCGGGCCTGGATGGCCGAGGTGAACGGCGAGGGGCTCGATGCCATCGTCATCAACACTTCGGGCTGCGGCACCACGGTGAAAGACTACGGCCATATGTTCCGCAATGATCCGCTCGCGGCGGAGGCTGCTAAGGTTTCTGAACTGGCGGTGGACGTGTCCGAGCTGTTGGAAAAGCTCGACGTGCCGGAAGGCGCGGACAAGGGCCTCACGGTGGCCTATCACGCGGCCTGCTCGCTGCAGCACGGCCAGCAAGTGAAGACTGCGCCCAAGACGCTGCTGAAGAAGGCCGGGTTCACCGTGGTGGAGCCCGCGGACAGCCACCTCTGCTGCGGCTCGGCCGGCACCTACAACCTGATGCAGCCGGAGATCTCCAAGCAGCTCAAGGAGCGCAAGGTGCGCACGCTGGAGGCCAGGAAGCCCGATGTGATCGCAGCCGGAAACATCGGCTGCATGATGCAGATCGGCGGCGGTACGCAGGTGCCGGTGGTGCACAGCGTGGAGCTTCTGGACTGGGCCACCGGCGGCCCCAAACCGCGCGCTCTGGCGCAGGCGGAGTAAAGCCGATCCCACGCGGGGCCAGAGTTTGAGCCCGCACTAGGGAAAAACCGGGCCTTTCGTGCTATGCTCCCCCCATTGGAGCGATGATTTTGCCAATGGGGGGCGCCATGCCGACATTTGACAGCGAAGAGGCCGCGCGGCACCACCGGGATCTCCATTCCCATCTGCCGTCCGATCCGGCTCTGCGGGTCAAGACGTTGGAAAGCCTCGCGGTGGAGCGCGGGCTGGTGGCCCCTGAAAGCGTGGACGCCTGGGTCGAGGCCTATTCGGAACATGTCGGCCCCAAACGTGGCGCACAGGTGGTGGCCCGCGCTTGGGTGGATCCGGCCTTCCGCGCGCGGCTGCTGGAGAACGCAGCGGAAGCGATCAAGGATTTCGGCTTTCAGGGCGGCGCAACCGGCCATCTGAAGGCCGTCGAGAACACGGGGGATCAGCACAACATCGTCGTCTGCACGCTGTGCTCTTGCTACCCGTTCGCGATCCTCGGCATGTCCCCGGCGTGGTACAAATCCGCCGAATACCGGGCGCGCACCGTGCGTGAGCCCCGCGCGGTGTTGCGCGAGTTTGGCGTGGACCTGCCAGAGAACGTGGGCGTGCGCGTCTGGGACAGCACGGCGGAGCTGCGGTATCTGGTGATCCCTCAGCGCCCGGCAGGCACAGAGGGTTGGAGCGAAGAGGCTCTCGCGGCCATCGTCACGCGCAATTCCATGATCGGCACCGAACGCGACCTGAAAACGGAGGCCGCGTGATGGATGGCATTCACGATCTGGGCGGGATGGAGGGCTTCGGGCCCATTCCCATCACCGAAGGCAGCGCCGATTTCGCTGATCTGGAGATCTGGGAGCAGCGCATGTGGGGGCTCTCAAGCAGTCCCATCGCGCCGGGCATTACCATCGACTGGTTCCGCCACGGCATCGAACGCATGGTGCCGGGCGATTACCTGACCTACGCCTATTTCAACAAGTGGTGCGCCAATTACTTCATGTTCCTGCTGGATGGCGGCACCGTGACGCTTGCAGACATAACGCGCGGCCATGTGCGCGATCCTGCTCCGGCGGCCAAGGCGATGACGCTCGCGGAGGTTCTGGCCGAGGAAGCGGCCAGCGATTTCAGCTTCGTAAGGGACATCGCGGCGGCGCCGGGCTTCACCAAAGGGGAGACCGTCCGGACCCGTCGGCACATGGGGTCAGGCCACACCCGCCTGCCACGTTACGCGCGGGGGGCGGCGGGCCGGGTGCTGGCCCACCACGGGGCGCATGTGCTGCCTGACAAGGGGGCCTTGGGGCTTGATGAGGCGGAGCACCTCTACACGGTCGTCTTCAGCGCGCAGGAGCTTTGGGGCGAGACCGCCAACCCGCGCGACGAGATCACGCTGGATCTTTGGGAGAGCTACCTTGTTCCGGCCTGAGTTCCAGCCCGAAGATCCGCTCGCGCCTCCGGTGGCGGCTTTCGACGAACCTTGGCAGGCCCAGGCCCTCGCCTTGGCTGATGCCATGGTGCAGGCAGGGCATTTCAGCACATCCGACTGGGCTGAGGCCTTGGGCGCATCGCTGAAAGAGGCCGAGGCGGCGGGCGCGCCGGATACGTTGGATACCTACTACACAGCGGTTCTGACCGCCCTTGAGCATCTGGCCGAGGCAAAGGCCGGGATAGACGCCGGGGCGCGCAAGGCGCGCCGAGCGGGGTGGGAAAAGGCCTATCGCCGCACACCGCATGGGCAGCCTGTGATCCTTCGTCCGTCGGACGGCTGAGCCGTCACAGCCGGCCTCCTGCGTGGTTAATCAATTCGGCGCACCGCGGCCCCCGGGCCTTCACAGAACCGCAGCATTGGCCCCAACCGGCCACAATCCTGCCCAACGCCGCCGCTAGCTTTCGGGGAAGATATTCGGAGGCTTCATGCGGTTCTTTACCATTCTTCTGCTTTTCCTGCTCTCCTGGGGCGGCGCGGCGCAGGCGCAGGGATTCGGCGCGGGCGATGCGCATTCCCTGCGCGCCCTGCAGACGGCCGATGACGGCAAGGGCTGGGAAGCCGTGGGCCGGCTCAACATCGGCAACCGCAGCATGTGCACCGGGGCCCTGATTGCCGACGATCTGGTGCTGACAGCCGCCCATTGCCTCTTTGACCGCCCCACCGGCGCGCGCGTGGATATTTCCGGCATCCAGTTCCTTGCCGGATGGCGCAATGGCCGCGCCTCGGCCTATCGGGGCATCAGCCATGCGGTGGTGCACCCGGACTACTTGTTTGGTGCGGCGGATGGCGAAAGCAAGGTGCGCAATGATATTGCCCTGCTGCGCCTCGACCAGCCCGTGCGCAATGGCACGATCCAGCCTTTCGCCATCGACACCCGACCCCGCCGGGGCGATGAGGTGGGCGTGGTGTCCTACGCGCAGGATCGCTCCGAACAGCCCTCGCTGCAGGAAGTCTGCCATGTGCTGGCCCGTCAGTCCGGTGCGCTGGTGCTCTCCTGCGATGTGGATTTCGGCTCGTCTGGTGCGCCGATCTTCGTGATGCAGAATGGCATCGCCAAGATCGTGTCCGTCGTCTCGGCCAAGGCCGAGGTAGGCGATCAGAAAGTGGCGCTGGGCAGCGAACTGGAAACGCCGCTGGCGACCGTCATGGCGATGATGGAGGACGCAGCCGACCCCTTCCAGCGTGCCCGCCCCACCGTGCGCCGCATGAGCCTGAGCGAAGATCGCGCAAGCTCCGGCGCGAAGTTCCTGCGGCCCTGAGGCGCGGCCGCTCATGACACCTCTCCTCCGCCTTGCCGCCTTACTTCTGCTCCTGCCCGCCGCAGCGCTGGCCCAGCAGGACAGCGGCCTTCAACGCCTCACCGACCGCGACGATGTCTTCGGGCTGGAGGCCGTGGGGCGGATCGATCTGGGGGAAGATAGCTATTGCAGCGGGGCATTGATCGCACCCGATCTGGTGCTCACCGCTGCCCATTGTTTGTTCGATCGTAGGACCCGCCAACCGCGTGACCTGTCACGCACCCTGTTCAGTGCCAGTTTAAGGGATGGAACGGCTCTGTTTCAGGCGGCGGTTCTGCGGGCCGTGCCACGGGAAGGTTATGTGCCCTTCGCGCCGGTCAGCCGGGACAACATCGTGCAGGATGTTGCCCTACTTCAGCTGTCCAGCTCCGTGAGCACGGCCATTATTGCGCCCTATGCAGTGGATGTGGCCCCGCAGGCGGGTGCGCCGGTGAGCGTCGTCTCTTATGCCAGGGGGCGCGACGAAGCGCCTTCGTGGCAGCGCTCCTGCAAGGTGGTAGAGCGCGATACCGAAGCGCTCGCGCTGTCGTGCGACGTATACTACGGCTCCTCCGGCGCGCCGGTCTTTGGCGGCGACGGGCGTCGGCGGCGCATCGTTTCGCTGATCTCGTCGGGTTACCGCGATGGCGAGAGCCACATCGCCTTCGGCATGGTGCTGCCCGAGGCCGTGGCCGAACTGAAAACCGCCCTGCGTGCCGGGCGCGGGGTGATCGAAGCGGGGCCGTCAGGGCCGCGCCGCTTCGGGGCCGACATCAACGGAAAATCCAGCAGCGGCGCGAAATTCCTGCGGCCCTGAAGGCCAGCACGCGCCCTCTTGAAACCGCGTTTTTCCCTGCCTACCTGAATGATACCGGGTGCCACTTGAGGGCCCGGTGATCAGAAACAATGGCCTGTCCGCAACAGGAAGGCCGCCACATGGAAATCGCTTGAAGAAGGATATCCCACATGCGTAATTTCGATCTCTCCCCGCTCTATCGCGCCACCGTTGGCTTTGACCAGATCGCCGATCTGATGGATCGCGCCCTTGCGAGCGATGTGAGCCAGAACACCTATCCGCCCTACAACATCGAGAAAACCGCCGATGATGCTTACCGTATCACCGTGGCCGTGGCCGGCTTCTCCGAGGCCGAGCTCTCTGTTGAGGTGAAGGAAAACGCGCTGATCATCTCGGCCAAGAAGGCCAAGGATGAGGCCGAGCGTAACTACCTGCACCGGGGCATCGCCACCCGCGCCTTCGAGCGCCGCTTCCACCTGGCCGACCACGTGCGCGTGGCTGGTGCCACCCATGAAGATGGTCTGCTGCACATCGATCTGGTGCGCGAAGTGCCCGAAACGCTGAAGCCGCGTACGATCCAGATCAACGGCGGCAAGGCCATCGAAGGCAATACCGTCAACTGATCCGGCCCTTTGGCTGAACGAAGAAAGGCGCGCCACAGGGCGCGCCTTTTGTTTTCTTGAGCGTTTCGGCCGCCGTTTGGGCTGCCCTTACATCGCGCCGCCGAGCGAGAAGAACAGCGTCTCGCCGGAGTGATCGTCCACACCGTCATTGTCGGTGGAGACGAAGAAGGTGCCGGACGCGTCGATGGCGAGGCCCTCGACCTTGTCCTGCACGTAGCCGTTCAGGCTGAGCAGATCCTGGATCAGATCGCGCACCTCTTCCTTGCTCACGACGGGCAGCGCGCCGCCGAGGGGGGCAGGCACCATTTCAGCGGCGGGGATGCGATAGATCTTCTTCGTCACCGCCTCTGCGCCGATCTGGTTGTCGCGCTCGATCACATAGACATGATCGCCGTGGGCCACGATTTCCGACAGGCCGACCCAGCCTTTTGCGGGGGCGGCTTTCGGATAATGCACCGCGCCCCATTCCTCGGTTTCGAGGTTGTAGGCCACGAGCTTCACGTGGTTTTCCGGGTCATCGCCCCATTCGCGCTGTACCGCCATCCAGAGCGTGTCGCCCAGTTTGGTGATGCCCTCGAACCCGAAGCGTTCCTCGACCGCCATCAGCTCTGCCGGCAGGCCGATCTCCTGCTTGATCTCGCCTTTGGCGTTCACGTTGTAGAGCGCGTGCGGGATCACGCGATCGGTGCGGCCTTCGCTGGCGAGCCAGAAGCCGCCGTTGCCGTCCAGCGTGATTCCTTCCAGATCAAGCTTCTGCGCGGGCGCACCGGCGCGGGTCACGCGGAGCGCTTCTGTGATGCGGGCCGGGGTGGCGGTGGCGTCGATGGTGAAGATCGTCGGCTGGTAGCCGTAGAAGCTGTCGTTCACCGCGTAGAGCAGGCCGGGCGTTTGCGCATCGGCTACCATGCCAGAGATCGCGCCCCAACCGATCAGTTCATCGGTGCCGGCGCTGGTGAGTTGCGGGTAGGCGGCGGGGGCGTCCTGATACTCATAGATCATCACATGGGCGCGGATGCCGCCATCTTCGATGAGGTCTTTCTCATTGGCCGTCACCAGCAGGTTGCGCTGGGGGATCGCCACGATGCCTTCGGGCGCGATGCCGGAGGGCAGCAGCTGGGTGAGCTGCGGGTTGGCCGGATCGGTGGCATCGTAGACGCCCACGATGGAGCCACGTTCGGAGCCGACGAAGACCATCGGCGTGCCGTCAAAGCGGGCGGTCTCGATGGATTCCGGCTCCACGCCTTTCGCATCGGAGCGTTTGTCCGGGTAGTGGCCGATCTGGATCAGCGCGTGCTCGAAGGCGGTGCCGGACTCATAAACGACCTCGCCGGATTTGTGGAAGATCGTCCAGCCGCGGGAGCCGCCCTGATAGTCGCCCTCGTTGGCGGTGGCGAAGTGATCGTCGTCCAGCCATTTCACCGCGTCAGGCTCGCGCAGGCGGCCGGGCTGGCGTTCGGTGAAGCGCAGCGCGCCGCGCTCGTCGGTGGCGTCGATGCCCTCCAGATCCACGGATCCGGCGGAGAAATGCGACAGCACCTCACCGTCACGGCTCACCACAACCATATGGTTGTTTTCCTGCAGGGAGACGACGATCTCGCCCAGCCCGTTCACATCCACGAACTCCGGCTCCGGATCGCTGCCCGCGATCCCGGCAAGGCCCGTCAGGTCCACAACCTTCATCGTTGCGCAATCGGCCACGCCCTCCGGCGTGTCGATCAGCACGAGGGTACCGGCGGGCATCTGCGGGATCGCGCTGTCGTTCAGATCTTCATCGCGCTCGTTCTCGATGGCGATGGCCACGAAAGAGGCATCCTTTGCGGTGGCGATGGAATCGGGCTGGCCGCCGATATCGCAGCGGGCCACTTCCGCTTGCGTGTCGATGTCGATCACGGCGAGGTGGCCAGACGGGGCCACGTAGCTTTCCGAGGTGTTCACGCCCACAAGCGCTTTGGTACCGATGAGGGACACCGAGGTCGGCTCGCCCTCAAGCGCGATGTTGCCGAGGGGCTTGGGGTTGGCCGGGTCGGTGATGTCCACCATACCCAGAACGCCCAGCGGGCTATCGGTGTAGACAAGGCGCATGCCGTCCGCCGTGGCGGCGATGATCTCGGGCGAGGTCTCGCGGCTCTGGTCTTCGCCCTGCGCCATGTTGGCCGGGGTCGCGAAGCTGGCGATGCGGTTGAAGTTCATCTCGGCGGACGCGGTGCCGGCGGTCAGCGCCAGCACGGAAGTCAGCCCAAGCAGGTGTCTGGACATTGCAGTCTCCCCTTCAGGTCTTGGATCTGTGCGGGAATGCTGCGGCGAGGTGACAGGCGGGTGACGGCTCTGTTTCGGTTTTGTGAAATCCTGCCGGGTGGTGAAGAATTGGGCGCTGGCGCGTTCGCGGGCGTATTTTCATTGATCAAGGCCGCGCCCTATGCCTAGCTGAGCGGCGAAGAAACGCATTTCGCGCCAAGCTTTTTGAAAGGATGACACATGGAAGACTCCATCGGCTTCTTCGATATTTTCTGGTCCATTTTCTGGCTGTTCCTGATGGTCGCCTGGTTCTGGGTGGCGATCTCGGTCGTGGCCGACATCTTCCGCTCCAAGGATATGAGCGGCATCTCCAAGGCGATCTGGATTGCCTTCGTGATCCTGATCCCCTGGGCTGGTGTGCTCGGCTACCTCATCATCCGGGGCGACAAGATGAAGGAGCACAACGAGGCGGCCGTGGCCCAGATGCAGGCCGCGCAGAAGGATTACATTCGCTCCGTGGCGACCGTTTCGCCCGCTGAGGAAATCGAGAAGCTCGCCGCGCTGAAGGAAAAAGGCGCACTGACGGAAGAGGAATTCGCAGCCCAGAAGGCCAAGATCCTGAACCCGTAATCCGGGAACTCCCCGAACAGAAATGGCCCGGCGCATTGCCGGGCCATTTTGTTTTCTAAACCTGTGGTGCTGCCGGTTAGTCCAGCAAGCGCCGCGCGATTACCTGCGCCTGAATTTCCGCCGCCCCTTCGAAGATGTTCAGGATGCGCGCATCGCAGAGGATGCGGCTGACGGAATATTCCAGCGCAAAGCCGTTGCCGCCGTGGATCTGCAGCGCGTTGTCCGCTGCCGCCCAAGCCACGCGGGCGCCCAGAAGCTTGGCCATGCCGGCTTCCAGATCGCAGCGTTTGTCGTGGTCCTTCTGCCAGGCGGAGAAGTAGGTCAGCTGACGGGCGATCATGATCTCCACAGCCATCATCGCGAGCTTGCCGCCGACGCGCGGGAATTCGATCAGGGATTTGCCGAACTGCTTGCGGTCGATCGCGTATTGCATGCCGACTTCCATCGCCGACTGCGCCACACCAATAGCGCGGGCGGCGGTCTGGATGCGGGCGCTTTCGAAGGTCTGCATCAGCTGCTTGAAGCCCTGGCCTTCCTTGCCGCCGAGCAGGTTCTCGCCCTTCACCTTGAAGCCGTCAAAGCCCAGCTCGTATTCCTTCATGCCGCGATAGCCGAGCACTTCGATTTCGCCGCCGGTCATGCCGGGGGTCGGGAAGGGGGCCTCATCGGTGCCGGGGGTCTTTTCGGCGAGGAACATCGACAACCCGGAGTAGTTCGTGGTGGTGGGATCGGTGCGCGCCAGCAGCGTCATCACATGGGTGCGCGCGGCGTGGGTGATCCATGTCTTGTTGCCGGTGACGGTGTAATCGCCATCCTCGCCCTTCACCGCGCGGGTGCGCAGGGCGCCGAGGTCGGAGCCGGTGTTGGGCTCGGTGAACACGGCGGTGGGCAGGATCTCGGCACTGGCGAGCTTGGGCAGCCATTGCTGTTTTTGCTCTTCCGTGCCGCCGCAGAGGATCAGCTCTGCCGCGATTTCGGAGCGCGTGCCCAGCGAGCCGACGCCGATATAGCCGCGCGAAAGCTCTTCCGACACAACCACCATCGAGGCCTTGGACAGGCCGAAGCCGCCGAATTCTTCCGGGATCGTTAGGCCGAAGACGCCCATCTCCGCCAGATCGCCAATCACCTCCATCGGGATCAGCTCATCCTTCAGGTGCCATTCGTGGGCGTAGGGGATGACCTTCTCATCGGCATAGCGGCGGAACTGATCGCGGATCATCTCCAGCTCTTCGTCGAGCCCGGAGGTGCCGAAGGTGGCGTTGGCGCTCTGCTCCTGCATCAGCTCCACAAGACGGGTGCGGGCGGCGGTGGAGTTGCCTTGGGCCATAAGGCGCTCCACCGCCGGCTCGCGGTTTGCCGGGGGCGTGAGGCCGAGGTCCTGCAAGCGGGCCATTTCCCCCTGGCTCATCGGGATGCCCCCGAAGATCTGGTTGAGGTATTCTCCGAAGGCGATCTGGTGGATCAGCGCTTCGATCTCCCCGAATTTGCCTTCGCCCTGCACGCGCTCTGCCCAGGCCTGCATCTGGCGCAGGGATTGCGCGTAGGTGGCGAGCCAGCTCAGCGTATGGGCGGCGTATTGGTGCTGCTCCAGCAGGCCGGACGAGACGCGGCCCTCCTTGGTGACCAAGGCGCGCAGCTTCTCGCGCCCGGCCTGAAACAGCGCCTCGACCGTGGGCAGCGCAGCCGCCGTGGTGGGCAGAAGATCGTCCAGAAGCGGGCTTGTCGTCATGTGGCTCAAGTCCTGTCCGTCATGTGGCATGTCTGGCTCCTTGAATCGGGGTCTCACCGGGTTTAGCCATTTTGCAGGTGCAGCGCAATAATAATGCGCGAAAATATCCGCGCGTGAACGAAAATAACCTTACGACTTTTTGCGCTGCCCGCAGACCTCCGGCTGAGATATAGAAGGGAGAGCGCCGATGGGGAGCCCTTTCAACATGCTTGTTTTACAGGAATTTGCAACGCAAACGCTGCTGATCGCCTGCGCCGTGGCGCTGCTGGCGGGCTTCGTGAAAGGGGCAACAGGCTTTGCCATGCCGATGATCATGATCTCGGGGCTCGGCTCGATCATGGCGCCCGATCTCGCACTTGCGGCACTGATCCTGCCCACGGTGGTGATGAACGCCGCGCAGGCGCTGCGGCAGGGGGTAGGGGCGGCGCTGGCCTCGGCGCGGCGGCATTGGCTCTACCTCGCGCTGGTGCTCGCCTTTATTGCGTTAAGCGCCCAGCTCGTGCGGGTGCTCTCCTCACAGGCGCTGTTTCTGATGATCGGCGTGCCGGTGACGCTCTTCGCGGTGAGCCAGCTTCTGGGCTGGCGGCTCAGCTTCCCCGAAAGCCGCCGCCGCGTGGTGGAGGTCACCGTGGGGGCCATCGCGGGATTCTGCGGCGGGATCTCGGGCGTCTGGGGGCCGCCGACAGTGGCTTACCTCACCGCTTTGGACACCCCAAAGCAGGAGGCCGTGCGGGTGCAGGGCGTGATCTACGGGGCGGGGGCTGTGGTGCTGCTGCTCGCCCATATGCGCTCTGGCATCTTCAACGCGGAGACAGCCCCGCTCTCGGCCCTGCTGCTGCTGCCCGCCGGGGTGGGCATGGCGCTGGGGTTCAGAGCACAGGACCGCATGGATCAAACCCGCTTCCGCACCGCCACGCTGGTGGTGCTGGTGGTGGCGGGGCTGAATTTGGTTAGGCGGGGGGTAGTGGGGTAGGGATAGGTTTAGCTCTTGCTAAATATGGCAAGCTGGCGTGCTAGCGATTTCGCTAGACGGGCCAAAAAATGTTTTTATTTTCAGTTATTTGCGGCGGTTATTGACTTAGTATCACGGCCTTGATACTAGTTCGACATGCTAGAGATTTCCAAATCAGACGTTTTAAGAAGCTTCCGCAGAGATAACCCATGGTGGGACGAAGCTTTCAGTGCACCAAAGGACCCTAGGGAAAAGAAGCGCGCCTATTTCGAGCCGTTTGCAGGCCTTGCCTTGGATTGGTCTGTACGCCGATCCACAATTTTAATGGGGCCGAGGCGAGTTGGTAAGACGGTCATGCTGCGCCAGCTTATCGAACAGGCTATAAGTGATGGCTTTAGTGGTAAGAACATTCTGTTCGTTTCAATTGATACTCCACTGTATAGCGGAATGCCTCTGTTAAGGTTGATAGAGTTGTTCGAGGAAGAAACTGCCCACAACCCTAGTGAACGGCGTATCATCGTCTTTGATGAGATTCAGTATCTAAAAAACTGGGAAGTACACCTGAAGGTGTTGACGGACCAGTACCCGAACACGCGTTTTATCGCCTCCGGTTCGGCGGCCGCAGCACTTAGGCTCAAAAGTGAAGAATCGGGTGCAGGTAGATTTACTGACTTTTTTCTACCTCCTCTGACTTTCGCAGAGTTTCTTGCGTTTAGTGAGATAGAAGATGATTTGATCACATCTGCAGCGCTAGGGTCTACTCTTCGTTTCGCAACTCCGGATATTGCTAAGCTCAATCAAGAATTTATCAACTACCTGAACTTTGGCGGTTACCCAGAGGCTGTTCTGAACGAAACTATCAAAGCAAACGTTCAACGGTTTCTCGGTCGCGACATTATTGACAAAGTACTTCTGCGCGACCTGCCAAGTCTATATGGTATCCAGGACATTCAGGAACTGAATAGACTTTTCACAACCTTAGCTTACCACACGGGGCAAGAGATAAGCCTCGATGGCCTTGCTCAGAGCTCGGGCGTCGCAAAAAATACTATTACGAAGTATCTGGACTACCTCGAAGCCGCATTCTTAATTGTACGGGTGCGTCGTGTGGATGATACTGGAAAAACCTTCAAAAGAATGAGGAATTTTAAAGTCTACCTAACAAACCCTTCTATGAGGGCCGCACTATTCTCTCAAATATCGGATGGTGATGAGGCAATGGGTGCGATGGCCGAGACCGCCATTTTCTCTCAATGGTTTCATTCGGATACTATGAAAAACTTGCACTATGCTCGGTGGAAAAAGGGGAAAAAGGATTTAGAAGTGGATATTGTCAGGGTTGATCCAGCGCGTCTGAAATCAACTTGGGCCTACGAAATCAAGTGGTCAGACCGTTATGCGTTAGATCAGCCTGGGGAGCTTAGTGGACTTGTTGAGTTTGCAAAGCGAAACTTCGAGAAAGGTTTCCCGGCTGGCGCTACAAGCAAGACGGTCTATGCTGAAAGTGAAGTGGACGGAGTTCTTGTAAGGCATTTTCCTTGTTCCTTGCACTGTTATCAAGTCGGTAAGAACGTGGCAGAAGGGCGGGCTCCCTAGATCTGGAGTCGGCCTTGGTTTTTTGAAAGTCTTCCAGCATTCGATGTAAGAACGCCCGGCTCTCACCGGGCGTTCTTCTTAACCACTCTGCCGAACCCTCACCCGATGGCGACGGCCTTCACGTCCTCGTCGATGTAATCCACGTATTGCGCGAAGTTCTCCGCGAACATGTGGACGAGCTTGGCGGCTTGCTCATCGTAGGCGTCCGCATCGTCCCAGGTGCGGCGGGGGTCCAGCAGGATGTCCGGCACGCCGGGCACCGATACGGGCACTTCAAAGCCGAAGTTCGGATCCTTGCGGTATTTGACCTCGGCCAGCGTGCCGTCCAGCGCGGCTGTGAGCAGGGCGCGGGTGGCCTTGATCGGCATGCGCGAGCCCGTGCCGTAGGCGCCGCCCGTCCAGCCGGTGTTCACCAGCCAGCAGGTGGCCCCGTGCTTGGCGATCTTTTCGCGCAGCAGGTTGCCGTAGGCCTCCGGGCGGCGGGGCATGAAGGGCGCGCCGAAGCAGGTGGAGAAGGTCGGCTCCGGCTCCGTCACGCCGCGCTCGGTGCCGGCCACCTTCGAGGTGAAGCCCGACAGGAAGTGATACATCGCCTGCGCCGGGGTGAGCCGCGCGATGGGAGGCAGCACGCCGAAGGCATCGCAGGTGAGCATGATGATGTTCTTCGGGTGGCCGCCAAGCGCGGATTTGGACGCGTTGGAGATATACTCCAGCGGGTAGGCGCAGCGCATGTTGGCGGTGAGGCTGTCGTCCTCGAAATCCAGCTCCTTGGTGTGGGCATCGTAGACCATGTTCTCGATCACGGTGCCGAACTTCTTGGTGGTGGCGTAGATCTCGGGCTCGGCCTCTTCCGAGAGGTTGATCGTTTTGGCGTAGCAGCCGCCTTCGAAGTTGAAGGTGCCGCGGTTGGACCAGCCGTGTTCATCGTCGCCGATCAGCACGCGGTTTGGATCGGCCGAAAGCGTGGTTTTGCCGGTGCCGGAGAGGCCGAAGAAGATCGCCGTGTCCACCGGGTTGTGCGGCGCGTGGTTGGCGGAGCAATGCATCGCCATGACGCCCTTGCCCGGCAGGATGTAGTTGAGCAGCGTGAAGACGCTTTTCTTGTTCTCGCCCGCGTATTCCGTGCCGCCGATCAGGATCAGCTTGCGATCGAAATTCATCGCGATCACGGTTTCGCTCCGGCAGCCGTGCCTGGCCGGATCCGCCTTGAAGGTGGGGCAGTTAATCACGGTGAACTCGGGCTGGAACTCGGCGAGATCTTCCATGTCCGGGCGGCGCAGCATGTGGCGGATGAAGAGCCCGTGCCATGCCAGCTCGGTGACCATGCGCACGTCGAGCCGGTGGGTGGGGTCGGCCCCGCCGAAGAGATCCTGCACGAAGTAATCGCGCCCCTTCATATGGGCGAGCATGTCTTCGTAGAGCACGTCAAAGGCGGCGGGCTCCATCGGGGCGTTGTTTTCCCACCAGATGCTGTCTTCCACGGAGGGCGTGCGGACGACGAATTTGTCCTTGGGCGAGCGGCCCGTGTGCTTGCCTGTGGAGACAAGGAAAGTGCCGCCCTGACCGAGCGTGCCTTCCTTGCGCTGCAGGGCTTCCTCGATCAGCGCGGGCTCGAGGTAGTTGTAATAGACGTTCCCCAGCCCGGTGATGCCTTGATCGTCGAGTGTGAAAGCGGGGTTTACCCGGCCATGAGTCATCTGCAAGCTCCTCGCGCGCGCAGGATTGCTGCGGCGCCTCTCTCTTTCCCTGAAGTGTGAAGCAATGGGCCATCATTGCCGCCGCGCCGGTGTGGTGCGGACAATTCTTTCATAACATGCCGCTCTGCAGAAAGAATAGGTCGCAATCGCCTGGTTAGCGCAATCAGTCGCACCGGTTAGCGCAACCGTCGCGTGAAAAGTGAGTCATATTCGCCAGAGTTAACGATTTTTATGCAGCTATGACGGCCAAATCAGGGGCGATTCGCAGTTTGGAGTTGATTCTGGCCCTGTCAGGCGTGAGAGTATGTCAAAAATCAGGCATAAAAACATATCAAGGGCAGTACCCATGTCGAAAATTGCACTTGTCGATGACGACAGGAATATCCTGACGTCGGTCTCCATGACTCTGGAAGCCGAGGGCTTCGAGGTGGAGACCTACAACGATGGCCAGACGGCGCTGGACGCCTTCAACAAGAAGCTCCCCGATATGGCCGTTCTCGATATCAAGATGCCCCGGATGGACGGGATGGATCTGCTACAGCGGCTGCGCCAGAAGACCTCGATGCCGGTGATCTTCCTTACCTCCAAGGACGATGAGATCGACGAGGTGCTCGGCCTGCGCATGGGGGCAGATGATTATGTGAAGAAGCCCTTCTCGCAGCGGCTGCTGGTGGAGCGCATCCGCGCGCTTCTGCGCCGTCAGGAGGCGATGAACAACGAGGATGGCCCCGTCACCGAAGAAAACAAGGTGATCGAGCGCGGCGCGCTGACGATGGATCCGCTGCGCCACTCGGTGTCCTGGAAGGGCAAGGACGTCTCGCTCACGGTGACGGAATTCCTGCTGCTGCAGGCGCTGGCGCAGCGCCCCGGCTTCGTGAAAAGTCGCGATCAGCTGATGGACGTGGCCTATGATGATCAGGTCTACGTGGATGACCGCACGATCGACAGCCACATCAAACGTCTGCGCAAGAAGATGCGCACGGTGGATGAGGATTTCTCCGCCATCGAAACCCTCTACGGCATCGGCTATCGTTACAACGAAGAAGAATGACACTCGCACCGGAGATTGACGTGCGCGACGGCAAAAGCAGAAGCGCGAATGTCCTGCTGGGGGAGGATTGGGAAAATCCGACCGCCGGCGGCGATGGGGAGCTGTCCGCCCGCCGGGCGCGGCGGGGCTTCATCGCGCTCAACCGCTCTGCCCTGGCGCGCAAGATCATCACCTTCAACCTGCTGGCGCTGATCATTCTCGTGGCCGGGGTGCTCTATCTGAACCCGGTGCGCAGCTCGCTCGTGGAGCAGCGCGACGCGGGCATCGTGTCCGAAACAGCGCTGGTGGCCAGCGTGTTCGAGGCGCAGATTCCGGCCAGCGTGCCTGTAAACCTTGCGACGGGCGACGGCGTGGATGTGCAGCGCACGCTGGACGCGCTTTCGCTGCCCTCGGGCACCGAGGCATTCGTATTCGACGCGAACGGCACCCTTGTGGGGCAGGCGATGGGTGCCTTGGATCGGGATGGAGGCAGTGACGCGCAGGAACGCAGCACCCTGATCACCGATTTCCTGAATTCTGTCTGGGAAAGCATCTCGGGCGTTCTGGGGCCGGACAGCCCCGCGGTGGAAGCGACCCCGCTCAGCGCCGAGGACATCGCCCGCGATCTGCTGCCCACGGCGCTGGAATCCGCTGCGCCGGCACAGGTGACGCAGGAAGGCGAGGGCGGCGAGCGCTTCGCGGTTGTGTCGCCGATCCTGCAGAACGGATCGCCCGTGGGTGCCGTGGCGCTTACAAGTGCGGCCGGGGAGATCGATCGCCTCGTGCGGCAGGATCGTGAGCAGGTGCTGCAGATGTTCGTGGTGGCGCTTCTGGTGTCCATCGGGTTGAGCCTTGCACTGGCCTCCACCATCGCCAATCCGCTTTCGGATCTGGCGGAGGCGGCGGAGCTGGGCCGGGATCGTAACGCCCGCAAGATGAGCCCGAGCCGCATCCGGATCCCGGATCTGACGGCCCGTCCCGACGAAATAGGCCGCCTGTCCGGCGCGCTGCGCGGCATGGTGACGGCGCTTTATGATCGCATCGACGCCAACGAGCAGTTCGCCGCCGACGTGGCCCATGAAATCAAGAACCCGCTCGCCTCGCTACGCTCCGCCGTGGGCACGCTGCGGGTCGCGAAGCGGGACGATCAGCGTGAGAAGCTGCTGGACGTGATCGATCACGACGTGCGCCGCCTTGATCGCCTCGTGTCCGACATTTCCAACGCCTCCCGGCTTGATTCCGAACTCGTCCGCGAGGAGGAAGAGGCCTTCGATCTGCTCAAGATGCTGGGCAACATCAACGAATACCTCGGCAATGAGGCGCGCACGAAGGGGATCGAGTTCATCTCGGATCTGCCGAGCAAGCCGATCATCGTGATGGGGCTTGAGGCCCGGCTGGCGCAGGTGTTTGTGAACCTGATCACCAATGCGATTTCCTTCTGCGAAGACGGCGACGCGATCCGGGTCTGGGCGCGCAAGCGCGAGAACCGCATCCTGATCGTCGTGGAGGATACCGGCCCCGGCATTCCCGATCAGGCGCTGCACAAGATCTTCAACCGCTTCTATTCCGAACGCCCCCCCGGCCAGTTCGGCAACAACTCGGGCCTCGGACTTGCGATCTCCAAGCAGATCGTCGAGGCCCATGACGGCGTGATCTGGGCAGAGAACATCCGCCCCACCGAGGCCGACGTGACGTCTGAACCGCTGGGCGCACGCTTCGTGGTGGGCCTGCCTGTCTAGGCGGGGCGGCCATGGCGCAGAACGCGGAAATCCTTGAAGAAAAGCTGAAACGGGCGCTCTCCTCCGGAGCGCCCGTTCATGCCTCTGCCGTCGCGCTTGAGGGGAACGGGTTGCTGATCCTCGGGGCGTCGGGCAGTGGCAAATCCGGCCTCGCTCTGCAGCTTCTGGCACTGGGGGCGGGGCTGGTGGCCGATGACGGCGTCCTGCTTGAGTCCGGCGAAGCCGGTGAGGCCGGGATCACCCTGCGCTGCCCGCCGCCGATTTCCGGGCTGATCGAAGCGCGCGGGCTTGGCCTTGTGCCGGTGCCCGCCGTGACCGAAGCCCGCCTGTGCCTGATCGTGGATCTGGATGCCCCCAGCCCCGCGCGCCTGCCTGCGCCGCAGGCAATCCCCCTTCTGGGACATTCCGTCCCCTTGCTCCCGAAGGTCGATGCCGCACATTTTCCGGCAGCCCTGATGCTCGCCCTGCGCGCCGGCGGCGTGCTGACCGAGGAGAGAAGCCAATGAGCGATCCAAGCCCGCGCGGCCAGAAACTTGTCTTTGTGACGGGGCCGTCCGGGGCGGGGCGGTCCAGCGCGATCCGCGTGCTGGAAGATCTTGGCTTTGAGGCCATCGACAACATGCCGCTGACGCTGGTGCCCCGCCTGCTGGAGGGGGCGGCGTCCAGCCGCCCGCTGGCGCTTGGGATCGACGCGCGCAACCGGGATTTCTCGGCCAACGCCATGGCCGCACTGATCGACGATCTGACCGCGCGCAGCGACGTGGCCGTCGAGGTTCTGTTCTTGGATTGCCGGGCCGATGTGCTGCTGCGCCGCTTCTCCGAAACCCGCCGCCGCCACCCGCTGGCCCCGGCCGACACGCCCATCGCCGGGATCGAGGCCGAGATGGATCTGCTGCAGCCCGCGCGCAAGCGGGCCGATGTGCTGATCGACACAAGCGAGCTGACCCCGCACGAGCTGCGCGCCGAGATCGAGCGCTGGTTCGCGCCGGAGAGCGGGCAGCGTCTGGCCGTATCTGTTCAAAGCTTTTCCTACAAGCGTGGCACCCCGCGCGGGATCGATATGATCTTCGATTGCCGTTTTCTGGCGAACCCCTATTGGAAGCCTGAGCTACGCGCGCAGAACGGGCAGGATGCGCCGGTGCAGGATTACGTCGCGTCCGATCCGCGCTTCGCGGCCTTCTTTGCCAAGGTGCTCGATCTTTCGGAACTGCTGCTGCCCGCCTATATCGAAGAGGGTAAGGCACATTTGTCGATCGGGTTCGGCTGCACGGGCGGCCAGCACCGTTCGGTCACAATGGCTGAAAAACTCGCCGCGGCGCTTGCACAAGCCGGATGGCAGGTGTCTATAAGACATCGGGAACTTGAACGTCGGGCGTCACTCCCGCCCGACAAACACTAGGATGAATACGTGATCGGCATCGTGATTGTCGCACACGGGGGGCTGGCCGGGGAATACCTGTCCGCTGTCGAGCATGTGGTCGGCAGGCAGGCGGGCATGCGTGCCATCACCATCGGTGCGGAGGATGACCGGAGCCTCAAGCAGGATGAAATCTGCGCCGCCGCTGATTCAGTGGATACCGGGGATGGTGTCGTGGTGGTGACGGATATGTTCGGCGGCTCACCCTCCAACCTCTCTTTGCGCGCCTGCAGCCCGTCCAACCGGATGATCCTGTACGGGGCGAATCTGCCGATGCTGATCAAGCTGGCAAAAAGCCGAAGCAAACCGGTGGAGATCGCGGTCGAGGCCGCGAAGGCCGCTGGCCGGAAATATATAAACAGTTACGACGTGTCGTCGGGCTGAGGGACATTATGACAGAACGCCGTAGCCTGAAGATCATTAACGAGAAGGGCTTACATGCCCGCGCCTCTGCTAAACTCGTGGAAGTTGTCGAAGCCCATGACGCCGAGGCCGAGGTCTCGCGCGATGGCATATCCGCATCAGGGGATTCCATCATGGGGCTTTTGATGTTGGCAGCCTCAAAGGGAACCACTATTGAGGTGGAGACACGCGGACCAGAAGCTGCACAACTGGCCCAAGCCCTCGAGACCCTCGTGGCAAACAGGTTTGGCGAATCCTTCTGATCCGCGCCGCACGGCAAGGACGGGGCGCATATGATGGATGAGACCGGACACGGCAAAGCTCCCGCGGAAGGCGAGTACGTGCCGTATGACAAACGGCAGCTCTCCTACGCCAACACCTTCCCGAACCCGTTCAAGGCCAATGTGATCCGCACCATGGAATGGTGCACGGGCAAGATCCCGATCCTACGCCGCATCCGCCAGTTCGAACGCGAAGGCGTTGAGCAGGGGCAGGGGTTCTGGTCCCATGCGCTGCGGCTGATGGGGGTGGAGCTTCAAACACCCGATGAGCAGATCCGGCGCATCCCGAAAGAGGGCCCCGTGGTCATCGTCGCCAACCACCCGCACGGGCTGGTGGATGGCATCGTGCTGGCCGAGCTCGTGGGCCGCGTGCGCACCGATTACAAGATCCTCACACGCTCGCTCCTGACGGGGGTGGACGAGGTGAAGCAGTTTATGATCCCGGTGCCCTTCCCCCATGAGGACGGCGCGCAGGAAAAGAGCCTCGACATGCGCCGCCAGGCAATGGCGCATCTGGCCGAGGGCGGTGTGATCGTGCTGTTCCCCTCCGGCGTTGTGGCCACCTCCGACAGCTGGTTCGGCCCGGTGATCGAGAAGGAATGGAACCCGTTCACTTCCAAGATGGTGAAGCGCTCCGGGGCGACGGTGGTGCCGGTCTATTTCCCGGGGCAGAACTCCCGCGCCTATCAGATCGCCAACCAAATCTCTGCCACGCTGCGGCAGGGGCTCCTGCTGCATGAGGTGGCTCATGCGCTGAACCGGCCGCAGGCGCCCGTGGTGGGCTACCCGATCACGCCGGAGGAGATCAGCCGTTGGGAGGGCAATGCGACAGAGTTCGTGGCCTATCTGCGCGCGCGCACGCTGGCGCTGCGCACCCAACCGCAGGCGCGTGGGCTAAGCCTGAAGGATGCCGCCAGCATCCGTCCGCTTGCCAAGGAATAGACGCGTGCCTCAGCGCGTCGGCACCGGGGTCTCGCCGCGGTAATCGTAAAAGCCGCGCTTGGTTTTGCGGCCCAGCCAGCCAGCCTCGACGTATTTCGTCAGCAGCGGGCAGGGGCGGTACTTGGTGTCCGCCAGCCCCTCGTGCAGCACGTTCATGATCGCAAGGCAGGTGTCGAGCCCGATGAAATCGGCCAGCTCCAGCGGCCCCATCGGGTGGTTCGCGCCCAGCTTCATCGAAGTGTCGATGGAACGCACATTGCCGACGCCCTCATAGAGCGTGTAGATCGCCTCGTTGATCATCGGCATCAGGATGCGGTTCACGATGAAGGCGGGGAAATCCTCGGCCGAAGCGGCTGTCTTCCCGAGGTTTTCCACCACTTCAAGGCAGGCGTTGTAGGTCGGCTCGTCGGTGGCAATGCCGCGGATCAACTCCACCAGCTGCATGATCGGTACCGGGTTCATGAAGTGGAACCCCATGAATTTCTCGGGCCTGTCGGTGCGCGAGGCCAGCCGGGTGATGGAGATGGACGAGGTGTTGGACGTCAGGATCGTTTCGGGCTTCAGATGCGGGAGCAGATCCTCGAAAATCGCTTGCTTGATCGTCTCGCGCTCGGTGGCGGCCTCGATCACGAGGTCCGTCTGGCCGAGATCCGGCAGCGCCAGCGTGGTGCTGATCCGGGCGATGGCGGTTTCCATGTCGTCGCGGGTGATCGTCTCTTTGGAGACCTGCCGGTCCATGTTGCGGCGGATCAGGGCCATGGCCTTGTCCAGCCCGTCCTGCGAGATGTCGTTGAGCTTCACGTCATAGCCCGCGAGCGCGAAAACATGGGCAATCCCGTTGCCCATCTGGCCTGCGCCAACGATTCCGACCGTCTTGATACCCATGGCTCTGCCTCGCTGAAAATCCCCGTGACACTAATCGCTTGCGCCGGGAAATCGCAAGGGCTCGCGGGCGGAAACCGTGCAGCTGCGGCAATTGTTAAGGCTTTGGTAAAGGTACTCTGCGAGCCTGTGGGGGCCATTTGAAGACGGGAGGGTGCAATGGTGGGAAAGCACTCCGAGCCACAGTTGACCCAAGGCGAGGGCCTGGGGGGCGCGTCGCTTTGGCTCAAGGGGCAAATCCTTGAAGCGCAAGCCGTCGCGCCGCATCCCGAAGCACACGTGGTGTTTCTGGGCGGGACGCTGACAGCCGGGCACGGCGTGGCGCATCCTTTCGCGCAGCAGGTGGGGGCACTTCTTGAGCGCCCGGTGGCCCGTTTCGGGCTTCCCAATGCGGGCGTGGATGCCCTTCTGGCGCTTACCGTCGGGCTGGAGGCTGCGCGGGCGGCGCGGATCACCGTCGTGGAGACACCGGGGCTTCATGGGCTCAACAATCGCTTCTACCATGTGCACCGCAAGCGCAATGATCGCTTCGTCGCGGCGCTGCCGCCCCTCATTGCCCTGTACCCGCGCACCGATTTCACCGGGATCAATTTCGTCGGCCATCTCACACGGGTGCTGCAGCATGAAAATGCTGCCGCCTATGAGCGTGTCGAGGCAGAGCTGCGCCTGCAATGGGCGGCGCGGATGGCGGAGCTGATCGGGATCGCCGGGCCGGAGGTGCTTCTGCTGACCCTGCGGGCCGAGGATCCGGCAGGCCCGCGCGGCGGGATCATGGCGGCGGGTGTCACGCCGCAGATGCTGACGGCGCTGAGCCTGCAAACCGGCGCGCAACTGCTGGAATGCATCCTGCCGGAGCCAAAGGCCACGCCCTATTCCGTGATCCCCGGAGCTTTCGCCCATGATCTGATCGCCACGCGCCTGCAGTTCACCCTGGAAACACTGTTTGACGACGTGTAGCGCTGCTCAAGGAACGCGGCCCCATGAATAAGGCCCGCCACATGGGCGGGCCTTTGGCAATTCTCACGCAGGCCGGGGCCTGAGCGGGCTTGATCAGCCCAGCTTTTCTGTCAGCTCTGGCACGGCCTGGAACAGGTCGGCCACGAGGCCGAAATCGGCGACCTGGAAGATCGGCGCTTCTTCGTCCTTGTTGATGGCGACGATGATCTTGGAGTCCTTCATGCCGGCGAGGTGCTGGATCGCACCGGAAATGCCGCAGGCAATGTAGAGCTCGGGCGCAACCACTTTGCCGGTCTGGCCCACTTGCCAGTCGTTCGGAGCGTAGCCCGAATCCACGGCGGCGCGGGAGGCGCCAACGGCGGCACCGAGCTTGTCGGCCAGCGCTTCGATGATCTTGAAGTCGTCCTCAGAGCCAACACCACGGCCGCCGGACACGACGATGCCTGCGCTCGTCAGCTCGGGGCGGTCGCTTGCGGCCACCTTGTCCTCGACCCAGGATGCAAGCCCGGTGTCGGAGGCGCCGCCGATGGCTTCCACGGCAGCGGAGCCGCCTTCGCCAGCGGCATCAAACGTGGAGGTGCGGAAGGTGATGACCTTCTTCGCATCGCTCGACTTCACGGTCTGGATCGCGTTGCCCGCGTAGATCGGGCGCTCGAACGTGTCGGCATCCACAACCGCCGTCACGTCGGAGATCACCATCGCGTCCAGAAGGGCTGCCACGCGGGGCATCACGTTCTTGGCGTCGGTGGTGGCCGGGGCGACGATATGATCAAAGCCATCGGCCAGCGAGACGATCAGCGCGGCGGTGTTCTCGGCAAGGCGGTGGCCCAGCGCGGCATCCTCGGCAACAAGCACCTTGGACACGCCGTCGATCTTGGCGGCGGCGTCACCGGCGGCGGAGGCAGAAGCGCCTGCGGCCAGAACCGTCACGTCGCCCAGCGCTTTCGCGGCCGTCACAGCCTTGGCGGTGGCATCAAAGCTCAGTTCGCCATTGTTCACTTCGGCAAGGAGAAGAACAGCCATTACACAGCCCCCGCTTCTTTGAGTTTCGCAACCAGCTCGTCCACGGAGCCCACCACGATGCCGGCGGCACGGGCTTCGGGCTCTTTCGTGGAGACGACGGTGAGGCGCGGCGTGACGTCGACGCCAAAGTCGGCGGCGGTTTTCTCGTCCAGCGGCTTCTTCTTCGCCTTCATGATGTTGGGCAGTGAGGCGTAGCGCGGTTCGTTCAGGCGCAGGTCGGCGGTGACGATGGCGGGCATCTTCACGCTGATCGTCTGCAGGCCGCCGTCCACTTCGCGGGTGACCTTGGCGGTGTCGCCGTCCACGTCCAGTTCGGAGGCAAAGGTCGCCTGGGACCAGCCGAGCAGGGCGGACAGCATCTGGCCGGTGGCGTTCATGTCGTTGTCGATTGCCTGCTTGCCGGCGATCACGAGGCCGGGCTGCTCTTCTTCCACGACTTTGGCGAGGATCTTGGCAACGGCCAGGGGCTCGATGTCCTGGTGGACGTCATCGGCAGCCACCACGAGGATGGCGCGATCGGCGCCCATGGCCAGCGCGGTGCGCAGGGTTTCCTGAGCCTGCTTCACGCCGATGGAGACGACGACGATCTCGTCGGCCTTGCCCTTTTCCTTCAGGCGGATCGCCTCTTCGACGGCAATCTCGTCAAAGGGGTTCATCGACATTTTGACGTTGGCGAGATCAACACCCGTGCCGTCCGCTTTGACGCGAACCTTCACGTTGTAATCGATCACGCGTTTGACAGGCACCAATACCTTCATCGCGTTTTTCTCCTTAAAAACCTCTCCCCGCTCAGCGCGGGGCCTCAAGCTCTCGAGGGATTAAGTAGCGTGGCGCGTTCGGAGAAAACAGAGCAAAATCGACAGGAAAGCGCCCGGCGACGCCGCGTTTTGTTTCCGATTGACGTAAGGGGAGGTATTTGGCGGGCAAAAGCGGCCTGATTGCAGGCGGTTGCCGCGAAGGGCTCAAAGGGAATCGGCGGCGGGAGAAAAATCAGCCCGCCGCGTCAGGCGTTAAACTGTTTGCGCTAGCGGTTCGCGCCGGGCACCCAGAGCACATCCGCGCGGCCATCGTCATTGGCAATGCGCGAGGCCACGAAGCACCAGTCGCTCAGGCGGTTGAGGTATTTCACGGCGGCCGGGTTGATCAGTTCCATCGTCGCCAGTTCCACCGAAAGCCGCTCGGCGCGGCGGGTGACGGTGCGGCAGAGATGCAGATGCGCGGCCAGCGCGCTGCCGCCGGGCAGCACGAAGGAGCGCAGCGGCTCAAGGGCGGCGTTCATCGCGTCGATCTCGCGCTCCAGCCGGGCGACCTGCCCATCGCTCATGCGCAGCGGCGGGTATTCGGCCTCGGCGTCCTTTTCCATGTCGGGGCGGCAGAGGTCCGCGCCCAGATCGAAAAGGTCGTTCTGGATCGCGGCCAGTTGCGCGTCCATCTCGCCCTCCGCATGGAGCCGAGCCAGGCCGAAGGTGGCGTTGGCCTCGTCCACGGTGCCGTAGGCGTTCACGCGAGCCGAGTGTTTGGCCACGCGCGCGCCATTGCCGAGCGCGGTTTCGCCAGCGTCGCCGGTCTTGGTGTAGATCTTGCTGAGAACGACCATATCAGCCCCCGGATTGGCGCAGGAAAACGAAAACAAGGATCAGGGCCACGGCCACCGCCTGTGCGATGATCCGGTAGCGCATGATCCGGTTGGCGTGTTTGCGGTTGAAATCGCCGCCGCGGGCAAAGCCGCCGATCCCGATCATCAGGATCACGAGAACCAGCAGGGTTGCGCCGGCAACGACGAGGAAAAGCGGATCCGAAAGCATGGGGGCTCCGTTTGTTTGCTGTTGCACGTGATGTAGCCGCCGCGCGCGCGAAAGCGAATATGAATTTGCGACGCAGGGGCTTCGCTAGCCTTTCACCAGCAATTTGTCCAAGGCGCGCGTCGACAGGATCCGCCGCAGCGCGCCCATGATGTAGGTGGGCGTTGTCACGTAGTAGCGCGGGCGCGGGCGCTTGGATTCCAGCGCGTGGATCAGCTTCTGCGTGACAGCCTCGGCGGGCAGTTCGAACTTGTCCGGTCCGCGATCCTCATACAGCCGCTTCATCAGCTTGCGCCGGTACTGTTCGGCGCGGGGTGAGGCCTCCCAGTCGATCCAGCGCTCGAAATGGGGGATGGCGTTTTGCCGGATCTTCGAGGTGATCGGGCCGGGCTCGATTAGGATGACCTCGATGCCGGTGCCCTGCATTTCGATGCGCAGCGTGTCTGAAAGCCCTTCGAGCGCGTATTTGCTGGAGACATAAGCGCCGCGGAAGGGGGCGGTGACGAAGCCGAGGATGGAAGAGCAGTTGACGATCCGCCCATGCCCCTGCGCGCGCATCACCGGGATCAGGCGGCGAGTCAGCTCGTGGTAGCCGAAAAGGTTGGTCTCGTAGATGGCGCGCAGGGCATCGGTGGGCAGATCCTCCACCGCGCCGGGCACGGCGTAGGCGCCGTTGTTGAACACCGCATCGAGCGTGCCGCCGGTGCGGCTCAGGCTTTCGGCCACGGCGGCGGCGATGGAGGCCTCATCAGTGTAATCCAGCACGAAGCTTTCCAGCCCTTCGCCGCGCAGGCGGGCGCAATCTTCTTCCTTGCGGCAGGTCGCGAACACGCGCCAGCCGCGTTTGGCCAGCCCGTGGGCCGCGTCATATCCGATGCCCGAGGAGCAGCCCGTGATCAGGACCGACTTTTCCTTGCTCATGCCTCACCCTTGCCAGTTGTCGCTTTGATTTGCGGCAACCTTAGGCAAGGGTGGGCGGGGGAGGAACCGGAAAAATCCGGGGATCGCGCAGCGTTAGGGGGCGCTGCGGGAGAGGAACTTCGCGGACATATAGCCCGTCTGTCCAGTGGTGAGATCCCGGATACGCGCCCAGCCATTGGCCTCAAGCGCGATCATCTCGGCGGCGCTGCCGCGCGTGAGCGATGCAAGCACGCCATTAGCGGTGGAGGGGCCGGAGCGCATGTTCACGCGGCTTCCCGTCACGTACCAGACGTCATCGCCGGAGGCCTGCACCTGAGCGATCTTCTTCGCCGCAGTTTTGGAGACATAGCCCGCCGGGGCATCGCTCTTGCCGATGGCCAGCATCTCAGGTGCGATGGGCGCGGAGGTCATCTTGGCGACGCGTTTGGCCGGCGGAAAGGCCTTAGCGGCGGCGGCTTCCACGTTCGGGGCTTCGGCCTCGGGCGCGGGGGCCAGAAAAACGGGGGGTTCGGCGTCGAGCGAGGCCACTTTGATCTCGCTCGGCAAGCCCTCGGCCTGCGCCACTTCGGCGGCCTCGGAGGCCCCGTCGCCCGCCGGGATAAAATACATTGCGCCAAACAGGCACAGGCTCAAAATCACAATCAAACGTACCATAATACTCTTCCCCCGGAGGGTGGCAGCCCTCCTCACACAACCCCGACAGGTTAACACGAATGTGCTGAGTCGGGGACTCTTAACGCCTTTATTTCTTGCTTGAGGCGGCGTTTCACGGGGAAGAAGCCGGGAATCTTCCCACGTTATCAGCCGGTGCGGCGATGCCGCTTTACCTGTCATGCCTTGGGGGGTATCACATCATCTATGAGCGAGCAGACAGAAGACAACAACATCGTGCCCAACGAGATCGCCGAGCCGCTGCGCCGCGCCATTGGCGAGCGCTATCTGACATACGCGCTGTCCACCATCATGCACCGGGCGTTGCCCGATGCGAGGGATGGTCTGAAGCCGGTGCACCGCCGGATTCTCTTCGCGATGCGCGAACTGCGGCTCTCCTCTACCGGGGGCTTCCGCAAATCCGCGAAGATTTCAGGCGACGTGATGGGCAACTATCACCCGCACGGTGACGCCGCGATTTACGATGCGATGGCACGTTTGGCGCAGGATTTCGCCGTGCGCTACCCGCTGGTCGATGGCCAGGGCAACTTCGGCAACATCGACGGCGACAACCCGGCCGCCTCGCGTTACACCGAGGCCCGCATGACGGTGGCCGCCGAGGCGCTGCTGGAAGGGCTCAACGAGGACGCCGTCGATTTCCGTGAAAACTACGACGGCACGCTCTCGGAGCCGGAAGTGCTGCCGGCGAGCTTCCCCAACCTTCTGGCCAATGGCGCCAGCGGCATCGCCGTGGGCATGGCCACGAACATCCCGCCGCACAACATCCCCGAACTGGTGGATGCCTGCCTGCACATGATCAAAGTGCCGGACGTGCGTGACGATACGCTTCTGAACTATGTGAAGGGCCCCGACTTCCCCACCGGCGGCGTTTGCGTCGAACCGCCCGAGAGCGTGGCGCAGGCCTATCGCACCGGGCGCGGCTCTTTCCGGCTGCGCTGCCGATGGACAACCGAGGATCTGGGCCGCGGCCAGTGGCAGGTTGTCGTGACCGAGATCCCTTATCAGGTTCAGAAATCCAAGCTGATCGAGAAGATCGCCGAGCTGATCCAGACGAAGAAGATCCCGATCCTCGCCGATGTGCGCGATGAAAGCGCCGACGATATCCGGCTGATCCTTGAGCCCAAGAGCAAGAACGTCGATCCCGAGGTTCTGATGAACACGCTGTTCCGCAACTCCGATCTGGAGGTGCGCTTCAGCCTGAACATGAACGTGCTGATCGACGGGCGCACGCCGAAGGTCTGTTCGCTGAAAGAGGTGCTGCGCGCCTTCCTCGATCACCGCCGCGACGTGCTGGAGCGGCGCAGCCGCCACCGGCTGGGCAAGATCGACCACCGGCTCGAAGTGCTCGACGGCTTGATCATCGCCTTCCTCAATCTGGACCGCGTGATCGACATCATCCGCTACGACGACGACCCCAAGGCCGCGCTGATGGCGGAGAACTGGGAAGAGCCGCGCGGGCGGGTGGCCTATGAATCCGATTACGTCTCGCCGCTGGACATCAAGGCCAAGGGCGGCACCCGGCTCACCGAGGTGCAGGTCGAGGCGATCCTGAACATGCGCCTGCGCTCCCTGCGCCGCCTTGAGGAAATCGAGCTGGTGCGCGAGCGCGATGGCCTGCGCGAGGAGCGCGCGGGCCTGTTGGAACTGCTGGGCAGCGAAGATCTGCAGTGGCAGCGCATCTCCGAGCAGCTGCGCGAAACCAAGCAGCAGTTCGGCAAGGATTACGAAGGCGGCAAGCGCCGCACGCTCTTTGCCGAGGCCGCCGAGGTGGAAGACGTGCCGCTGGAAGCCATGATCGAGCGCGAGCCGATCACCGTGGTCTGCTCCAAGATGGGCTGGATCCGCGCCATGAAGGGCCATATCGGCCCCGACCAGCAGCTCAAGTTCCGCGACGGCGACGAGGGGCGTTTCGTGCTCCACGCCGAAACCACCGATCGCATTCTCGTCTTTGGCAACAACGGGCGCTTCTACACGCTCTCGGCGGCCAACCTGCCCGGCGGGCGGGGCATGGGCGAGCCGCTGCGGCTGATGGTGGATCTGCCCAACGAGACAGAGATCGTCGATCTACTGGTGCTCAAGCCCGAAGAGAAGCTGATCGTGGCCTCCTCGGCCGGTGACGGCTTCATCGTGGCGCAGAAGGACGTTGTCGCGCAGACGCGCTCTGGCAAGCAGGTGCTGAACGTAAAAGGCGAGGATCGCGCTGTGATCTGCAAGCCGGTGGTGGGCGATCACGTGGCGATTGTCAGCCAGAACCGCCGCCTCTTGGTCTTCCCCGTCTCGGAACTGCCCGAAATGGGCCGGGGCAAGGGCGTGCGTCTGCAGAAATACAACATGGCCCGTGGCAAACAGGGCGTGCTGGAACTGGACGGCGGCTTGTCGGACGTGACGACCTTCACCTTCGCAGACGGCCTGAGCTGGACGCGGCAGGGCGGGGGCAACCGCACTGAGCCGGACATGACGAACTGGCTCGGAAAGCGCGCCAGCGTCGGCAAGACGGTGCCCCACGGCTTCCCGCGCGACAACAAGTTCACCTGATCGATGGGGTCGGCGCTGCATACGGAATTTGCCGGGCAGCGCCGCGCTCTCTTCTGGCTCGCGCTGCGCACCGCGCTGCTCACCGTCCTGACCCTCGGCATCTATCGTTTCTGGATGAAAACGCGGCTGCGGCGGTACTACTGGTCCTCCGTGCGCCCCGGCGGCGTACCGCTGGAATATGCGGGCGAGCCGCTGGAGAAGCTGCTGGGCTTCCTCGTGGCTGTTGTGGTGATGGCCTTCTACCTCGGCGTGGTGAACCTCGTGCTGATGTTTGCCTCCTTCTCGCTGCTGAATTCGGCGATGGCGGCTTACGCGATCTCCTTCGCGGGCGTCTTGCCGGTGATCTTCTACGCCAGCTACCGCGCGCGGCGGTATATCCTTGCGCGCACCCGCTGGCGTGGCCTGCGCTTTGGCATGGTGCCCGGCGCTTGGGGGTATGCCTGGCGCTGCATCGCCCATTGGATGGTGACGCTGCTGAGCCTCGGACTGCTGCTGCCGCGCCAGACCTTCTGGCTGGAGAAATACCGCGCCGACCGCACCCGCTACGGCTCCGCCGCGCTGGAGCAGGGCGGCAGCTGGCGCAAGATGTATGGCGCGGCGATGCTGCACGTGCTGATCGGCGTTTTCGCAAGCCTGCTGTTCCTGATCGTCGGCCTCAATGGCGGCGAGCCGGGGGCACTCTGGGGTCTGTGCCTTTCGCTGCCGTGGCTGCTGCTGGGCCTGATCGCCTACCGGGTCGAGACCTTCCGCTACCTGACGAACCACAAGCGCCTTGGGGGTGTTGGCTTTGAGGCGGCCCCCCGCCTGGGCCGCGTCGCCTGGATCACCCTGCGCGGCTGGCTGGGCATCGGGCTTGTGGTGGGCGGGCTCGCCACGCTGGGCGCCGTGGCGATCACATTCGCCGTGCATCCGGGCGGATTTGACGTGGAACTGATGGAAGAGATGGGCATCGAGCCCGGCGAGGCAGAACCGGAAACCGCCGAAGCCCCGGACGCACCAGAACCGCAGGCGCTGCCCGATTGGGTGGTCTTCGCGGCGCTGATCCCGCTCTATTTCGCGGTCTTCACCCTCTACGGCGTGCTGCGCCATATCTTCCTGACGCTGCCTCTGGCCCGTCACTATGCCGAAACGCTCACCCTCACCAATCCAGACGCCCTTGAGGCCATCACCCAGCGCGCGCGCGATCCCTTCGCGGAGGCCGAAGGCTTTGCCGATGCGCTCGATGTCGGGGCGGCTTTCTGATGGGGGTGCGGATTCATGTGGGCGCGGCCCCTGAGCCTTTCACTGGTACGGCCCGCTACGTGGACGCCGAGCGCGCACTTGTGATGCCGGTCGAAATCCTGATCGACGATGAGGCCGCGCCGGGGGTCCTGCAGATCCGCGCGAGCGCGCTGCCGGAGGTGCCGGTGCTGATCGAAACGCCAGACGGGGGCGATCCCGAGCCGCAGCCCGAACCTGTACCGCGCCCCGAACCGGGGTCCGAGATTGCCCGCTGGCCGCTGGCTGAGATCCGCCGTCTGCGCGATCAGGCCGATCCGGCGCTGCTGACCCTCAAGCATCTGGGCGCGGACCGGCTCGAACGGCTCTATATCGACGATGCGGAGGTGATGCAGCGCCTGCTGGTGCGCTGCCCTGCGCCGGAGCGGCCTGAGCGCACGGTAAAGCGCGGGCGCATCGCGCTCTGGGCGCTGGGGGCGGTGGCCTCCGTAGCGCTGATCCTCTTCGTGCTGGTGCCCAACATGGCCAATCAACTGGCCACGCTGCTGCCGCCCGATGGTGAAAGAGCTCTGGGCGCGGCCACGCTGGAGCAGATCCGCGACGCGCTGAGCGATGACCCGCTCGCGCCGGTCGCCTTCTGCGAAAGCCCTGAGGGCGATGCTGCCCTTGCCGCGATGGCTGCGCGCCTCACGGACGGGCTTGAGCTGGCCCAGCCCCTGAGCCTGCATGTGCTGGATGACCCGATGGTCAACGCCTTTGCTCTGCCGGGGGGCTACGTCGTGTTTTTCCGGGGCATGATCGATGCCGCCGACCACCCCGACGAAATCGCCGCCGTGATGGCCCATGAGATCGGCCATGTCGTCTCCCGCGATCCGGCGCGCCACGCGCTGCGCTCGGCGGGCTCCATCGGCGTGCTGGGGCTGCTGTTTGGCGATTTCGCTGGCGGGGCGGTGGTGCTGCTGCTGGCGGAACAGCTGATCTCGGCCAACTATTCACAAGAGGCCGAACGCGCGGCTGATGGCTTCGGGCTGGGGCTCATGGAGGCTGCCGGGCTCGATGCCGAGCAGATGGCGCGGATGTTTGAGCGCCTGCAGGCCGAAGAGCAGGCTGTCACGGGGGACAGCGCCAGCGAAGAGGCGGCCGAAACCGCTGGCCTTTTGCGCTATTTCCTGAGCCATCCGCAGACGAGCGAGCGCATCGCCGCCGTACGCGCGGCCGGGGCAGGAGGCAGCGACGCCACGCCCTCGCTGGATGCGGCGCAATGGCAGGCGCTGCAGGGGATCTGCGGCCCCTCCGAAGCAGATCAGAAATACTGAGCCGCTTTAACGCTTGTGCGCGCGCACCCACACGCCGCCTTCCGGGCGCAGGGTGAGCAGCATCACGGGCTTGGGTTCCTTGCCGTCCACGGGCTCAAACCGGAAACGCGACAGCAAGGTGCCCAGGACAATGACGGTTTCTTGCAGGGCGAACTCCGCGCCGATGCAGATTCTGGGGCCATCACCGAAGGGCAGATAGGAAAACCGGGTGATCGATTTGCGATCCCGGAAGCGTTCCGGTTTGAAACTGTCCGGGTCCTTCCAAAGCCGTCGGTTGCGATGTAAGGCATAGATCGGCAGGACCAACGGATCCCCTTTGCGCACCTCGTGGCCAATGAGCGTATCATCCCCTTTTGCCGACCGTATCAGCAGTGCAAAGGGTGGATAAAGCCGCATGGTTTCCTCGATGATGCAGCGGATGAACGGCATCTTGGCCACGTCATCGATCACCGCTGTGCGCCCGTTCAGGACGGCCCTGGCTTCCTGTGCGGCCTTTTCCTGAACCTCGGGATCAATCGAGCAGAGGTAGATGGCCCAGGCGAGCGTCAGCGCGCTGGTCTCGTGGCCCGCGACAACAAAGGTCAGAAGGTTGTTGCGCAGCTCTTCGGTTGTCATCTTGCGCTTGGTGACAGGATCTTCGCCCGCCAGAAACAGGTCCGTCAGGTCGGGGTTCGGGTTTGGCCCTTCCGCGCGGCGCTTCTCGATGGCGCGGTCCACGATCTTCTGTACTTTGGTCAGGTCGCGGGCGCTGAACAAGCGGGAGGGGCGTGGGATCCAGAATGGCGCTCCCAGCGCATCCAGCAAGGAAACGCGCCCGGTACGCTTGATGAAACTGTCCAGAGCGCGGTGCATCTGCTCGCGGCTCAGACTGTCATCATTGGACAGGGTTACATCGGAGATGATTTCAAAGGTGACCTCGATCATCGGGTCGAGGATGTTGAACGGCTCCCCTTCCGGGATCTGCGCGATCTTCTCGACCGTGCGCGCCGTGGATTCCGTCATGATGGGCGCAAGGCTGGCAACGTTCCGATAGGAGAAAATCGGCGCAGCTGTGCGCCGTTGCCAGAGCCAGTATTGCCCGTGCGCCACGAAGATACTCTCCCCGATGGCCGTGCGCATGATGTTCACGGCGACTTCCGCTTTCGGGTAGTTATCAACGTTGTCCTTCAGGATGCGCTTCAGGGCTTCCGGGTCCATCACCATATGCCAGCGGCGGATGGTTTCGCTCGTCAGCATCGGTTCGTGCACCGCGTTCTGCGGTATCATTTCGACAAGGTTACGGCGGGCGGTTCGTAGGAAGCGAAGCACCCCGGCCACCCCCCAGGGCTTCGTGCGCAGCGGGACTTTGACGGGTTCCATGGGGCAGGCGGTATCCAAATTCGTGAAGTATGGGCGCAGCTTACACCGGCACGCGGCCTGGTGGAACCGGGGCATTGCGTCTCAAGCACGGCTTATGCGGGATGCACCTTCAGCCAGACCCCACCTTCCGGACGCAGGGTGAGAATCATCACCGGTTTCGGATCGCGGCCGGGGATGGCCTCGAACCGGTAGCGCGACAGCAGGGTGGCGAGGATGATCACCGCCTCCTGCAGGGCGAAGCTCGCACCGATGCAGATGCGGGGGCCATCGCCGAAGGGCAGGTAGGCAAACCGGTCGATCGCGCGCGGGTCGGCGAAGCGGTCTGGCCGGAAGGCGTCCGGGTCCTCCCAGAGCAGATGGTTGCGGTGCAGCGCGTAGACCGGGATCATCACCGTGTCGCCCTTGCGCACCTCCCGGTCGCAGAGCGTGTCCGGTGCCAATGCGGTGCGCGACAGGAAGGCCGCCGGCGGGTAGAGGCGGAGGGTCTCGTCGATGATCCGGCGCGTGAGCGGCAGGTTGGGCACATCTTCAGCCGTGGCGGCGCGCCCGTTGAGCACGGCTTGCGCCTCGGCGCGAGCTTCGGCCTGCACCTGCTCATCAAAGGCGCAGAGATACAGCGCCCAGCTCAAGGTAAGCGCGGTTGTCTCGTGCCCGGCGACGATGAAGGTCAGCAGGTTGTCGCGCAACTCCGGCGTGCTCATCTGCCGCTTGGTCTCGGGATCTTCCCCGGCCATCATCAGATCCAGCAAGTCCGGCGCGCCGGGTTTCGGCCGGGATTTGCGGCTTTCGATGGCGCTGTCGGAGACGCGTTTCATCGTCTTCAAAGCCGCCCCGCTCATCACACGGCCCGGGCGCGGCACCCATGTGGGCACGCCCACCACATCCATCAGCGAAAGCTTGGCCGTCTGCGCGATGTAAGCGTCGATGGCCTTATGCACCTCGCTGCGGTCAAAACCTTCGCCGCCGGAGAAGGTCACATCTGAGATCACCTCGAAGGTGGCGGTGACCATTTCCTCGAACAGATCCGCGGCCCGCGTGCCGCCAGACTGGGCAAAAGGCGCTAACCGAGCGCAGGAGCGTTCCGCCGCCGCCGACATGATCGGCGCAAGTCCGGCCACATTGCGGTGGGAAAAAACCGGCGCGGCGGCGCGGCGCTGCCAGTGCCAATGTGCCCCTTCCGCGATGAAAAGGCTGTCGCCTATGGCCGGGCGCAGGATGTTCTTGGTGACGTCGGATTTCGGGTAATCCGCCAGCCTGTCGCGCAGGATGTGCTTCAGGCTCACCGGATCCATCACCATATGCCAGCGCTTGCCGGTGCGCCCGGAGACGATGGGCTGGCGCGTGGCGATTTCGGGGATGATCTCCAGCACGTTGCGCCGGGCCACCTGGAAGGATTGCCAGATGCCCCAGGGCTCCTTGACCAGCGGCACGAAGGCGGGCACGCGGCCCGCCTGCGCGGTGTCAATCGGGGCCGGGGCGGCGGTGCTGATGGGGGCAGACTGTTGCATATCAAGGACCTCCCCCCTCAGTATAGGCGGCGCACCGCGCGGGGCAATTGCCTTGCGGGGCCTGCCTTGCTATCGAAAGCCCCATTGCCCAGCCGGAGACCCCCATGCGCCCCATTCTTTCCCGCCGCACCCTCCTTGCCCTGCTCGCCGCGCCGCTTCTGGCCGCCTGCAGCGTCGGCTCTCCGGAACTGGAGCCGCCCAAGGATCTCGGCGAGTTCCGGCTGGGGCGCTACTTCATCTACGCCGATGACGCGCAGATCGGCCCGCTGTCCAAAAATGTGACGGCGGACGACTGGGAAGACATCATGGCCGATGCGCTGGTGGAGCGGCTGGGGCGTTACCAGGGCGGGCGGGCCTATGACATCGGGATCAATCTGGTGGGCTATGTGGTGGCCGTGCCGGGGGTGCCGGTGGTGGCCTCGCCCAAGTCGGTGGCCATCGTCATGGTGAACATCTGGGACGAAGGCAACAAGCAGAAGCTCAACGCCGAGCCCAAGCAGATCACGGTGCTGGAGAATTTCACAGCCGATGGGGTGATCAGCTCCGGCCTGACCATGTCGAGCCGCGAGCAGATGGAAGAGCTGTCGCGCAACGTGGCGCGCAGCATCGAGAAATGGATCTCGGAAAACCCGGATTGGGTGAACCGCCCCTCGCTGCTGGAAGAAGGTGAACTGCCCTCGCCGCCGCAGCGGATTTTCGACAAGTCCGACGCCCGTGCGGCGGTTTCCTCAAGTGGCGCTTGATTTTTCCTGCGGAGCCCGGTAACGAGCCCGCGATGCAGACTCGGGCCCCATCTGGCCCCCCAAAACACGAGGCGCCGCGACTATGGCAAAGGAAAAGTTTGAGCGTACGAAACCGCACGTCAACATCGGCACCATTGGCCACGTTGACCACGGCAAGACGACGCTGACCGCAGCGATCACCAAGCAATTCGGTGACTTCAAAGCCTACGACGAGATCGACGGCGCCCCGGAAGAGAAAGCCCGCGGCATCACCATCTCCACGGCGCACGTTGAGTACGAGACGGACGCCCGTCACTACGCCCACGTGGACTGCCCCGGCCACGCCGACTACGTGAAGAACATGATCACCGGTGCTGCCCAGATGGACGGCGCGATCCTGGTTGTGAACGCTGCTGACGGCCCGATGCCGCAGACCCGCGAGCACATCCTGCTGGGCCGTCAGGTTGGCATCCCGAAGATGGTCGTGTTCATGAACAAAGTGGACCAGGTGGACGACGAGGAACTGCTCGAGCTGGTGGAAATGGAAATCCGCGAGCTGCTGTCTTCCTACGACTACCCGGGCGACGATATCCCGATCGTGGCAGGCTCCGCCCTGGCCGCTCTGGAAGGCCGTGACGACAACATCGGTTCCGAGAAGATCGCCGAGCTGATGCAGGCCGTCGACGACTACATCGACACGCCCGAGCGCGCAGTGGATCAGCCGTTCCTGATGCCGATCGAAGACGTGTTCTCGATCTCCGGCCGCGGCACCGTTGTGACCGGTCGTGTTGAGCGCGGCGTGATCAACGTGGGCGACAGCATCGAGATCGTGGGCATCAAGGACACGCAAACGACGACCTGTACCGGCGTTGAAATGTTCCGCAAGCTGCTGGATCGCGGTGAAGCCGGCGACAACATCGGCGCCCTGCTGCGCGGCATCGACCGTGAAGCCGTCGAGCGTGGCCAGGTTCTGTGTAAGCCGGGCTCCGTGACCCCGCACACGAAGTTCGAAGCCGAAGCCTACATCCTGACGAAGGAAGAAGGCGGCCGTCACACCCCGTTCTTCGCCAACTACCGCCCGCAGTTCTACTTCCGCACGACGGATGTGACCGGCACGGTGACGCTGGCCGAAGGCACCGAGATGGTGATGCCGGGCGACAACATCTCCTTCACCGTTGAGCTGATCGCCCCGATCGCCATGGAAGACGGTCTGCGCTTCGCCATCCGCGAAGGCGGCCGCACCGTCGGCGCTGGCGTTGTGTCCAAGATCCTCGCGTAAGCGAGATCTGACGCTCCAATAGAAAAGGGCCGCTCTTCGGAGCGGCCCTTTTTGCATGCCTGCGCGCTTGTTGTGGGCAAAAAAAGAGGGGGCTCTGCCCCCGCCACGCCTCGCGGCGTGCCTCCCCCGAGATATTTACAGAACAAAGTGGGGCCCCATCTTCTGACCCGAAGTATCCCGGGGGTGCGGGGGCTGGCCCCCGCTTGAAACGGCGTGCGGGGTGCAAGCCCCGCGGGTTTGCTAGAGGAGCGGGGTGCTATGTCCGCAGGCGGTATCGGCGCGGGCGCAGAGGGCGGTGAGCTGGGTTTCCAGGGCAAGGCGCAGGGCTTCGGTTTCAGTTTCCGTCGGTTTCTTGGGCATATCCTCAGCGAAGCGTTCGCAGAGGATCACGCCGGAGGTCCAGGGCAGGGGGACGAAAAGGCGATCCCAGGTGCCGAGCCGAAAGCCGCGGCGCGCGGAGAAGGCGGTGAGGTAGATCGGGCGGCCTGTGAGCCTTGCCCAGGCCAGCGGCACTGTTTTGGCCACGCCGCTGGGGCCGGAGGGGCCGTCCACAGCGAAGCCCACCGACACGCCCTCGCGCATTTTTCCGACGATGGCGCGGGAGAGCGCCACATGGCTTTGCTTGCGGGGCAGGGGCACTGTCTGAAAACCGAATTCCTCCTGCACCAGACCGGCGAGTTTGCCGGCTTTGGCGGCGGAGGTGATCGAGCAGATGTCGCCTTCTTCGCGGGGCGGGAACATGAAGGGCGAGAGCATCAGGCGCTGGTGCATGAGCCCCATGATCACCGGACGCCCGGCGCGGATTTCGGCGCTGATCTCCTCCATGCCCTCACAGCTGTAAGTGCTGGTGCGATAGGCGAAGCGGATATAGGCCGCGAAGCGGCGGGCGAGGAAGCGGTTCAGCCGGGGGCTGTTGCTCAAGCGTTTGCGTAGCTTCACGGGGTGTCCTTTCCTTGCGCGAGGGTTAGCGCTGCCCGCGCGTCGGATCAACTCCTTCTCCCATCTGGCGCAACAGGGCTTCGGTGGCCGCGTCCTCCGGGATCAGCAGTTCGATGTCAAACCCCTCCACCATCTCGTCCTGCACGGTGGCGAGTTGGCCCAGTAGTGAGGTGATCCGCAGGCTCGCCCCCCCGGGCGGCCGGATCACGACGGGGATATAGACAGGCACCGTCCGCCCGTCTGTCAGCAGCGCCTCGACATGGGCAAAGAGGCCGCGAGCGCGGGCATCGTCAAAGATTGCCGCCACCGTGGCGTCCCGCGCGGCGGCGGATTGCAGGCGGAAGAACAGGGCGGCGCTGGCGTCTTCCCAGTTTTCGATGAGCCCCATAAAACCAGGCGACAGCATGACGGCCAGCAGGTTGTCCGGGCTGTTGGTGGGCTCCGTGCCGGGCAGGAAGGCGCCGAACAGGTGCTGCGCCATCGCGTTGCGGCGCAGGATGTTCCAGCTTTTGTCCAGCAGGAAGGCCGGGAAGGGCCAGTTGCCCAGCACGCGGTGTTCGATCATGTCCAGCGTTGCCGTGACATCGCGCGAGTCCAGCTCGCGCATCCGGTAGGGGTTCGCATAGCCCGAAGCGGCAAACAGGCTCGCCCGCTGGCCGGGGCTCAGGCGCAGCTCCGCGCAGAGCCGCACCAGAAAGCTGCGCGAGGGCTGGGCGCGGCCGGTTTCCAGAAAGGAGATGTGGCGTTGCGTGGAGGCCAGTTCCAGCGCCAGCGCCGCTTGCGACAGCCCCAGCGCGCTGCGCACCGATTTGAGGACGGGCCCGAAGGCGGTTTGCTCCATCTCATTCCCTCCGAAGGAATTGCCACCATTCCCAGTGGGCCATAGGCTCCGCGCCAAGGCAACCCGCCTCTGCAGGACAGGAAAGGACACCCCATGATGCAGCATTGGATACTCGCCGCGCTCGCGCTTTACCTGGCCGGGATTTATCTCTGCTCGGCGCTTCTGATTCCGGGTTATGGGATCTCGGCCTATCTCGGTTCGCGCGACAGTGAGCCTGCGCCCGCGCCGGTTCTGGCCCGGGCGCGGCGGGCCTCGCGCAATTTTCAGGAGAACCTACCTGTGTTCCTTGCGCTGGCGCTGTTGGCGATGATTCTGCCGGAGGCGAAGATGGGGCAGGCGCTGCTCGGCGCGCAGATCTTCGTTCTGGCGCGCATTGTCTATCTTCCGCTCTATCTGGCTGCGGTGCCGGTGCTGCGCTCGGCCGTGTTCACGGTGGGGTTTGGCGGGCTTGTTCTGATGGCTTTGGCCGTTCTTTGAAACGGCTTCAAGCCCATGCCCGCCTGCCGCCAGACCCTCGCGCAGCGGGCGGCTTCTTTTTTTGCGAAGTGCTCTTGATTCCCCCGTACAGGCGTCGTAATCCAGCGCACGGCCTAGGGGTTTAGCTCAGTTGGTAGAGCATCGGTCTCCAAAACCGAGGGTCGTGGGTTCGAGTCCCTCAGCCCCTGCCAGGCCGCCCAAGGGCGGGCTGGTTCCGCCGAGAAACCGCGCGCATCCCGCGACAGGCGATGCGCCAACGGGGATCGAGCGAGATCGTGCCAGACAGCCTGAACGTCTTCCTGCACATCGGCGCCCACAAGACGGCCACCACCCATTTCCAGAAGCTGCTGGACCGCAACGCCGAGCGCCTTGCCGCGGCTTCCGTGCGCTATGTGGGGCCCAGCACGATCCGCCCCACGGGGCTGAGCCTGCGCCAGATTCTGGGACTTGAGACCGGCAGCCGGCCGGGCGCGGCGCTGCCCGTGCTGGAAGATCTGGCTCAAGGCGCGCGGACGGTGATCCTGTCGGAAGAAAACCTGCTCGGACCGATGTTTCAGGGCGACACCGCACAGCTGTTTCCGCTCTATCCCAAGGCCGATCTGCGGGTCGAACGGATCGTCCGCGGGCTTTCGGGATGCAACCTGCGCCTGATGCTGTCGGTGCGCGAGCCGTCGTCCTATCTGGTCTCAGCCTACAGCCAGGCCATGTTGCGCGCGCGCTATGGCCGCTTCGTGGATTTCGTCGGCGGCGCACAGCCAGAACAGATCCAATGGTCCAATCTTGTGCGGCGGTTGAGCCTGATCAAGGGCGCTCAGGAGCTGATCCTCTGGCGCTACGAGGAGTACGGAGCACTTCTGCCGCAGATCCTTGGCGAAGCCATCCCGGAGGGCGTCGTGGCCGCGCTGGACCACCCCGAGGGGCTGGCCCATCAGGGGCTGTCGCGCACCGCCGTGGCGGTGACACAGGCCTGGGCCGAAGACGAACCGAAGGACAAGGGGCTGGCCAAACGTGCGCGCGAGGCCTTCCCGGTGAGCAAGGCGCATCCGGGGTTCGATCCCTGGCCAGACACCATCAAGGAGGCCAGCCGGGCCGCCTATGAGGCTGATATCGCCACGGCTGCGGCCCTGCCCGGTGTCCGGCTCCTGCAGCCTTACGCCTGAGCGGGGCGCCGCTGCTGCACCGCCTGACGCGCTATTGACTTGAAAACCGCCGCCAGAGCCCGTATCTGCAGGGCGTTTCCGGATAAAGGCAGACGATAGAATGGCAACCAAGACGAATCCGCTTCAGTTCATCCAGCAGGTGCGGGGCGAAGTCTCCAAGGTGGTATGGCCCACCCGCCGCGAGGTGATCCTGACCACCGTGATGGTCTTCATCATGGCGACGCTGACGGCGATCTTCTTCTTCTTTGTTGATCTGCTGATCCGCACCGGGCTGACCGGCCTTCTCGGGATGTTCGGCTAAGGCCGAATGCAAGGCCTGCCGGTGCTTGTCATTTCAGCAGGCAGGCTGTAGGTAGCCCAGACTTCCCCAATCCGGCGTGCTTCGAATCGAGTCGCACGCCGATTTATATTGCGGAACCAAGAGTTGAATTTCCGGGCAAAGCCCCGGGCGATGCGAGGACGAAGGCAGATGGCAAAGCGGTGGTATTCGGTGAGCGTGCTCTCGAACTTCGAGAAGAAGATCGCTGAGCAGATCAAACACGCCGTCGAGGAAGCCGGCCTCGAGGAAGAGATCGAAGAAGTTCTGGTGCCGACCGAAGAGGTCATCGAAGTGCGCCGGGGCAAGAAGGTCTCGACCGAGCGCCGCTTCATGCCGGGCTACGTGCTTGTGCGCATGGAAATGACGGATGCGGGCTACCACCTGATCACCTCGATCAACCGCGTCACCGGGTTCCTTGGTCCGCAAGGCCGCCCGATGCCGATGCGCGATGCCGAGGTGAACCAGATCCTCAACCGCGTCGAGGAAAACCAGGAAGCGCCGCGCACGCTGATCCGTTTCGAGGTCGGCGAGAAGGTGAATGTGAACGACGGCCCCTTCGAGGGCTTCGAAGGCATGGTGGAAGAGGTGGACGACGACAACCAGCGCCTGAAGGTGACGGTGTCGATTTTCGGCCGCGCAACCCCCGTCGAACTGGAATACACGCAGGTTTCCAAAGGGGCCTGATCCCCGGACGGTGGATCACCAGACAGTTTCAAAAAGCGCCCCGGTTCAAGGGGCGCTTTTTTCGTTCAGGCGGGTGGATCACGCCTCAGCCATGCGCATGGACAACGCTGAGGGCATGTGCGGCTGCGGCCAGTGCAAAGGAGCCATCCTTGTCTTCGGGCAATAGCCCGGCATCGCGCTGGGGCAGCGAGCCGACCTGCAGAAGCCGCCCTTCCAGAACCGTCCCCCAGACTTCAATATCCTTGATGGCCATGGGCTCCACCGTAAGCGGGTTTTCGGAAACCACGGTGAAATTGGCCCGTTTGCCTGTCTCGATGCTGCCGAGCGCGTGGTCCAGCCGGTGGGAAAACGCAGCGTCCAGCGTGACGCTCTTCAAAGCCATCTCCGCCGTCACCCGTTGCTCCGGGCCAGCGATGCGGCCCGAGCTGGTGACGCGGTTCACCGCGCACCACATCAGAAACAGCGGATCGCAAGGAGCCATCGGCATGTCTGAGTGGAGCGAGAAGGACACGCCCGCGCGGCCCACATCTCCCAGCCGGACCATCGAGTCCGCCCGCTCCGGGCCGAGGCCCACCTTGCTGTATTGATCGGCAAGGGCGCGCACGTAGTAGGGGTTCGCGCTCACGATGGCCCCGAGCGCGCGGATCCACGCGACCTGATCTTCCGCGCTGACACCGAAGTGGACGATGACCGTCCGGTGATCAAAGCGCGGCGTGCGGCGCTGGTTGGCTTCCAGATTTTCAAGCACGCGATCAAGGCCCGCATCGCCGTTGACGTGGATATGGATCTGATAGCCCGCCTCCCAGTACAGCCGGAACGCGCGCTCGAAGAGGTCGGCGTCCATCATCCAGTCGCCTTCATGGCCGTCGAGATAAGGCTCGCGCACCTGCATCGCGAGCGAGTAGATCGCGCCATCCGCAAAGAGCTTGATGCTGCCTTCGGCCAGCGCGGTGAAGCCGTCGTACCAATCGTGCAGTGCCTCGGTTTCGGCAATGACCTCTGCGTCATCCTCCGATTTGGCCACGAGGCTCTTGCCGTCGGCGATGAAATCCCAGCGGAAGGGCATGTCGGACGAGGACATGACGGAGTTCACGATATCCTGCACTGGTTTTGCGAGGATGCCGCCGGGCTCATTGCCGTGGGTGATGCCCTTGGCGTGCATGTAATCACGCATGGTGTGCAGCCCGGCGACGAATTTCTCCGGCCGGATCACCAGAGAGGCGATGCTGGGCAGCACGGCAAAGAGCCCCTGTTCCCAGAAATGGCCGTCTTCGAAACTGGATTGGCTTTGCGCGGAGTCGCTCCAGCTCTGCATCAGCGCTTCGGTGACGCCACCTGCCTCCATCGCGGCGGTGTTGAGGATGAACTCGTGGCAGGAGCGGGCCCAGGCGAAGATCGGGCGCGTGGTGCTGACCGTGTCCAGATCCGCGCGTGTGAGGGGCCCGTAGAAGGCCGCGTGGTAGCCCCATGTGAGCAGGGGCTCGTCGGGATCGTCCATGGCGTCATGGGCCTGTGTGAGCCGTGTCAGGAAATCGTCCTTGTCCGTCACGGCGCGCACGGTGCCCGTGGGCAGCGCCCAATCCTCGATGGCCAGAATTTCTGAGGACATCGTAAGCCCCGCGAGCACAGGGTGATCGTGCTGTGCGATGAAACCGGGCAGGATCACGAGATCTTCAAACGTGGTGTCGATGTCGAAGGGTTGCGTGCCGAGGGCGGCTGTCACCTCGTCCAATGACCCCGCGCCAAGGATCCGCCCGCCGATCACGGCCACGGCTTGGGCCGTTGGGCGGTCCGGGTCGAGCGTGACGATCTCGCGCGCGGTGTAGACGGTCGCGCGGTCTGCGGGCTGAAGCGAGGTGCCGATGTCGCTCAGGCTGCCTTCCTGCGCGAAGGCGCGCGCAACGCCGGACAGGGACGTGGCCCCCAGCAGGGCGGCGCGCAGGAGCATGCGCCGATCAATGGGCTTCATGGGAAATCTCCTTTTTGAAATCCTCCCCACTATCCGGAGGCGGTCCGGACGCGTCAATTTTTTAAAGCTTTCGGCAGGGCCTTGCATTCAGGGCCGCTTACGCGTAGTGCGTGCCGATCACCTCGTATGGGGTGATTCATACGTGGGAGGCGGCGCGCACGCGTGCGGGCACCTGACCACGGGCAAACCTGACGGCAGATCGCGATCTGTCGTTGCTGTAACAAGGAGATGGCCAATGGCCAAGAAGCTTGCTGGCACCATGAAGCTGCAGATCCCTGCAGGCAAAGCCAACCCGTCGCCGCCCGTGGGCCCCGCCCTGGGTCAGCGCGGCATCAACATCATGGAATTCTGCAAGGCGTTCAACGCCAAGACGCAGGACATGGAGCCCGGTGCGCCGTGCCCGACCGTGATCACCTACTACCAGGACAAATCCTTCGCGATGGACATCAAGACGCCGCCCGCGTCTTACTACCTCAAGAAGGCTGCTGGCCTGAAGCCCGTCGGCAAGCGCAACCGTCCGAAAGGCGCTGAGAAGCCCGGCCGTGAGACGATCGCTTACGTGACCGTGGCCCAGGTGCGCGAGATCGCCGAAGCCAAGATGAAGGACCTGTCCGCGAACGACGTGGAAGCCGCAATGCAAATCATCCTGGGCTCCGCGAAGTCCATGGGCATCGAGGTGAAGTAATCATGGCCAAGCTTGGAAAACGCACCACCGCCGCCCGCGCCGCATTTGCCGGCAAGGAAAACCTCTCCGTCGAGGAAGCCGTTGCCCTGATCAAAGGCAACGCGACCGCCAAATTCGACGAGACGCTCGAGATCGCGATGAACCTCGGTGTTGACCCGCGCCACGCTGACCAGATGGTCCGCGGCGTTGTTACGCTACCCAACGGCACCGGCAAAACCGTGCGCGTTGCTGTCTTCGCCCGTGGCCCGAAAGCGGAAGAAGCCCAGAAAGCTGGTGCTGACATCGTGGGCGCCGAAGACCTGATGGAAACCATCCAGGGCGGCACCATCGAGTTCGATCGCTGCATCGCGACCCCGGACATGATGCCGATCGTTGGCCGCCTGGGTAAGATCCTCGGCCCGCGCAACCTGATGCCGAACCCGAAGGTCGGCACCGTGACGATGGACGTGGCGCAAGCCGTGGCCAACGCCAAGGGTGGCGAAGTTCAGTTCAAGGCTGAAAAAGCAGGCGTCGTGCACGCCGGCATCGGCAAGGTCTCCTTCGACGAGGCCAAGCTGGCCGAGAACGTGCGTGCCTTCGTGGAAGCCGTCTCCCGCGCCAAGCCGACGGGTGCCAAGGGCTCCTACATGAAGAAAATCGCGCTGAGCTCCTCCATGGGCCCGGGCGTGACGATCTCCGTGGAAAACGCCACCGGCAACTGAGCCCAACCGGTTCAGACTAGAAATTGAGGAAGGGGCGCGGTTTTCGCGCCCCTTTTTCGTTGCGCTGCTATTTTGGGGCGCTCTGCTTGCGGAAATCGCCCGTTCTCCGGGCCGTGGAAAGCCTTCGTTAAGCTTTTGCTTGGCATAGTCCGGGGCAAGTGGGCAGGCAGAAAGGCGCAAAGTGTGACGCAGCAAGGCGATGGGTTCAGGGATCGGGATTTGCCCTCCCGTCTTGCCGGTGTCGGAATCATTTTCCTGGCGTCGGGGTTCTTCCTGCCGACGGCTTTCGTTGTCGCGGCCTTTGCCACCGTGGCCTATAGCGAAGCGCGGCTCTATGGCCTGCGGCGCCGTGCGGCAGAGGCGGGGCAGCCGCCTGACCCGGCCTTCAGCGTGGCTTTGATGGGGCTCGCGAGCGCGGCCATGATGGCCAATTGCGCGCTGCTGGCGCTGCAGGGGGGCGTGGCAGAAACGGTTCTGGCGCTTGCGATCCTGATCGGGGCGCTCACCCATACGATGCTGATCAAGGAGCACAGCTTTGCAGAACGTCTGGCCAAGCTCGGCCCTCTGATCGCAACGGCGCTTTTCCTTCCGGCAGCCCGCAGTCTCAACGGCGCGCCCGCGATGCAGGTTTTGCTTTTCGCCTTCATCATTGCGTTTCTTCTGCTTTACCTGAGCCTTGCCTACCGGGTGAACCAGCGTCTGAAAGCGGAGATGGCGCAGGCCCGCGCGCGGGCGGAAGCGGCCAATCGCGCCAAAGATGATTTTCTGGCCGTCATCAGCCATGAAATCCGCACTCCGCTCAACGGGGTGCTGGGTGCGGTTCAGCTATTGCAGGAGGAAGAGGATCCGGACCGCCGCAAGCGGCAGCTCGATCTGCTTGAACGCTCCGCGCGCGATGCGGAGCGGATCGTGACGGAGCTTCTGGACAGCGCCAAAATCGAGTCCGGCCATTTCAGCCTCGCGTCGGAGGTCGCCAACCTCGCCCAGACCTGTGGCGACGTGGTGGATCTGTTCCGCGGCCTTGCCGAGGACAAGGGGCTTGATCTTGCATTCAGGGTGGATCCGGCCCTGCCGCAGGATCTGATGTTTGACCGGATGCGCGTGCGCCAATGCGTGTCCAACCTGCTGTCGAACGCGCTGAAATACACCGATGACGGTGGGGTGGAGCTTTGGGCGGGCCGGGCGCCGGGCGAACCGGGCAAGGTCGAGGTCCGCGTAAAGGACAGCGGCCCCGGCATCGCCCGGGAGGATCAGGCGCGGATCTTCGAGAAGTACCAGCAGATCCAGCCTGCAGCGCGCAGCACGGGCGCGGCCGGGCCCGCCGGTGGATTGAAGCTCAACAGCACAGGCCTTGGCCTGCCGATCACCCGCCAACTGGCGCGGCGGATGGGCGGGGATGTGACCCTGCGCTCCCGCCCCGGACGGGGCTCGGAATTCTGCCTGAGCTTCGAGGCTCAAGCCGTGGCGAGGCCGGTGCCGGCTGCCGGTGAAGCCGTCACGCCTTCGCGTGATATGAAAGCCGCCGTAGCCACTCTGGACGCTGGCGCGCATGTTCTGGTGGTGGATGACAACCGCACCAACCGCACCATCGCGCTGGCCTTCCTGCGCCGCATGGGGCTGACCGGCGCAGAAGCCTGCGACGGGCTGGAGGGCCTTGCCGCGCTGGAAGCTGCGCGCTTCGACCTGGTTCTGCTCGATCTGAACATGCCGCGCATGGGCGGGGCGGAGATGTTTGCCGCGATGCAAGCGGCGGGCGGCCGGATCGCGGCGACGCCGGTCATTGCGCTCTCGGCGGAAGACGAGGAGGAAGCGGCGGCCCGGATCCGGACCCTCGGCATGGCGGACTATGTGCCCAAGCCGATCGACAAGGCGGTGCTGGAAGCCCGTGTTGCGAAGGTGATCGGCGCTGCCCGCGCCACGGCGGGCTCCTCCGCGGAGCATCCTGCGGACGGGGGCAGAGAGCCCGCCACACCGCGGCCCATGGGGCCGAAACCGGCGCTCCCGCATCCCGGCCCTCATTCCGGCCCGCAGTCTCGCGCTGCGGCGACGTCCGCCAAGGCGCGGTCCGATCTGCTGGCGCGCGATGCCTGAGTTGCCGCTCACCGGCTGGTGAGCAGGGGTGGGTAGACGGCAGGCAGTGGGAAAGACCGGGGCATTCGCCCTTGCCCCCGCGCCGAGAACCCCCTAAGAGGCAGTCCTGCACTGGAGCGCGCGATTCGTCGGGCGCTGCTTTGCGTTTCGTCCGAGACGGTGGGTGAGGCCTCGCTTCATAATTCCTGCCCGAGACGGGAGATGACAGAATTTGCCAGAGACTACCTCGGGCGCATTTTGGCTTTGTCCCGTACATCAAGGACTTAAGAGGCCGTTTCGACATCGGAGCGGCTAAACCTGAGCCGAGGGGTGATGCCCCTCACATTTGGAGTAACGCTGTGGATAGAGCCCAGAAAGAGAAACTGGTCGAGGAACTCGGCCAAATCTTCGAAAGCTCTGGCGTCGTCGTGGTTTCCCACTACGAAGGCCTCACCGTTGCTGAGATGCAGGATCTGCGTGCCCGCGCCCGCGAGGCAGGTAGTTCCGTGCGTGTTGCCAAAAACAAGCTCGCCAAAATCGCCCTGGAAGGTAAGCCCTGTGCTTCGATTTCCGAATACCTTTCGGGCATGACCGTTCTGACCTTCTCCGAGGACCCCGTGGCAGCAGCCAAGGTGGCCGAGGACTTCGCCAAAGATAACAAAAAGTTTGAGATCCTTGGCGGTGCAATGGGTGAGAGCGCTCTGGACCGTGCTGGTGTTACCGCCGTGTCGAAGATGCCGTCCCGCGAGGAGCTTATCGCTTCCATCGTCGGCTGCATCGGCGCCCCGGCTGCCAACATCGCCGGTGCCATTGGCGCGCCTGCAAGCAACATCGCTGGCATCCTCTCCACTCTGGAGGAGCGGGAAGCCGCTTAAGCAACAAGAGACCTGCGTGGGGGTTGAACCCTGGCACGTTGGAACACATCTTAACGAACGGAAAACAGTACAATGGCTGATCTGAAAAAACTGGCTGAAGAGATCGTTGGTCTGACCCTTCTCGAAGCTCAAGAGCTGAAAACCATCCTGAAAGACGAGTACGGCATCGAGCCGGCTGCTGGTGGCGCCGTGATGGTTGCTGCTGCAGGCGACGCCGGTGGCGCTGCTGCTGAAGAAGAAAAAACCGAGTTCGACGTCATCCTGAAGTCGGCCGGCGCGTCCAAAATCAACGTCATCAAAGAAGTCCGCGCCATCACCGGCCTGGGCCTCAAAGAAGCCAAAGAGCTGGTGGAAGCCGGCGGCAAGGCTGTCAAAGAAGGCGTGTCCAAGGACGAAGCCGAAGACATCAAAGGCAAGCTGGAAGCAGCTGGCGCCGAAGTCGAAGTCAAGTAATCTACCGGGGCTCAAGCGCCCCGCAGTGACTTGTAATTTCTGGCTGGATCCGGAGCAATCCGGGTCCAGCCGAACCTGTCTTGGAAAGGGCTTTGCCTGAGAAGCTCTTTCCAAGGTGTGGTTCAACGATCGGGAGGGCCCCGGTGGGACGGAGCCCAGGCATAGATCGAACCCCCTTGTTTCGTGTGCGGCGCGGTGCTGTGGCCCCGGCAGACTCGTGCCCGCGAAGAACGCTGAAAAGGTGACCACGCGCATGGCTCAGACCTACCTTGGCCAAAAACGGCTTCGCAAATACTACGGTAAAATCCGCGAAGTCCTGGAGATGCCGAACCTGATCGAGGTTCAGAAATCCTCCTACGATCTGTTCCTGAAATCCGGCGACCAGCCTGACCCGACCGACGGGGAAGGCATCAAGGGCGTCTTTCAATCGGTTTTCCCGATCAAGGATTTCAACGAAACCGCCGTTCTGGAGTTCGTCAAATACGAGCTTGAGAAGCCGAAGTACGATGTTGAGGAATGTCAGCAGCGCGACATGACCTACAGCGCCCCGCTGAAGGTGACCCTGCGCCTGATCGTGTTCGATGTCGATGAGGACACCGGCGCGAAATCCGTGAAGGACATCAAGGAGCAGGACGTGTTCATGGGCGATATGCCCCTGATGACGCCCAACGGCACCTTCATCGTCAACGGCACCGAGCGTGTGATCGTTTCCCAGATGCACCGCTCGCCGGGCGTGTTCTTTGACCATGACAAAGGCAAGACGCATTCCTCCGGCAAGCTGCTGTTTGCCTGCCGCATCATCCCCTACCGTGGCTCCTGGCTCGATTTCGAATTCGACGCCAAGGACATCGTCTTTGCCCGCATCGACCGTCGCCGCAAGCTGCCCGTCACCACGCTGCTGTACGCGCTCGGCCTCGATCAGGAAGGCATCTGCGACGCCTACTATGATACCGTCACCTACAAGCTGAAGAAGAACAAGGGCTGGGCCACCAAGTTCTTCCCCGAGCGTGTGCGTGGCACCCGCCCCACCTATGACCTGATCGACGCCGCCACCGGCGAAGTGATCGCCGAAGCGGGCAAGAAGGTCACCCCGCGCGCGGTGAAACAGCTGATCGATGAAGGCAAGGTGAAGGAGCTTCTGGTGCCCTTCGACCGGATCGTGGGCAAATATGTTGCCAAGGATCTGATCGACGAGGAAACCGGCGCGATCTTCGTGGAAGCCGGCGACGAGCTGACGCTGGAGCACGACAAGGACGGCGAGCTGATCGGTGGCACGCTGAAAGAGCTGATGGATGCCGGTTTCACCGAGATCCCGGTTCTGGACATCGACAACATCAACGTCGGCCCCTACATCCGCAACACGATGGCCGCCGACAAGAACATGGGCCGCGACACCGCGCTCATGGACATCTACCGCGTCATGCGTCCGGGCGAGCCGCCCACCGTTGAAGCGGCCTCCACGCTGTTTGACAGCCTGTTCTTCGACAGCGAGCGCTACGATCTTTCCGCCGTGGGCCGCGTGAAGATGAACATGCGTCTTGCTCTGGATGCGGCTGACACCCAGCGCACCCTGCGCAAGGAAGACATCATCGCCTGCATCAAGGCGCTGGTGGAGCTGCGCGACGGCAAGGGCGACATCGACGACATCGACCACCTCGGCAACCGCCGGGTGCGTTCGGTTGGCGAGCTGATGGAAAACCAGTACCGCGTCGGCCTGCTGCGCATGGAGCGTGCGATCAAGGAGCGGATGTCTTCCGTCGAGATCGACACGGTGATGCCGCAGGATCTGATCAACGCGAAACCGGCCGCTGCCGCCGTGCGCGAGTTCTTCGGCTCGTCCCAGCTGTCGCAGTTCATGGACCAGACGAACCCGCTCTCCGAAGTGACGCACAAGCGTCGCCTCTCGGCGCTTGGGCCGGGCGGTCTGACCCGCGAGCGCGCCGGTTTCGAGGTGCGCGACGTGCACCCGACGCACTACGGCCGCATGTGCCCGATTGAAACGCCGGAAGGCCCGAACATCGGCCTGATCAACTCGCTGGCCACCTATGCCCGCGTGAACAAATACGGCTTCATCGAGACCCCCTACCGCAAGGTGGTGGACGGCAAGGTGACGGATGACGTGCAATACATGTCCGCCACCGAGGAAATGCGCCACACTGTGGCACAGGCCAACGCCAAGCTTGATGAGGACGGCAAGTTCGTCAACGACATGGTCTCCACCCGTCAGGCCGGCGAATACACGCTGCAGACGATCGAGAACGTGGACCTGATCGACGTGTCGCCGAAACAGCTGGTGTCTGTGGCTGCCTCGCTGATTCCGTTCCTTGAAAACGACGACGCCAACCGCGCTCTCATGGGCTCGAACATGCAACGTCAGGCGGTTCCGCTGCTGCGCGCCGATGCGCCGCTCGTGGGCACCGGCATCGAGGAAGTCGTGGCCCGGGATTCCGGTGCTGCGATCATGGCAAAACGCGCCGGTGTGATCGACCAAGTCGACGCCCAGCGTATCGTTGTGCGCGCCACTTCCGATCTGGAAGTGGGTGATCCCGGCGTGGACATCTACCGGATGCGCAAGTTCCAGCGCTCCAACCAGAACACCTGCATCAACCAGCGTCCGCTGGTGAAAGTGGGCGACATCGTGGGCAAGGGCGAAGTGATCGCCGACGGCCCCTCCACGGATATGGGGGAACTGGCGCTCGGTAAGAACGTCGTCGTCGCCTTCATGCCCTGGAACGGCTACAACTACGAGGACTCCATCCTGATCTCCGAGCGCATCGCGCGCGACGACGTCTTTACCTCGATCCACATCGAGGAATTCGAAGTCGCCGCCCGTGACACGAAGCTCGGGCCGGAAGAGATCACCCGCGATATCCCGAACGTCGGCGAGGAAGCCCTGCGCAACCTCGACGAGGCGGGCATCGTCTACATCGGCGCCGATGTGGAGCCGGGCGATATTCTCGTCGGTAAGATCACGCCGAAGGGCGAAAGCCCGATGACGCCGGAAGAAAAGCTTCTGCGCGCCATCTTCGGTGAGAAAGCCTCCGACGTGCGCGACACCTCGCTGCGCGTGAAGCCGGGCGACTACGGCACCGTCGTGGAAGTGCGCGTCTTCAACCGCCATGGCGTGGAAAAAGACGAGCGTGCCCTGCAGATCGAGCGTGAGGAAATCGAACGCCTCGCCCGTGACCGCGACGACGAGATGCACATCCTTGAGCGCAACATCTACGCGCGCCTGAAGGACATGATCCTCGGCAAGCAGGCCGTGAAAGGCCCGCGCGGCGTGGCACCGAACTCGGTGATCACCGAAGAGCTGCTGGGCACCCTGTCCAAAGGCCAGTGGTGGCAGCTCGCCCTTGAGGACGAGGACGACGCCAAGATCGTGGAAGCGCTCAACGAGCAGTTCGAGGCACAGCGCCGTGCGCTGGAGCATCGCTTCGAGGACAAGGTCGAGAAGGTCCGCCGCGGCGACGATCTGCCGCCGGGCGTGATGAAGATGGTCAAAGTCTTCATCGCGGTGAAGCGCAAGCTTCAGCCGGGCGACAAGATGGCCGGCCGTCACGGCAACAAAGGTGTGATTTCCAAGGTTGTTCCGATGGAAGACATGCCGTTCCTCGCCGATGGTACCCCTGTTGACTTCTGCCTCAACCCGCTGGGCGTGCCCTCGCGGATGAACGTTGGTCAGATCCTCGAAACCCACATGGGTTGGGCGTCCCGTGGTCTGGGCATCCAGATCGACGATGCGCTGCAGGAATACCGCCGCTCCGGTGACATGACGCCGGTCCGCGAGGCCCTGCGCATTGCCTATGGCGACGATGTCTACGAGGAAGGCCTCGCCGGCCTCGAAGAGGACTCGCTGCTGGAGCGTGCAGGCAACGTGACGCGCGGTGTGCCGATCGCAACGCCGGTGTTTGACGGTGCCAAGGAAGCCGATGTGAACGAAGCTCTGGTGAAAGCGGGCTTCTCGCAGTCGGGCCAATCGGTGCTCTACGATGGCCGCACGGGCGAGCAATTCTCCCGTCAGGTCACCGTGGGTGTGAAATACCTGCTCAAGCTGCACCACCTGGTGGACGACAAGATCCACGCCCGTTCCACGGGCCCGTACTCGCTCGTCACCCAGCAGCCGCTGGGCGGTAAGGCGCAGTTCGGTGGTCAGCGTTTCGGGGAGATGGAAGTCTGGGCTCTGGAAGCCTATGGCGCCGCCTACACCCTGCAGGAAATGCTCACCGTGAAGTCGGACGACGTTGCTGGCCGGACGAAAGTCTACGAAAGCATCGTGAAGGGCGAAGACAACTTCGAAGCCGGCGTGCCGGAATCCTTCAACGTGCTCGTCAAAGAAGTCCGTGGCCTCGGCCTGAACATGGAACTCCTGGATGCGGAGGAGGAGGATTGAGCCAACAGGCGGGTTAACCCCCGCCTCACGGCCCCGGGGCGCGCGAAGCCTGCTTCGCCGCCCTCACATCCTCCCCCGCACCCTCTGACCCACGAGGTATCAAAATGAACCAGGAACTCACGAACAACCCGTTCAACCCGCTGACGCCGCAAAAGACCTTCGACGAGATCAAGGTCTCGCTGGCCAGCCCTGAGCGGATCCTCTCTTGGTCCTACGGTGAGATCAAGAAGCCCGAAACCATCAACTACCGCACGTTCAAGCCCGAGCGTGACGGCCTCTTCTGCGCGCGGATCTTTGGCCCGATCAAGGATTACGAATGCCTCTGCGGCAAATACAAGCGCATGAAATATCGCGGCGTTGTCTGCGAGAAATGCGGTGTGGAGGTCACGCTGCAGAAGGTCCGCCGCGAGCGCATGGGCCACATCGAACTGGCCGCACCGGTGGCGCACATCTGGTTCCTCAAGTCGCTTCCGTCCCGGATCGGCCTGATGCTGGACATGACCCTGCGCGATCTGGAACGCATTCTCTACTTCGAGAACTACGTCGTGATCGAGCCGGGCCTCACGGATCTGACCTACGGCCAGTTGATGAGCGAAGAAGAGTTCATGGACGCCCAAGACGTCTATGGCATGGACGCCTTCACCGCCGGCATCGGCGCGGAAGCCATCCGTGAAATGCTCTCCATGATCGATCTGGAAGCCGAAGCCGAGCAGCTGCGCGCCGATCTGGCCGAAGCCACCGGAGAACTGAAGCCCAAGAAGATCATCAAGCGCCTGAAAGTGGTGGAATCCTTCCTTGAATCTGGCAACCGCCCGGAGTGGATGATCCTCACCGTGATCCCGGTGATCCCGCCGGAACTTCGCCCGCTGGTGCCGCTGGACGGTGGCCGCTTCGCGACCTCCGATCTCAACGATCTGTACCGCCGCGTGATCAACCGCAACAACCGCCTCAAGCGCCTCATCGAGCTGCGCGCGCCCGACATCATCGTGCGCAACGAAAAGCGGATGCTGCAGGAATCCGTGGATGCACTGTTTGACAACGGCCGCCGCGGCCGCGTGATCACCGGCGCCAACAAGCGCCCGCTGAAATCGCTGTCGGACATGCTGAAAGGCAAGCAGGGCCGCTTCCGCCAGAACCTTCTCGGCAAGCGCGTGGACTTCTCGGGCCGGTCCGTCATCGTGACGGGCCCGGAGCTGAAGCTGCACCAGTGTGGCCTACCCAAGAAGATGGCGCTGGAGCTGTTCAAGCCGTTCATCTATTCGCGCCTTGAAGCCAAGGGGCTGTCTTCCACCGTGAAGCAGGCCAAGAAGCTCGTTGAAAAAGAGCGCCCCGAGGTCTGGGACATCCTTGACGAGGTCATCCGTGAGCACCCGGTTCTGCTGAACCGCGCGCCCACACTGCACCGTCTTGGCATTCAGGCCTTTGAACCCACGCTGATCGAAGGCAAGGCCATCCAGCTGCACCCGCTCGTCTGCTCGGCCTTCAACGCCGACTTCGACGGTGACCAGATGGCTGTCCACGTGCCGCTCTCGCTGGAAGCCCAGCTGGAAGCCCGCGTGCTGATGATGTCCACCAACAACGTGCTGTCGCCCGCCAACGGCGCGCCGATCATCGTGCCGTCGCAGGATATGATCCTCGGCCTCTACTACATCACGATGGAACGCGAAGGCATGAAGGGCGAAGGCATGGTCTTCTCCTCCGTGGACGAAGTCCAGCATGCGCTCGCCGCCGGCGAGGTGCACCTGCACGCCAAGGTGAAGGCCCGCATCAAGCAGATCGACGAGAACGGCCTTGAAGTCTACAAGCGCTTCGACACCACGCCGGGCCGCATCCGCCTCGGCGCGCTGCTGCCGCTGAACGCGAAAGCACCGTTTGAACTGGTGAACCGTCTTCTGCGGAAGAAGGAAGTGCAGCAAGTGATCGACACCGTCTACCGCTACTGCGGTCAGAAAGAGTCCGTCATCTTCTGTGACCAGATCATGAGCCTCGGCTTCAAGGAAGCCTTTGCCGCCGGTATCTCCTTCGGCAAGGACGACATGGTGATCCCCGACACCAAGTGGGAGATCGTTGAAGACACCCGCGAGCAGGTGAAGGGCTTCGAGCAACAGTACATGGACGGCCTGATCACCCAGGGCGAAAAGTACAACAAGGTTGTCGACGCCTGGTCCAAATGTAACGACAAGGTCACGGACGCGATGATGTCCACGATCTCGAACGCCGGTCACGACGAGACCGGCGCCGAGAACGAGCCGAACTCCGTTTACATGATGGCCCACTCCGGTGCGCGGGGCTCGGTGACGCAGATGAAACAGCTCGGCGGGATGCGCGGCCTGATGGCCAAGCCGAACGGCGAGATCATCGAAACGCCGATCATCTCGAACTTCAAGGAAGGCCTGACCGTGCTCGAGTACTTCAACTCGACCCACGGTGCCCGTAAAGGCCTCTCCGATACCGCTCTGAAAACGGCAAACTCCGGGTACCTGACCCGCCGCCTCGTTGACGTGGCGCAGGATTGCATCGTGCGCCTGCCCGACTGCGGCACCGAGAAGGCGATCACGGCCGAAGCCGCTGTCAACGACGGTGAGGTTGTCTCCTCGCTGGCCGAACGCATCCTTGGCCGCGTGGCCGCCGATGACGTTCTGCGCCCCGGCACCGATGAGGTGCTCGTGGCCAAGGGCGAGCTGATCGACGAGCGCAAGGCGGATACGATCGAGGAAGCCGGTGTGGCCTCCATGCGCATCCGCAGCCCGCTGACCTGTGAAGCCGAAGAAGGCGTTTGCGCCCAGTGTTACGGCCGGGATCTGGCCCGCGGCACGCGCGTGAACATCGGCGAGGCTGTCGGCATCATCGCCGCGCAGTCCATCGGTGAGCCGGGCACGCAGCTGACGATGCGGACCTTCCACATCGGCGGCGTTGCCCAGGGTGGCCAGCAGTCCTTCCAGGAAGCGAGCCAGGAAGGCCGCGTGGAGTTCCGCAACACCAACCTTTTGGAAAACGCGCATGGCGAGCTGATCGTCATGGGCCGCAACATGCAGCTTGCGATCATCGACGAGAACGAGCAGGAGCGCGCCTCCTTCAAGCTCGGCTACGGCTCGAAGGTGCACGTCAAGGAAGGCATGAAGGTTGTTCGCGGCGACAAGCTGTTCGAATGGGATCCCTACACCCTGCCGATCATCGCGGAGAAAGCCGGTAAGGCGAAATTCGTCGATCTCTACTCGGGCATCTCCGTGCGCGACGTGACCGACGATGCCACCGGCATGACCCAGAAGATCGTGTCCGACTGGCGCGCCGCGCCCAAGGGCAACGAGCTTAAGCCCGAGATCATCATCGTCGACGCCGATGGCGAGCCGGTCCGCAACGATGCGGGCAACCCGGTGACCTACCCGATGTCGGTGGATGCGATCCTCTCGATCGAAGACGGTCAGGACATCAAGGCAGGTGACGTTGTGGCGCGTATTCCGCGTGAAGGCGCCAAGACGAAAGACATCACCGGTGGTCTGCCCCGTGTGGCCGAACTGTTCGAAGCCCGCCGCCCGAAAGATCACGCGATCATCGCCGAAATCGATGGTTACGTGCGCTACGGCCGCGACTACAAGAACAAGCGCCGCATCTCGATCGAACCGGCCGATGAGTCGATGGAACCCGTCGAATACATGGTGCCCAAAGGCAAGCACATCCCGGTTGCCGAAGGCGATTTCGTCCAGAAGGGCGATTACATCATGGACGGCAACCCTGCGCCGCACGACATCCTGTCGATCCTCGGTGTGGAGGCTCTGGCCAACTACATGATCGACGAGGTGCAGGACGTGTATCGACTGCAGGGCGTGAAGATCAACGACAAGCACGTCGAGGTCATCGTCCGGCAGATGCTGCAGAAGTGGGAGATCTCCGAATCCGGCGATACGACGCTTCTGAAGGGCGAGCACGTGGACAAGATCGAGTTCGATCAGGCCAACGAAAAGGCGCTGGCCCGTGGCAAGCGTCCGGCGCAAGGCGAGCCGATCCTGCTCGGGATCACCAAGGCCAGCCTGCAGACGCGCTCCTTCATCTCGGCCGCCTCCTTCCAGGAGACGACCCGCGTCCTCACCGAGGCCTCGGTGCAGGGCAAGAAGGACAAGCTCGTCGGCCTGAAGGAGAACGTGATCGTGGGTCGCCTGATCCCGGCCGGGACGGGTGGCGCGACCCAGCGCGTGCGCCGCATCGCGGCCGACCGCGACAACGTGGTGCTCGAAGCACGCCGTGCCGAAGCCGAGGAAGCCGTGGCCCTTGCCGCGCCGACCGAGGCCGATGCCGGCAGCTTCTCCGACGATGTGATCGGTGGCGACGAGTTCGACACCATCCTCGTGGAAACGCCGGAAAGCCGCGAAGAATAAGCGCCGCTTTCTCGCGCCTGAACACATCAAAGCCCTCCGCCACACCGGCGGGGGGCTTTTCCTTTGGGGCCCCTTTCCTCTTGCCAAAAATACCTCGGGGGAGGCCCCGTCAGGGGCCGGGGGCAGAGCCCCCTCTTTTTGCGGCCCTTCCTCAAGCCCGCTTGACAGAGCCGCGCGAAACCGCCACCGCTTCGTCTATGAAAGACAACACGCGCGGCGCGCTTCTGATGATCGGCAGCATGACAGGCTTCACCCTGAACGATGCCTGCATGAAATCGCTCTCCGGCGAGATTCCCCTGTTTCAGGCCATCCTGCTGCGCGGCGTGGTCACGACGCTGGCGATCCTGCTGCTGGCCCGCGCCATGGGCAAGCTGACCTTCCGCATTCCGAAACGGGATCGCAAGATGATCCTGCTGCGCACGCTGGTCGAGGTGGGCGCGGCCTATTTCTTCATCAGCGCGCTCTTCAACATGCCGATCGCCAATGCCACGGCGATCCTGCAAACCCTGCCGCTCACGGTCACGCTCGCAGGCGCGGTGTTTCTGGGCGAGCCCGTCGGCTGGCGCAGGCTCTCGGCGATTTTCGTGGGCTTCATTGGCGTCTTGCTGATCGTGCGCCCGGGCACGGAAGGCTTCAATATCTATTCCGTCTACGCGCTGATTGCCGTGGCGCTGGTCACGGCGCGCGATCTTTTCGCGCGCGCGGTGTCCCCGGCGGTGCCCTCACTCACCGTCGCGGCGGCGGCGGCCTTCGGCGTCACGCTTCTTGGGGCGGCCGGAACGGCGGGCAGCGAATGGGTGGTGATGGAGCCACGACATTGGGCGCTGATCGGCGGCAGCGTTGTCTTCGTCATTGCGGGCTACGTGTTCAGCGTTGCCGTCATGCGCGTGGGCGACATCGGCTTCGTCGCACCCTTCCGCTACACGAGCCTGCTGATCGCGCTGGTGCTCGGCGTGCTGGTGTTCGGCGAATGGCCACGCCCTGCCACGCTGCTGGGCGCGGCGATTGTCGTGGGCATGGGGGTCTGGGTGCTCTACCGCGAGCAGGTGGTGCAGCGGCAGGGGTAAGCGGGCTTAGGGCAGGGCAAAGGCCGCACGGGAAATCGCGCCGCCGTCGCGCGTCAGCTCGTAAAGCAGCGATTGCGCCTCGAAGCGGCGCAGGTGCCGCGTTTCGGGGGCCCCGTGGCTCAGCGCCTGCAGCGGGCAATCCGAAAGCCCGGTCACCAGCCCGACCGATTGCAGCCTTGGCAGCCATTCCGGCGAGACGGTGGACAGGTTCACCGTCTCTGTCCAGAGATCGCCCACCTGTACCGGGGCGGGGGCGGAGAGGATCAGGTTGTGATAGGTCACCCCCCGGCTCGGCGCATCGGCATAGGCCTTGGTGAGCGGTGCGAACTCGCGCGCGGCCACCAGCACATCGATCTCACCGAAATCATATTCCACGTTGGGCCCGCCGACGCGCAGCCCCTGACCGGGGGCCAGCGAGAAGGCGCGCGCGTTGCCAAGGGCATTGGCCGGGAAGACAACCGGCGCAAACCGCGGCAGGCAGGTGAGCACCGTCTGCGGGACAGGGGTGCGCGCCACGGCCAGGACGGTTTCATAGGTGCCGCCCGGCGTCACCACGCGCGTGCCGGGCCGGATCGATTCCACGGCCTCTTCGCCCTGTTCGCAGCGCACCTGCGTGCCGGACACGAGGCCCAGGCAGCCGCTGGTGGGCAGGGCGGCGAGGAAGCCGAACAGCGCTTCGCGCAGCAGGCTGAGCCCGTCGCGCTGTGGCTCTTGAAAGAGGGTGATTTCCCGGTAGCCTTCGGCCAGCACAAAGGGGGGCTCAGCGTCCGAAGCGGCCGGCTGCCGCAGGAACACGCGGCGGCGGCGATCAACGAGGAATAGCGTTTCGCGCGGATCCAGCGCCGGGGCAGCCCCTAGCGCGGCAGCCGGAAAAGCGGCGGACAGATGCGCGGCGGTGATGTCTGGCAAAATGCAGTCGTCGGGGTGAAAGCTGTGGACAAGCCCGTAATCGGAAGACCAGATCTCGATCCCGGCCAAGGAGGCCGCTTTTCCTGTATTCTTTCCATCTTCCCCAACGCCCAGGCCTTGTAACGGGTGTGATGAGTGGGCACCCTTCAACAAGCTGGAGGAAAGAACCCCGACCATACCATTACTCCGAAAACTGATTAACTCTGCACAGCCTCATCTAGGTGGCGGGCCGGGGCGTTTGTTGGGATGAATCTGGACAATTTGAGGGCAATTTGAACCGCCCACTCTTGGTGACGTTGCGGCACCCGGCCATGGCCCGCGGGGAAGCGGCCAAACCGGGGGGCTCTGTTGACATCCCGCCCGACTCCCATTAAATCGCGCGTCACTCAGGCAGGGGCCCCGTGCCCCGTTTGCTTGCGAAAGCCTAAACTTGAGTGGTCATGATCCGGGCCAAGGCCCCGATCCTCTGTCATCTGACCGTGTTCGTCCCGGACGTTTCGAAGGGGCGTATGCGGTATTGGCGTTTTGTCATGGGGGCAAGACGCTGTCGAGAAGCAGCGCCTCAGGGTTTGAGGCGAGTATTGACACCATGCAACAAGAGGATTGTGCATGCCAACGATTCAACAGCTGATCCGCAAGCCGCGGCAGCCGAAAGTGAAGCGACAGAAGTCCCAGCACCTGCAGGCTTGCCCGCAGAAGCGCGGCGTCTGCACGCGCGTCTACACCACCACGCCGAAGAAGCCGAACTCCGCTATGCGGAAAGTTGCGAAGGTCCGCCTGACCAACGGTTTCGAGGTGATCTCCTACATCCCCGGTGAAAGCCACAACCTTCAGGAGCACTCTGTGGTTCTGATCCGCGGCGGCCGGGTAAAAGACCTTCCGGGTGTGCGTTACCACATCCTGCGCGGTGTTCTGGATACCCAGGGCGTCAAAGATCGTAAGCAACGCCGTTCGAAATACGGCGCGAAGCGTCCGAAGTAAGGAGATCCCGGAATGTCTCGTCGTCACGCCGCTGAAAAACGCGAAGTGCTGCCCGACGCCAAATATGGCGATCGCGTGCTGACCAAATTCATGAACAACCTGATGATCGACGGCAAGAAAAGCGTTGCCGAAAAGATCGTCTACAACGCCTTCGACCGCGTTGAGGCCAAACTGAAGAAAGCGCCGGTGGAAGTGTTCCACGAAGCGCTGGACAACGTGAAGCCCTCCGTTGAGGTCCGCTCCCGCCGTGTTGGTGGTGCGACCTACCAGGTGCCCGTCGAAGTGCGCCCCGAGCGTCGCGAAGCTCTTGCGATCCGCTGGCTGATCACCGCTGCCCGCGCCCGCAACGAGAACACCATGGAAGAGCGCCTCGCCGGCGAACTCCTGGACGCTGTCAACAGCCGCGGCACCGCGGTCAAGAAGCGCGAAGACACTCACAAGATGGCCGAAGCCAACAAAGCTTTCAGCCATTACCGCTGGTAACAACCGTCCAAGGACACAAAACCCATGGCACGCGAATATCCCCTCGACCGCTACCGCAACTTCGGGATCATGGCGCATATCGATGCAGGCAAAACCACCTGCTCGGAGCGCATCCTGTACTACACCGGCAAATCCCACAACATCGGCGAGGTGCACGATGGTGCAGCCACGATGGACTGGATGGAGCAGGAGCAGGAACGCGGTATCACCATCACTTCCGCTGCGACGACCACCTTCTGGGAGCGCACCGAAGATGGCCAAACCGCAGACACGCCGAAGCACCGTCTGAACATCATCGACACCCCCGGTCACGTTGACTTCACGATCGAGGTGGAGCGTTCGCTCGCCGTGCTCGACGGTGCCGTCTGCGTGCTCGACGCCAACGCCGGCGTTGAGCCCCAGACCGAAACCGTGTGGCGTCAGGCTGACCGCTACAAAGTTCCGCGTATGGTCTTCGTCAACAAGATGGACAAGATCGGCGCTGACTTCTTCAACTGCGTTCGCATGATCGAAGACCGCACTGGCGCGCGCGCCGTGCCGGTTGGTATCCCGATCGGTGCCGAAAGCGAGCTGGAAGGCCTGATCGACCTCGTCACCATGGAAGAATGGCTCTGGCAGGGCGATGACCTCGGCGCAAGCTGGATCAAAGCTCCGATCCGTGACAGCCTGAAAGACATGGCCGACGAATGGCGCGGCAAAATGGTGGAAGCCGCCGTCGAAGAAGACGACGACGCGATGGAAGCCTACCTCGAAGGCGAAGAGCCCGACGTGCCGACCCTGCGCAAACTGCTGCGCAAGGGCACGCTGGCCCTGCACTTCGTGCCGGTTCTGGGGGGCTCTGCCTTCAAGAACAAAGGCGTGCAGCCGCTGCTGAACGCCGTAATCGACTACCTGCCGAGCCCGCTCGACGTGGTGGATTACATGGGCTTCAAGCCCGGCGACGAAGAAGAAGTGCGTAACATCGCCCGCCGCGCGGACGACGACATGCCCTTCGCTGGCCTTGCCTTCAAGATCATGAACGACCCCTTCGTGGGCTCCCTGACCTTCACCCGGATCTACTCCGGCAAGATGAACAAGGGCGACAACGTCACGAACTCGACCAAAGGCAAGAAAGAGCGCATCGGTCGTATGATGATGATGCACTCCAACAACCGTGAAGAGATCGAAGAGGCATTTGCCGGCGACATCATCGCTCTGGCTGGCCTGAAGGACACGACCACCGGTGACACGCTTTGCGCCACCAACGACCCGGTCGTTCTGGAAACGATGACCTTCCCGGAGCCGGTGATCGAAATCGCCGTGGAGCCGAAAACCAAGAACGACCAGGAGAAAATGTCCCAGGGTCTGGCCCGTCTGGCCGCCGAAGACCCGTCCTTCCGCGTCGAAACGGATCTCGAATCCGGTCAGACGATCATGAAGGGCATGGGCGAACTTCACCTGGACATCCTGGTGGATCGTCTGAAGCGCGAGTTCAAAGTGGAAGCCAACATCGGCGCGCCGCAGGTGGCCTACCGCGAGACCATCGGTCACGAGGTGGAGCACTCCTACACCCACAAGAAACAGTCGGGTGGCTCTGGCCAGTTCGCCGAGGTGAAGCTGATCATCACCCCCACCGAGCCGGGCGAAGGCTACTCCTTCGAATCCCGCATCGTGGGCGGCACCGTGCCGAAGGAATACATCCCGGGTGTCGAAAAAGGCATCAAGTCGGTGATGGATTCCGGCCCGCTTGCCGGCTTCCCGGTGATCGACTTCAAGGTTGCCCTGATCGACGGTAAGTTCCACGACGTGGACTCCAGCGTTCTGGCCTTCGAAATTGCCTCCCGCATGTGCATGCGCGAAGGGATGCGCAAAGCCGGCGCCAAGCTGCTTGAGCCGGTGATGAAGGTCGAAGTGATCACGCCGGAAGAGTACACCGGTGGCATCATCGGCGATCTCACCTCCCGTCGGGGTCAGGTGACGGGGCAGGAGCCGCGCGGCAACGCCGTTGCGATCAACGCCTTCGTGCCGCTGGCCAACATGTTCGGCTACATCAACACGCTGCGTTCCATGTCCTCGGGCCGCGCGCAGTTCTCGATGCAGTTCGATCACTACGATCCGGTGCCGAACAACATCTCCGAAGAGATCCAGGCGAAATACGCATAAGAACCGGGTGGCGGGGTTGACCCCGCCCTACCCACCCCCAAGTAGGGCGGGGCTCACCCCGCCGTCCGACACAGAAAAGGAGCTTTGCACATGGCAAAGGAAAAGTTTGAGCGTACGAAACCGCACGTCAACATCGGCACCATTGGCCACGTTGACCACGGCAAAACGACGCTGACCGCAGCGATCACCAAGCAATTCGGTGACTTCAAAGCCTACGACGAGATCGACGGCGCCCCGGAAGAGAAAGCCCGCGGCATCACCATCTCCACGGCGCACGTTGAGTACGAGACGGACGCCCGTCACTACGCCCACGTGGACTGCCCCGGCCACGCCGACTACGTGAAGAACATGATCACCGGTGCTGCCCAGATGGACGGCGCGATCCTGGTTGTGAACGCTGCTGACGGCCCGATGCCGCAGACCCGCGAGCACATCCTGCTGGGCCGTCAGGTTGGCATCCCGAAGATGGTCGTGTTCATGAACAAAGTGGACCAGGTGGACGACGAGGAACTGCTCGAGCTGGTGGAAATGGAAATCCGCGAGCTGCTGTCTTCCTACGACTACCCGGGCGACGATATCCCGATCGTGGCAGGCTCCGCCCTGGCCGCTCTGGAAGGCCGTGACGACAACATCGGTTCCGAGAAGATCGCCGAGCTGATGCAGGCCGTCGACGACTACATCGACACGCCCGAGCGCGCAGTGGATCAGCCGTTCCTGATGCCGATCGAAGACGTGTTCTCGATCTCCGGCCGCGGCACCGTTGTGACCGGTCGTGTTGAGCGCGGCGTGATCAACGTGGGCGACAGCATCGAGATCGTGGGCATCAAGGACACGCAAACGACGACCTGTACCGGCGTTGAAATGTTCCGCAAGCTGCTGGATCGCGGTGAAGCCGGCGACAACATCGGCGCCCTGCTGCGCGGCATCGACCGTGAAGCCGTCGAGCGTGGCCAGGTTCTGTGTAAGCCGGGCTCCGTGACCCCGCACACGAAGTTCGAAGCCGAAGCCTACATCCTGACGAAGGAAGAAGGCGGCCGTCACACCCCGTTCTTCGCCAACTACCGCCCGCAGTTCTACTTCCGCACGACGGATGTGACCGGCACGGTGACGCTGGCCGAAGGCACCGAGATGGTGATGCCGGGCGACAACATCTCCTTCACCGTTGAGCTGATCGCCCCGATCGCCATGGAAGACGGTCTGCGCTTCGCCATCCGCGAAGGCGGCCGCACCGTCGGCGCTGGCGTTGTGTCCAAGATCCTCGCGTAAGCGAGATCTGACGCTCCAATAGAAAAGGGCCGCTCTTCGGAGCGGCCCTTTTTGCATGCCTGCGCGCTTGTTGTGGGCAAAAAAAGAGGGGGCTCTGCCCCCGCCACGCCTCGCGGCGTGCCTCCCCCGAGATATTTACAGAACAAAGTGGGGCCCCATCTTCTGACCCGAAGTATCCCGGGGGTGCGGGGGCTGGCCCCCGCTTGAAACGGCGTGCGGGGGCTGGCCCCCGCTTGAACCTGCGTGCGGGGGCTGGCCCCCGCTTGAAACAGCGTACGGGGCAAAGCCTCGCGAAAGACTTTAGAAGTCCAGGCCGAGATCGAGGGTCTTCACCGAATGGGTGAGGGCGCCGGAGGAGATGTAGTCCACGCCCGTTGCCGAGACTTCGGCGATCCGGGGCAGGGTCATGTTGCCGGAGGCTTCGGTTTTCAGGCGGCCAGCCACGGCAATGACGGCCTGCGTGAGGGTTGCGGTGTCCATGTTGTCCAGCAGCACGACGTCGGCCCCGCCCTCGGCGAGCACTTCATAGAGCTGTTCGAGCGTGTCGACCTCGATTTCCACGCGGATCATATGGGAGGCCTGCGCCTTGGCAGCGCGCAAGACTGGGGCGATGCCACCGGCGGCGGCGATGTGGTTGTCCTTGATCAGGATTGCATCCGAGAGGCCAAAACGGTGGTTGAAGCCGCCGCCATGCAGCACGGCCTGTTTCTCGAAGAGGCGCAGGCCGGGGGTGGTTTTGCGTGTGCAGGTGATGCGCGTCTGCGTGCCGTGCGTCTCAGCAACGAAAGCGGCGGTGAGCGTTGCGATCCCGGCCATGCGGCCGGCGAAATTTAGGGCCACGCGTTCGGCCGAGAGGATCGAGGCGGCGCTGCCCTCGATGGTCATCAGCGTGTCGCCGGGCGCGCAGGGGCTGCCGTCGGCTTTCACGATGGCCACTTGCAGCATGGGGTCAAAGAGGCGGAAGGCCAGCGCCGCCACCTGCATGCCCGAAACAACCCCAACCTCGCGGCTGTTGAGTCTGGCGGTGTAGCGCAGGCCTTCGGGGATCACGGTGCGCGTGGTGATGTCGCCGTTGTGGCCCAGATCCTCTGCCAGCGCGGCGCGGATCATGGGCTCGAGGATCAGGTCGGGCAGGGGGCCGGTTTTCTGAAGGGTCATCGGGACAGGGCCTCGGCTTGGAGGGTTATGGCATCTGCAAGCGTCAGGCGGCTGCGCTGTGCCTGGGCCGGGTCGGCCTCGGGGAAATCGGCGCGGAAGTGCCCGCCCCGGCTTTCGCGGCGCTGCCAGGCGGCGGCCGTGATCAGCGTGGCGGTGGCCAGCATGTTCTTCAGGCTCTCATCCTGCGCGGTGCTTTGCAGCTCGGCGAGGGTGGCGAGCGCCTTGCGCAGCCCGTCTGCCGTGCGGACTACGCCGACATGGACCGTCAGGGAGGTACGCAGGGTGGTAATGGCGGCCTCTGTTTCAGGCGCAGAGGCCGGGGGCAGGGCAAGCGCCACGGGGGCTGCTGTCTGAGGGCCATCGGGCAGCGCCTCTGCGATGGAGAGCGCACAGGCGCGGGCGAAGACGAGAGCTTCGAGCAACCCGTTGGAGGCCAGCCGATTGGCGCCGTGCAGCCCTGTGGAGGCCGCCTCGCCGCAGGCCCAGAGGCCGGGCAGGGAGCTTTTGCCGGAGAGATCGGTGTCGATCCCGCCCATGTGGTAGTGCGCGGCGGCGGCGACGGGGATCGGTGTGGTGAGCGGATCCAGCCCGGCGCGCGCGCAGGCCTCGGCCACGGCGGGGAAGCGGGCGAGGCCCTCCTTGGCGAAGACCTCCCGGCAGTCGAGCATCGGGCGTTTGCCGACTTGCGTTTGCGCGAAGATGGCGCGGGCGACGATGTCGCGCGGGGCCAGTTCGGCCTTGGGGTGCTCGGCCAGCATGAAGCGCTCGCCGGCGGCGTTCACCAGCGTGGCCCCTTCGCCGCGCAGGGCTTCGGTGGCGAGCGGGGCCGGGTCTTCGCCTATGTCGATGGCGGTCGGGTGGAATTGCACGAATTCCGCATCCGAGATCACCGCGCCCGCTCGCGCGGCCATGCCGATCACCTGCCCGCGGATGCGCGGCGGGTTGGTGGTGAGCGCGTAGAGCCCGGCGGAGCCGCCGCCGGCGAGCAGGATCGCTGGGGCCGTGAGTAGAGCAGAGGCCGTGGGCGTCGCCGGATCGGCGCTTTGCAGCCAGACACCGGTGGCGCGGCCCACTTCGGTTTCTATGCCGGTGGCCAGAACGCCTTCAAGCACCTGCACCGAGGGCGTTTCCCGCGTGACAGCGATCAGCGCTTCCATGATCTCGCGGCCCGCCTGATCGCCCTTTACCCGTACCACGCGTGCGTAGCTGTGGGCGGCTTCCAGCGAGAGCACATATTGGCCGTTTTCGTCGCGGTCAAAGGGCGTGCCCAGCGTGGTGAGATCGAGGATGTGGTCGCGCGCGGCATGCGTGACGAAGCGGGCGACCTCCGGGTCCACCGTGCCCGCGCCGGCGCCCAGCGTATCGGTGGCGTGGCTTTCGGCGCTGTCGGCTGCCGCCATGGCCGCCGCCACACCGCCCTGCGCCCAGGCCGAGCTTGCGCCCTGGCCCAGCGGATCGGGCGAGATGACGAGAACCGGGCGCGGTGCCAGTTTGAGCGCCGCGTAAAGCGCGCCGATCCCGGCGCCGACGATCACGATGCGATCGGTGTGCGTGGCCATTCCCCCGATGTCTCCCGCTGAGGCCCTAGAGGCCCAGTTCGCGGCTGAGATCGATCATCCGCTCGACCGACAGGCGGGCCTTCTCGGCCACCTCGGCGTCCACTTCCACGGCACCTTCCATCGTGTGCAGCGCGTGGAGCACCTTTTCCAGCGTGATCTTCTTCATGTAGGGGCACATGTTGCAGGGTTTGGCGAAATTCACGTCCGGCAGCTCATCGGCGATGTTGGAGGCCATGGAGCACTCGGTAACGAGCATCACCTCTTGGGGGCGGTTGTCCTCGACCCATTTGATGATGCCGGAGGTGGAGCCGGTGAAATCGGCCTCGGCCACCACGGCGGGCGTGCATTCCGGGTGCGCGATGATCTTCACCTCGGGCTGCAACTCGCGGTAGGCGCGCAGATCTTCCGGGGTGTAGAGCTCGTGCACGATGCAGGAGCCCGGCCAATAGACGACCTTTTTCTTCGACAGGTTCGCCACGTTCTGCGCGAGATACTGATCGGGCGTCATGATGACGGTGTCAGACTCCATCGCATCCACGATCTGCACGGCATTGGCGGAGGTGCAGCAGATGTCGGAGGCGGCTTTCACCTCGGCGGTGGTGTTGACGTAGCTTACCACGGGCGCGCCGGGGTATTTCGCGCGCATCTCTTCCACGCCTGCCGCCGTGATGCTTTCGGCCAGCGAGCAGCCAGCCGCCATGTCGGGCATCAGCACCGTTTTGGCCGGGTTCAGGATCTTGGAAGTCTCGGCCATGAAATGCACGCCGCATTGCACGATCACCTCTTCCTCGACCTCGGTGGCCTTGATGGCGAGCTGCAGCGAGTCCCCCACGAAATCGGCGATGCCGTGGTAGATCTCGGGCGTCATGTAGTTATGGGCGAGGATCACCGCGTTGCGCTCTTTCTTGAGGCGGTTGATCTCGATCACATAGGGCGCGTAGATCGCCCAATCGGCGGGCGAAACGACGCGATCCATCTTCTCGTAAATCGCCTGCGTTGCCTCCGCCTTCTCGATGGACGGGGCAAGATCGTAATGCTTGGCCAGTTCGGCACCGGCTTGGCTCAGGTCCAGCACGTGCGGCCCTCCTCTGCGCGTTCGGGGCTTTCGCTTATCCGCTTCCGGGGCGAGTGGCTACATCAAACTGTCACAGGAGCGCGTTTCGCCGCGTTTTCGGCCTGTTTTCCTTGGATTTCTGACCGTCTGGTTAGCTTTCAGCGTTCCTCGCTCTGCCAATTCGCCTTCGGGTGCATCTGCTTTTGCTCATCGCGGAAGGCATCGGGCAGCACGCGGCTCATCAGGCTGACGAGGAAGGCGGTGGAGACGCCGAAGGTCAGAAGCCCGGTGACGGAGGCGAAGGCGCCGAAGATGCGGTGGCCCGGTTCCAGCACGATGTCGCCGTAGCCGAGCGTCGTGTAGGTGACGAGAGAGAAGTAAACGGCATCCGACGTGGTGCCTAGCGCGCCCATTTTCATCAGCGCAAAGGCCCAGAGCCAGACCTGTACCGTATGGGCCAGCACGAGGAAGAGGAAGGCTCCGCCCACGATCAGCGAGATGCGTACCATTGGGCGCATCCGGGCCACGCGGCGGGCGATGTCGATCGTCACCGGCACGGCCCCGGCGATGAACATCACGTGGATCACCGCGCAGGCCGACAGGATCACCGATCCCCAGAACAGTTGATTCAGCATGGTTTCGGGCGGCCTCCCTTTTGGTTCGGGCCAGCCTATGCGCATGGGGAGGGAGGCTCAAGACGGGAGACCCCAGAGCAGGCCGCAGGGCGTGAAACGGCTAGTGACGCTGAAAATGAAATCGATTACATTGATGCGGACAATCAAAGAGGGGAGGCGGCAATGGCGCGCAAGGCATTGATCACATGGGGCGGCTGGGAGGGCCATGAGCCGGAGCAGGTCGCCCGGTTGTTTCGCGGTATGCTGGAGGCCGAGGGCTTCGAGATCGCGCTGCATGACACGCTCGACTGCCTCGCCGATGGCACGGCGCTGCAGGAACTGGATCTGATCGTGCCTGTCTGGACGATGAGCGAGATCGCCAAGGAGTCCGTGCAGAACGTCTCGGAGGCCGTGGCGCGGGGCACCGGGCTTGCGGGCGTGCACGGCGGCATGTGCGATGCCTTCCGCAACAATACGCTCTGGCAGTTCATGACGGGCGGCAACTGGGTGGCGCATCCGGGCGGCGATGGTGTGCGCTACCGGGTGACGATGGCCAACAGTTCCTCGCCGCTGGTGGCCGGGATTGGCGATTTCGACGTGGAGAGCGAGCAGTATTACCTGCATGTGGACCCGGCCAACGAAGTGCTGGCCACCACGCGTTTCCCGGCCGTGACCTGGTATCACAGCCCCAACGGCCCGGTGGAGATGCCCGTGGCCTGGACAAAGCGCTGGGGGCTGGGGCGCGTCTACTACAATGCGCTCGGCCACAAGGCCAATGTGATCGATCACGGCCCCGCACAGGAGATGATCCGCCGCGGGCTGCTCTGGGCCGCCGAGGGCAAAGCCGAAGCTGCCGGGGGCGATGTGGCGCAGTTTGCTTCGCCGGGGAACCACCTTTAGGCGCAGGCCGCCTGTCTGCCAGCAAAAAGCCGCCACTTGTGGCGCGCGGCGCGCAGTGGGCGGCGAAACCCGCGCCGCCCGCTTGACCTTTTCGCCCCCATTTGCGCAGGGTGCCGCCACAGCGCGCCTTGGCGCGAAAGCCGCTTCAGGAGCACAGGTTTGGCCGCCACACCGCCCCCTTTCGCCCGTTTCGAATGGATGATCGCCTGGCGCTACCTGCGTGCCAAGCGCGCCGAAGGGGGCGTCAGCGTCATGACGTGGATCTCGCTCGTTGGCATCACGCTCGCGGTCTTCGCCCTGATCGCCACGCTCGCCGTGCGCTCGGGCTTCCGCACCGAATTCGTCGATACGATCCTCGGTGCCAATGCCCACGTCACCGTCTACAACGCGCTTGAAATCTCCGACACCGGCGTGACGAGCCGCGCCATGGCCGATTACGCCGAGAAGGCCGAGGACGTGCGCGGCGTTGCGGGCGTCACGCGCGTTGCGCCGCTGGTAAAAGGGCAGGTCATGGCCAATGCCCGCAACAGCAACACCGGCGTGATTGTCTTCGGCATCTCGGAGGAGGATCTGCTTGGCATCCCCCGCGTGGCGGACCCGGAGACGGGCGAGGGCGATATCACCCGGTTCAACGAGGGCGTGGCCATCGGCTCCGGCGTCGCGCGCGAGTTGGGGCTCATGCTGGGCGACAACATCACCTTGATCTCCCCCAATGGCGTGCGCACCGCCTTCGGCACCAGCCCGCGCGTGAATGTCTACGAGGTCGTCTACGTCTTCACCGCAGGCCGCTATGACATTGATTCCACACGCGTTTACATGCCGTTTGCCGAGGCTCAGAGCTACTTCAACCGCGAAGGCGTGGCCGATGAGCTTGAGGTGATGGTGCAGAGCCCGGAAACCATTGAAAAGCTGCTGCCCGCCATCGTGGAGGCCGCCGGGGATCGCGCCCTTGTCTGGACGTGGAAGGATTCCTCCGGCTCCTTCCTGCGCGCGCTCGACGTGGAGGACAACGTGATGTTCATCATCCTGTCGATCCTCGTGCTGATCGCCTCGATGAACATCATCTCCGGCCTGATCATGCTGGTGAAGAACAAGGGCCGCGACATCGGCATCCTGCGTACCATGGGGCTCACCGAGGGCTCGGTGATGCGGGTGTTCTTCATCTGCGGGGCCTCAACCGGGCTGATCGGCACGCTGGCCGGGGTGATCCTCGGCTGCCTCTTCGCGATCTACATCGATCCGATCTTCTCGGCGGTGAACTACCTGTCGGGCGGCGGTGTCTGGGATCCCTCGATCCGCGGCATCTACTACCTGCCCGCCGAGTTGCGCCTGAGCGATGTGCTCTCGGCCATCAGCCTGTCGCTGTTCCTATCCTTCTTCGTGACCCTCTTTCCCGCCCGCCGCGCGGCGCGGATGAACCCGGTGGAGGCCCTGCGCTATGAGTGAGCCGCTACTGGAATTGTCAGGCGTCACAAAGGTTTACAAGCGCGGTGAGGCCGGTGAGGTGCAGGTGCTGCGCGGGGCTGATCTGGTGCTGAACCCCGGCGAGGTGGTGGCGCTTGTGGCCCCCTCCGGGGCCGGGAAATCCACGCTGCTGCACATCGCCGGGCTTTTGGACACGCCAGACGCGGGCGAGGTGCGCATCGCGGGGCAGGCCATGCAGGGCCAGAGCGATCGCCGCCGCACCGCCGTGCGCCGCGCCGATCTGGGCTTTGTCTACCAGTTCCACCACCTGCTGCCGGAGTTCACGGCCGCCGAGAACATCATCCTGCCGCAGCTTGCCAACGGCGTGAGCCAGCGCGCCGCCGCGGCGCGGGCGGCGGATCTTCTGGGTCGCGTCGGGCTGTCAGAGCGCATGGAGCACCGCCCGGCCGCGCTTTCAGGCGGCGAGCAGCAGCGGGTGGCCTTCTGCCGCGCGCTGGCCAACAGCCCCCGCGTTCTGCTGGCCGATGAGCCCACCGGCAACCTTGATCCGGGCACGTCGGATCAGGTGTTTGCAGCGCTGATGGAACTGGCCGCCGGCACCGGGCTCGGCGCACTGATCGCCACGCACAACCTCGATCTCGCCGCGCGCATGGACCGCGTGGTGCGGCTAGAAGCGGGCGAACTCGTTTCCGCGTAAGCCTTTCTTAAAGCGGGTATCGGAGACTGGGCGGCGAATCCTGTCTGGAGGCCCTGTTCGTGCCCTTTGCCATTTCGCGTTGCCGTTTTTCCGTTCACCGATGGCTGATCGCCGTCGGCCTCGTGATGCTTTTGGGGGGCGGCGGGGCCTCTGCCCAGCCGCTGGAGCCGCAGGAACGGTTCTGGATCCTCTGGGAACATATCGAGCACAGTGGGCAGAATTGCCCCGATGGGGCCAGCTGCGAAACCCGGCGCAGCTACACCAGCCGCCTGTTTGAGCCGCTGGACAAGCGCGGCGTCTACCGGCTGTTCGGCCTGCTCGATCTGCATGCCGCCAGAAGGGGGCAATCCGCCGAACACCCGGAAGCGCCCCGCATTTGCCAGCACACTGACTCCGAGGTGCTGCTGGGGTTTGACCCTGAACGGCTGCGCCTGTCCGAAAAGATCGACGCCCTAGCGGGTTTGCCCGGTGTTCATGTCAACCTGCGCGGCCTCAAAGCGCCGGAAGGGTTTGAGGGGGATTTCGGCGGCGGTCTGCAAGCGGCTTTTGAAAGCCGGTTCAAGGCTGCGGGCATCAGGCTTCTCACGGAAGAAGAGATGGAGCAGACTCCCGGCCAGCCGAAGCTCAATGTCTATTTCAGCCGCACCAACCCCGACACCGGCTGCTGGTACTCTGTCTTTGCCAGCCTGAGCCAGACGGTGCTGCTGACGCGGGACATTCGTATCAAGCTCGTTGCCGGCACTTGGGCCATGTCGGCAGGCTACTCCGCCGATACCCCTGACGCGACGGAATATGGCTCCATCCTGCGCGTGGCGGATGCCTTTGTTCGGGATTACCTCAAGGCCAATGCCAGCGGTGGGTAAGCCATGCGTTGCCACTGGCCATTTGCCTCGCTAGGCTGATGAAATCACGAGGTTTCATTGGTGGGAGGGTTCCATGCGCGTGAAAACAGGGATCGTGGCCGGGTTGGCACTGGCTGTTCTGGCGGGGTGTAACGTGGCCGTGGGCACCAGCGGCAGCAACGGCACTGGCGTGGCCGTTAGCACCAACGTCGGGGCGCGTGGCGGCACCTACGTAACGCGCAACGGCTTCACGGCGATCCCCGACCCGCAGGTGCCCGGCCAGTTTGAGATCCTGCCCTCTGGCCGCTCCGGTGCCTCCGACTATTGGTGCGCAGCGGGCGATTACGTGGCCATGGGCCTCGGGCGCGGCGGCAACACGCGCATTTACGTCGCCAAGCCGGAAGGCGGGAGCCGCTTTGTATCCGGGCGCAAGGCGACGACTTTCACCTTTGCTCCAAGTGCCGAGTTGCAAGCCGCAGGAGAGGCCTTGCCAGACAGCTACAATTTCTCGGTCAAACGCGTCGGTGAAAACCGCCACGCCGCCGCCGCTCAGACAGTCTGCCGCCCGATCAACCCCTTCTTCTTCGACTGACGCCCGTCAACTCGTTGGAGAGGGCCCGCTGCAAGACGGCCGGGGCGCGCGCCCATCTGGGCTTGCTGGACTGAAGGCAATGCAGCGGATCACGGCGCGCGCTTCCGTGTCGGGCGCTGCGTGGCCGGCCCAATCGGCGATGCTGGGATCGGCCGCCCAAATATTGGCGAAGAGCCGTCCCGGCACCTCGGGCAGCGCGTGTCCGTCGCGGGCGTTGATCCGCAGAACCTCCCGTCCGTTGACCTGCCAGGCGATGAAACCCGGATGCCAGTCGAACGCATAGTGGTTGAACCCTTCGGAGGCATCAAAGCCAAGCGGGATGCGACGGCTCTGCAATTTGCCATCAACAAACCAGGCCGCATGGAGGTGGTCGGGCGATTTTCCCAGAATTTCGATGTCTATCTCATCATGGCGGCTGCCGTAGGCCGGCCCCGTATAGGTGAAAAATCCTGTCACCAACCCAGCGCCACGGGCCGTCCGCATCACCACCTCGTAGCGCCCGTAGCCCGTTGGCGCATGGCGGCGCAGCGATGCCCCCGAGAAACGGTTCGCGCCGCCTGAGTGCGGACGCAGGGAGAGGGAAAGCCCCGTGGCTGCCGCGCGCAAATTGCCACGACGCCAATCCGTGTCGAAGGCGGGGTGGCTGAAATCGTAATGCGCCACGCTCCAAGCCGTACTGTCGAGCGCCGGAAAGCGATCCATAAACCCGGCGCCGGGCGCGGAGGCTGAGGGCAGCGGCGACGCAGGCATCGGCGCGAGTGATCCTGCCAGGGCCAGCGCAGCCAGCCCGGTATGAAGGCGGTTCATGAGGCCTCCGTGTCAGATTAACGATTTGTTAACCATTAACCTAAAGGCGTCTCGTTGGGGGCGAAACAGGATCGTTAATTCTTGGTTAACGCGCGCGCACGGGCCCGGTGTAAAATGTGTGATCCGTGCCCCGCTGGCTCCGCGTCCAATTGCCTGTTTCATTCACAGGGTTTTGCCCGCTTTGGCGTGGACGCACTTGCTCCGGCGCTTTAGGGTTGCCGGTGATTGCATTGCCTCCCAAAGGAGATTTCACATGAAAGCGCTTGCCGCTTCCGCCCTTGTTGCATTGACCGCATTGGCTGCCTGCAATACCAGCAGCGGCCCGCCGGCCTTCATCGCTCAGAATTCGCTGCAGGTGATCGCGAACCCGTCACGCCCCGTTGATTTCGAAGTGCTGCAGCAATCGCCCAATGGCCCGTCGGATTACTGGTGCGCCGCAGGCGATTACGCCATGCGCAAGCTGGGTGTGCCCAGCACGGCCCGCATCTACCTGCGCAAACCGATCGGCCCGGCCGAATTCCGCTCTGGCCGCAACGCCATCGGCTATACCGTCGATCCCAGCCCGGAGCTGAGCCAGCGCGCCAGCGTGCTGCCGTCGCGGCTGACGATGTCCATCAACCGCGTGGGCGAGAACTGGGGTGCCGAACACGCGCGCTTCACCTGCCAGACGCGCGCGGCCATGCTGCGGGACTGATGGGGTGACCCAGACAAACTTCGAGCTCCGGACCAATGGCCCGGGGCTCTATGAAGTCACGCGCGAGGTGCGGGGCTTTCTAAGCTCGGGGCCATCCACAGGGCTGCTCACGCTCTTCGTGCGCCACACTTCCTGTTCGCTCCTGATCCAGGAAAACGCCGATCCCGAGGTGCAGGGCGATCTGCAGGCCTTTTTTCACCGGCTGGTGCCCCCGACGAGCGATCCTTCCATGGCCTACCTGCGCCACACCTATGAGGGCCCGGACGACATGCCCGCGCATATCAAGGCGGCGATGATGCCGGTGAGCCTCTCGATCCCGATTTCGGGCGGCCAAATGGTGCTTGGCACATGGCAGGGGATCTACCTGTTCGAGCACCGCACCGCCCAGCACACCCGCCAGATCTTTGGCCATATCTCCCCTTAAGCGCCCCTCATCTGGGGGTGGCAAATGCCCCCTACCCAAACTGTTGGGGAGCGCCTATAGTGCCTGTGGATAACTCTAAAAGCACTTCAAGGGAGAGGCCATGCGCTGCCCGTTTTGCGGTAATATCGATACTCAGGTGAAAGATTCCCGCCCGGCAGAGGATCATGTTGCGATCCGGCGGCGGCGGTTTTGCCCGGCCTGTGGCGGGCGGTTCACAACCTATGAACGGGTGCAGCTGCGCGATCTGGTGGTGATCAAATCCAATGGCCGCCGCGAGGATTTCGACCGCGACAAGCTGGAGCGTTCGATCCGTATCGCGCTGCAGAAACGCCCGGTTGAGCCGGAGCGGATGGATCAGATGATCTCCGGCATCGTACGGCGGCTCGAAAGCATGGGCGATACCGACATTTCCTCCAAGACGATCGGCGAGATCGTGATGGAATCCCTCGCCCGGATCGACACCGTCGCCTATGTGCGCTTTGCCAGCGTTTACAAGAACTTCCAGGCTGCGGATGATTTCGAGGATTTCGTGCACGAGCTGCGTCCGCCTTCACAGCCGGAAGAATAGCCTGATGGACATCCGGTACATGCGGCTCGCGCTCACCTTGGCGGCGCGGGGGCTGGGGCGCTGTTGGCCGAACCCGGCTGTGGGCTGCGTGCTGGTGCGCGACGGGCGCATCGTCGGGCGCGGGTTCACCCAGCCGGGCGGCCGGCCCCATGCCGAGCGAGTGGCGCTGGCACAGGCGGGCGATCTGGCCCGCGGCGCGACCGCTTACGTTACGCTTGAGCCCTGTTCCCATCACGGCAAGACGCCACCCTGCGCTGAGGGGCTGATCGAGGCGGGGGTGGCCCGTGTGATTAGTGCGCTGGAAGACAGTGACCCCCGCGTCGCGGGCCGGGGCCATGCCATGCTGCGTGCGGCCGGGATCGAGGTTGTCACCGGCGTGTTGGCGGAAGAGGCCCGCGCGGCGAACCTCGGGTTCCTTCTGCGGGTGGAGCAGAACCGGCCCCTCGTCACGCTCAAGCTTGCCAGCTCTTTCGATGGCCGTATCGCCACGGCAACGGGCGAAAGCCAGTGGATCACCGGGCCCGAGGCGCGCCGCTTGGTACATGCCGAGCGTGCCATCCATGACGCGGTTCTTGTGGGCGGCGGCACGGCGCGGGCGGATGATCCCGGGCTCACGGTGCGCGGGCTGGGCGTGGCGCATCAGCCGGTGCGCATCGTGGCCTCGCGCAGGCTCGATCTGCCGCAGGACGGGCAACTCGCGCGGACCGCGCGGGAGGTGCCGGTGTGGCTCTTGCACGGGCGCGATGCGGCAGTGGCGGATGTGCAGGCGTGGCAGTCGCTGGGCGCGGAAACGATTGAGGTCGAGGTTGCGCCCAACCGCGAGCTTTCGGTTCCGGCGCTTCTGCAGGCGTTGGCCGAGCGTGGGCTGACGCGGGTGTTCTGTGAGGGCGGCGGGGCCTTTGCGGCCTCGCTGCTGAACGCGGGTCTGGTGGATAGGCTGGTGGGCTTCACAGCGGGCGTTGCGCTGGGTGCGGAGGGGCGGCCCTCGCTGGGGGCCATGGGCGTGGAGCGCCTGGCCGAAGCGCCGCGTTTTGCCTTGCAGGAAAGCCGTGCTGTGGGGGGCGATGTGATGCATGTCTGGCATCGGGTCGACAAAGCCGACTGACTCTGCCCGGTGGCGTGCCGGGCAGCCCGCGACCGCCCTCATCGGGCGGGGCAGCCCATTTCACCCAAGCATTGCTTACCGCCAGAGATACGCACGGCTGGCAAAGAGGCCCTGCAATTTCGAAAGGCTCCGATTGAAAGGGCCGGGGCGCGGCAGATCGCCTGCGGCGAGCCGGGCCACGATCACTTCAGGCGGGCAGGGCAGGCCAGTTATGGGATCACAGTAGCGCGGGTAGTCAATCAGCGCGGCGTGGATCAGCCCCGAAAGCGCGGGCCGCGCCTTACGCCGTGCAGGCACCTCGCCCAGATCCTGCGTCAGCCCCCAGCCCGCGTAAAATGGCGTGCCAAGGCAGGTGACGGGTACCCCACGCAGCAGCGCTTCGAACCCGAGCAGCGAGGTCATCGTCCAGACCTCCTTAACCTCCTTTAGAAGCGCCACCGGATCAGCCTCCCGCAGCACGGCATCGGCGAGGCGGGCCAGATCGGCCTCCGCCACCGCGCCCTGCCGCAGCCCGGCCTCCACGTCCGGGTGGGGTTTGTAGAGGATCACGGCTTCCGGGTTGGCGGCGCGGGTGGCTTCCAGCAGGGCGAGGTTGCTGGCCACAGTTTGCGTGCCGGTGCGGATCGAGGCGTCATCCTCTACCTGTCCGGGCACAAGGATGCGGTGGCCTTCGGGCAGCGGGGGCAGGGGGGGGGCAGTAAGGTTGTACTTACTGAGCCCGGCCTTCAGGATGCGCGCCTGCAGCGCCTCGGCGCGGGCCACACCTTCCGGGAGGAGCTGTTCTGAGGCCGCGATCAGGCGTTCAAGGCGGCTTTCACGGCGGGGATCGTAGTAGATGCCGAGATCGTCCAGCACCAGCGAGAGCGGCGGGATCAGCTCCGCGCCGAGCCCCTTGGACCGCAGGAAGCCATCCTCCACACGGGCAAGCGGAACCTGCGCGGCATGGGCGGCGCTTTCCAACTCGGGCGTGACCTTCCCGGCCCAGCCCATGAGCGGGCGGTCCAAGGCCTGCGCCTGTGCAAGCGCCTTGTCGGGGGCGCCCTGAAAACGCAGCGAGGCCTGTGTGCCGAAGAAAAGCTGAAAGGGCTTGCGCTTCCAGAGGCGGATCCCTGTGCCGACCCAACCTCGGCGATCCTCGCGCCACGCGCGGGCCAGCGCGGGCAGGGTGGTGAGCACCTCTTCGAGGTCGCAGAGCCTGTCGCCAAAGGGATCGTACCACTTGGGGTACAGCAGCATCACCCCGGCATAGAGCTGCGCGCGGGTGAGCGAACGGCTGCGGCGGGCCACGGGCATGCGATCATCCGTCAGCCCCCAGCCCGCGTAGAAGGGCTGGCCGAACACCACGGGCCTATGCCCGGCATAGATCGCCTCAAACCCCATGAGCGAGGAGACGGTATAGACGGCCACCGCGCCCTCCATCAGCGCCCAGGGCGAGACGGGATCCGAGAGCAGATGCACGCGGGCAGAGGCGTCTCGCGCATCGAAATGGCCTTGCCGGTGGCCTTGCGCCGTTTCGGGGTGCGTCTTGACGTAGACGGGCAGGCCGGGATGTTCGAGCTGCGCGGTGACGAGCATGTCGCGGAAGGTGGCCACATCGGCCCCGCAGGCGGTGAGCGAGGCATCGCCGCGGGTCTGGTCCAGCACCAGCACATAGGGGGCCTCGGGCACCGGCGTGGCCGGGTCGAAAGCGTTGTATTTGGAGAGATGCGCGGCGGCCTGCTGCGCGGCGCAGGCGCGGGCGCGGTCCAGCAGGGCGGTGTCGTCCAGCGGGTGAGTAGCGAGCAGGGTTTCCAGATCGCTGGGGGTGCGGCCGTCGAAATGCACGCCGGTTTGATCCAGCACGAGACCCAGCGGCGGCTCGCCATCGCGCCCCGGTTTGACGGAGCGCAGGAAGGCGTCTTCCACCCGCAGGATCGGGTTGCCCGTGCGCGCCGCCACGCCTTCGCCGCGCGGCGCGGTCGGGCTCTGGCCCCAGACGCCCACAAGGTCGGCCTCGCCGGGTTTTCCCAGCGCCACCTTATTGCCGGACAGCTCAAGAATGCGCCGCACCCGTCGCTGAGTCAGAAAGCCGCCGTTGTAAACGAAAAGCCGCCGGGCGGTGTCCCCCCCGGCGGCTTTGGGATCGTCATAGCCTTGCGGCACGGGCCTAGTTGGCCAGCTGAGAGAGCGAGGCGGTGGTGTTGACCGGCCCGACAACGGCGTTGAAGGTTTTCTGCCAGCGTACGTAGGGCGCTTCGGTCACGTAGACGGTGTCATCCTCGCGGATCACGAAATCCCGCGCCATGAACATGCCGTTGGGCTCTGTCAGGTTCAGCACGTAGACCATGCGCTGCGCGCCCTGCAGATCACTGCGGCCGAGCACGGTGTTGGCGATCTCCGCCGGCTCGTTGCGCATGACGAACACGCCCGTCGGGTCGGCAAGGTTAGAGTTCAGGCCGCCCACGAGCGCCAGCGCCTCGATGGCCGAGATCGTCTGGGTCTCAAAGGGCACGCGGCTCTGGGCCCCTGTTGCGCCAAGCACGGTGAAATCGCGGGTGTCTTCCTCCACCACGATGCGATCGCCGTTGCGCAGGGCGATGTCCATATGGGGGTTCTTGTAGAGATCAGTGAGCCAGATGCGTTCGGTCTTGCCGCCACGGATCACGTTCACCTGCGTGATCTCAAGCTCGGTGGTGATGCCACCGGCCTGTGCGAGCATGCCTGAGAGCGTGCGCGAGGGGCGCTCGATCGGGTAGACACCTTGGCCAGCCACGCCGCCTACGACGGAAACGGTCGAGCCATCGCCCGCGGCACGCGTGATCAGCACCTGCGGGTCGGGGGTTTGGGTATCCAGCTTCTCGGTGATGATCTGGCGCAGGGCTTCGGGCGTGTTGCCTGCGGCCCGCACACGGCCCGCGTAGGGCACGAAGATATGGCCGGAGCCATCCACCTGCACTTCGGCCAGCTGGGTGAAGTTCACGCCTTCCTGCCCCAGAAGCGGCACATCGCTGTTTTCCCAGATCGTCATCGCCAGCGTATCGCCGGGGCTGATCGTGTCAGACCCAAGAACGCCTGCGTTCTGGAAGGATTGCGAGAAGCCAAGGGCCGGGACAAGCGAGGTCGCGCGCGTAACGCGGTCATTGACGGTGATGATGAACGCATCGCCCTGCCGCTGGACGCTGCCTTCGTAGATTTCTTCCTTGTTCGGGCCGGAACGTGGGAGCGTACACCCCACAAGGCTTGCACAAAGCAAGCAGAATGCCGCTGCGCGAGCGACGCTGGACGCCACACTTTTCACGGTTGGGCTCCTCGATTATGAACACTGCCTCAAGTTTTTTTCGTAAACTACGAGAATCCCGTTCTAAAATCCAGTCGCATGAATGTGGCCTTCAGGTGACAACCCGCAACTGTTGCCGAGGAGCCGCTTTGCCGGATTTTAGCGCATCATAGGGATCCTGCGGTGCGAGCATCAGATCCACGATCTGGCGCAACAGCTGCCTGCGCCCCCGGCTGGAGTAGAACCCGCCGGAAACCTGCGACGTTTCCAGAAGGTAGTCGCGATAATCGCGGTAGGCGCGGGTATCGGGCCGCGCCGGCGTGGCGAAAAAATCCGCTAGCGGCTGTGTCGAGACGAACTCGGGCTTGGAGTAGACGGCATCGCCAAAGACTTTCAGCGGCAACCCGCGCCAGAGCACTTGCTGGGCGGCGGTGGAATTGACCGTCACCGCGCTGCGGGCGTGATCCAGCAGCTGGGCCAGCTTGCCGCCGCGCACGTAATGCACGCGGCCCGCCACGCCATGGGCGCGGGCCAGATCCTTCACCTGTTTGCGAATCGGCACTTGCCCGTTTTCCAGCGGATGCGCCTTGAACACGAGGTGATGATGGCCCGGCGCGCCGTCGGCAAAGCCCTCGATCACCAGCGCGAGGAACTCACTCATGGAGGAAAACGGGCTGTGCATCTGGAAGCTGGAGTCATGCTCAAGCTGTAGCAATGCGAGGTGATAGGGAAAGCCGCCCGTCTTGATCTTCGTGGTGGCGATCACGCGATCCGCCCAGAGCGCGGGCATCAGCAGGAGCCTGCGGAAGTAGAGCTGAAATTCGCGGGTGACGGGCAGGGCGCGGTGCGGGCGGAAATTGCGGTACTCGCCGTTTCGCAGCATCACGAAGTAATGGTAGAGCGCGCCGTAGAACACGTGCTGGCGCATGTCACCCCAATGGGCAGGGGCCTCGGGCACATCCACATCCGATTGCGCGAGCGCTTCCTGCATGGACGGGATGCTCATCTCCATCAGGCGCGAATGGCCGTTGCTGCCGCCGCGCTCATAGGTCACCCAGTAGGGGCGCAGGTAGCCTTCCTCGAAGACATGCACGGTGATGCCAAGGCTTTCGGCGATTTCCACCGCCTGCGCATGGATCGGGCGCGTGTCGCCGTAAAGAGCGATGTCCGTGATCTGCTTCTCGGCCAAGATTTGGCGGAAGCGTGCGGGCCATTGCTCCTGACTGTCGCGGAAAGGGATGTAGCTTGCGCCATGGAACCAGAAGGCGCGATCGCCCTGGTTGAAGCCCACCCGCCAGACCTCGGCCCCCGCCAGCCGCAGCATCTTGCCGAGCTGGTGGAAAAAGGGCCCATGCGGCCCCTGCAGGAATAGAAACCTGCGATCGGTGACGAGGTTGCGTCCCATAGTCCCTCACATGATGCGCGGCTGCACCCGCATTGCATCTACACGAAAACATTTACCCAACGGGGAACTCACCCGCCAGAATGAACGCTCAAACTGTCATAAATATGGCGAAACAAGTATATCAATCCTGCATCAATTTTACCGAACCGCTATAAATGCCGTCACGTTGGCCCCGCCCCGCCCCCTTGCGTCACCTGTGGGGAGCCGCTACGTCAGGCGCAGGATTTCGCCCTCAGGAAGGAGCGCCCCATGTTCACGGGTATCATCACCGATGTCGGCCGCATTCTGGAGCTGGAGCAGCGCGGCGATCTGCGCGCGCGCATCGGCACCGCTTATGATGTGTCGGGCGTGGATCTCGGTGCCTCCATCGCCTGCAACGGTGTCTGCCTGACGGTGATCGCCAAGGGCACGGAGCCGCAGAACTGGTTCGACGTGGAGATCAGCGCTGAGAGCGTTGAGAAAACCAACATCGGCACGCAGGGCTCCGAGTGGCTGGTCGGAGGCCGCCTCAATCTGGAACGCGCGCTGAAAGTGGGCGACGAGTTGGGCGGACACATCGTCTCGGGCCATGTGGATGGCGTGGCCGAGATCACCGAGACCCGCGACGAGGGTGACAGCACCCGCTTCACCTTCCGCGCGCCGGAAGCGCTGGCGAAATTCATTGCGCCGAAAGGCTCGGTAGCGCTCAACGGCACCTCGCTCACCGTGAACGAGGTCGAGGGCTGCACCTTCGGCGTCAACATCATCCCGCACACCAAACAGGTCACCATTTGGGGCGCGGCCAAGGCCGGCGACGTGGTGAACCTCGAGATCGACACAATGGCCCGCTACGTGGCGCGGCTTCGCGAATGGGGCACCCAATGAGCGCCGAATTTCATGATGCGATTTCCTCCATCGAGGAGATCATCGAAGACGCCCGCAACGGGCGCATGTTTGTCCTTGTCGACGCCGAGGACCGCGAGAACGAAGGCGATCTCGTGATCCCCGCGCAGATGGCAACGCCGGAAGCGATCAACTTCATGGCCACCCATGGCCGTGGTCTGATCTGCCTCACCCTCACCGAGGATCGCATCGACGCGCTGGGCCTGCCCCTGATGGCAAACTACAACTCCTCGCGCCACGAAACCGCCTTCACCATCTCCATCGAAGCCCGCGAAGGCGTGACCACCGGCATCTCCGCCCATGACCGCGCCCGCACCGTGGCCGTGGCCATCGACGCCGGCAAGACCGGGGCCGACATCGCCACGCCGGGCCATGTCTTCCCGCTGCGCGCGCGCGACGGCGGCGTGCTGGTGCGCGCTGGCCATACCGAAGCCGCGGTGGACATCAGCCGGCTCGCCGGGCTCAACCCCTCTGGCGTGATCTGCGAGATCATGAACGAAGACGGCACCATGGCGCGCCTGCCCGATCTGGTGAGCTTCGCGCAGCTGCACGGGCTCAAGATCGGCACCATCGAGGATCTGATCGCCTACCGCCGCCGCCACGACAACCTCGTGGAAATCTCCTCCGATCACCCGATCACCTCGGAATACGGCGGCGAGTGGCAGATGAAGATCTTCACCGACAAAACCATGGGTGCCGAACACATCGCCCTGATCAAGGGCGACATCACCGCCCCCGGCCCGGTGCTCACCCGCATGCACACGCTCGATCCGCTGCTCGATGTTGTCGGCACGGGCGCGGCCGGGCGGGCTGCTGAGTTCGGCGATGCGATGCGCGAAGTGGCCCGCGAGGGCCGCGGCGTTGTTGTGCTGCTGCGTGATCTGCACATGAAGCTTGAGAAGGACGATGTCGTCACCTCGACCACGCTCAAGCAATACGGGCTTGGTGCCCAGATCCTGAGCAACCTCGGCCTCTCCGAGATCGTGCTGCTCACCAATTCCCCGAAACCCAAGGTCGTCGGGCTGGAGGCTTATGGGCTTTCGATCACCGACACCCGCAAGATCCCGATGGAGCGCGGCTGATGGCTGGTATTTCGCATTACGTTCTGGAGCGCCCGCGCTTTGAGAAGCCGGTGAAACTGCTGGTCGTCGTTTCGCCCTACTACAAGGAAATCGCCGATGATCTGGTGGCCGGTGCCAAGGCCGAGATCGAGGCCGTGGGCGGCAGCTGGGAGCTGATCGAAGTCCCCGGCGCGCTGGAGATCCCCACCGCCATCGGCATCGCCGACAGGCAGGCGAATTTCGACGGTTACGTGGCGCTGGGCTGCGTGATCCGCGGCGAAACCACCCATTACGAAACCGTCTGCAACGACAGCTCCCGCGCGATCCAGCTTCTGGGCCTGCAGGGCCTGTGCATCGGCAACGGTATCCTGACCGTCGAGAACGAAGCGCAGGCCATCGTGCGCGCGGCCACCGATCAGCAAAACAAAGGCGGCGGCGCGGCGGCTGCGGCCTTGCATCTGATCGCGCTTTCGCGCAAATGGGGCGCCCAGACCAAAGGCATCGGATTCCGCCCGCAAAGCGAGGAGATCCGCATCGCCGAGCAAAGCAGCGGATCCAAACCAGCATGAGCGCCAAATCCGATCAGAAACGCCAGATGAAATCCGCCGCCCGGCTCTATGCCGTGCAGGCGCTGTTTCAGATGGAAAGCGCCGGGCAGACCGCCGAGAAGGTGATGCGCGAGTTCGAAGATCACCGCTTTGGTGCCGTCTATGAAGAGGGTGAAATGGCGGAAGGCGATCTCAGCCATTTCCGCTTCCTGATGGACAATGCCGTCAACTACCAGGCCAAGATCGACCAGATGACGGACCGCGCCCTCGTGGCGAAATGGCCGATCGACCGGATCGACCCCACCCTGCGCGCGCTCTTCCGCGCCGCCGGGGCCGAGCTCACCAAGGGCGACACCCCGCCACGCGTCGCGATCACCGAATTTGTCGACGTGGCCAAAGCTTTCTACCCGGAAGGCCGCGAGCCGAAGTTCGTCAACGCCGTGCTCGATCACATGGCCCGCGAAGCCAAGCCCGAAGCTTTCTGAAGGGGCGCCCCTCCCGGGCCCCCACTTTGTTCCCCAAATATCCCCGCCGGAGGCATGAAACCGGCGCCGCCTGCGGCGCCTTGCGCCCTTGGCAGACAAGCGCGATGGCCTATCCTCTATCAGCGTTACCCGTTGCCGGAGGTTCCCATGCCCGCCCTTGTGCGCCTGTATATCACCCATTCCCTGATCGGTTTCGGCATCGCCGCGCTCTTCGTGGCGATCCTGCTCTGGTTCAACGTGGCCAACCTCTGGCATCTCGTCACCCATTCCGACATCGGCTGGATGGCGGTGGCGCTCATGGTGCTCTTTAACGGGATCGTCTTTTCCGGCGTGCAATTCGGCATCGCCATCATGCGCATGGCCGATGAGGACGATGACACCGGCGGCAAGCGCGATGCGCTGCCGCTCATGGCGCCAAATCCCGTGCCGGTGCCGGTGGAGACGCGTCAGAAGCGGTAAAGTGGCGGGCCCGCAAACGCAGCCGTAGAGGTTGACGAATTCCCGAGGACCTGTGTGAACAGGTGGGCGCCAGATAACGCGGCCAGGACCGTGCCAGAGCCAGCTCCCTCGGATTTGCTTAAGGCCACCGGAATTGAACCTATGTTTACGAGAAGGGCAGCACCCGCCGCTGATCTACATAGGGTGCGCGCGCTGCTTTGCCAAGCGCCTGCAGATCACGGAAGCAGGCGCAGATCGGCAAAAGCGTTTCGCAGCGTCTGAAACACATCCAGATTGAACCGCACAAGGGTGCGATCCTCGCGCGCCCACACGGACGACAGCAGGCATTTCACCATGGCCCAGCCCGCGAGCCGTTCGGCCTCCAGCCCGGTGGTGCGGGCAAAAAGCTCCAGTCGGCCAGCCTGACACGCCGGCATCAGCCGGCCTTCAAACCCCTTCGGGTTGCGAAAGGCATTGGCAAGTTCAAAGGCCGGATCGCCCCAAAGCCCCTTCGGATCGATCGCCACGCAGCCCGCATCCGTTCGGATGACGTTGTCATGGTGCAGATCGCCGTGCAGCAGGTGGGGCGTGGGGGCGGTGTCCAACAGATGGCGGGCCAGGGCTTTCGCCGTCTTTAGGGCGGCAACATCTTCCGGCTGCCACCACGCTTGCGGCTCATAGGCCCACAGGGCCTTGCACCAACTGGCGTGATCGGGGAAATCGGCTTGCTCCGGTGTGCGGCGGGAAAGCAGGCGCTGGGCCAGTTCGGCGAGTTCGAGATCCGCGAGGCGATCGGCCCCTTGCCGACAGATGTCACCAAGGGCGGGGCCTTCCAGCCATTCCAGCAGAACGATCCCCGGCTCATGCGCAAGGCAGCGCACAACGCCGGGCCCTTTCATGGCCTCAAGCCAATGCGGCGCACGCCCCTCGTTGCGCGAATTCCTCGCCTTGAACAGTTTAAGCGCGGCAGGCCCCCAGCGGCTTTGGACCCGGTAGACATCCGCAATATCCGTCCGGGCCACATGCTTTGGAGATTGGATGCCCCAATCGCGGGGCAGCTCCGGGAGGGAGGGGATCAGGGCTGTCATGGCACATTGATCCGAGCACGCGGGGGCAGGCGCTGTCAATTTGGTTCCGGGGCAGGCAGCGCGCAGGCGGCAGAAGCGAAGCCCTTGCCTTTTGTTCACCTATTGTTCATGGTTTGCCCATGAGTGATCTGTCCGATCTTTCCGGTGCGCCCGAGTTGCAGCCGGGCCAACTGCTGGCCCGCGGTGTCTGTCGCCACCTGCGCCACCATGATTTCGTGGCGATCGAGGAATTCGTGCCTGATCGCGGCCTGCGGGTGGATGTGATGGCGCTGGGCCCGAAAGGCGAGATCTGGGTGGTGGAATGCAAATCCAGCCGCGCCGACTACCAGAGCGATTCCAAGTGGCAGGGCTATCTGGACTGGTGCGACCGCTATTTCTGGGCGGTGGATGCCGATTTCCCTACGGATCTGCTGCCACAGGAAACCGGGCTGATCATCGCCGATGCCTATGACGCGGAGATCCTGCGGCTGGGGCCCGAAAGCAAACTGGCCGCGCCCCGGCGCAAGGTGCTGACGCATAAATTCGCCCGCCACGCCGCGCGGCGGCTGCAGGCGTTCCGCGATCCGGGCGTCAGCGCCCTTTTCGGGCCTTGACGGCTTCCGCGGCGGCGCGGATTTCCTCGGCGATCTCGATGGCTTCCTCAGGCTCGAAATCCATCGGGATTTCCACGCCGTCGGCCTCGATGTAAATGCGCACCATGCCCAGCGAGGTGGGGCCGATCTGCATGTTGGCAGAAATGTCGCTTTCGCTGTTGATCCCCATCGGGCGATCTCCTTTGTCTGGTCTGCCCGGAGGTACTGCTTTCGCTGCCGCCACGCAAGGGTGCCGAGCTTTGCCGCTTTCTTGAACTGACAGCGAAAAACCCGTAGACTCGCTCTTGCATTCGCCGGACAGCGGCGATACATGAGCCCCCGTGCCGCCTTAGCTCAGTTGGTTAGAGCGCTTGATTGTGGATCAAGAGGTCCCCCGTTCGAGCCGGGGAGGTGGTACCACCCTCACTTCTTTTTTGGCGTGCCCCTGCGGCTGAAGCAGTGTGAGTCGCGCCCGATTCTCCCGATCCTTTCCACGCCGGTGTTTCAACACCCCCACTGCGCGCACAGTCTGCTTGGAAATCCAGCCCGCCGCCGATTTCAGAAGCACTGTCTTTTGCGAAATCCGCCGCCTATCCCACGGTCGAAAATCCGATATTTCACGCCATCTTGGCCTGTTCCGATGGGCTATAGGCCGATTTGGGCCTAGCGCCGCCGGGGCTGCGACGCGGCCTTGGCGCGGCCTGAAATTTGCCGCGCGTCATCGAATGAGTTGCAAAGTCTTTAGGCAGTTGTTTTAGTCAGAGCTGAAAAGAGAGCGCTTGCAAGCGCCACGCAAGACAGGGAGCCCACAGTGGCCACATCCGAAGCGGATAGCGCGTTCGTCGTCTTCGACCGCGTGCAGAAAAGCTATGACGGGGAAACACTCGTCGTCAAAGATCTCAATCTTTCCATCGGCAAGGGGGAATTCCTGACGATGCTCGGGCCGTCGGGCTCCGGCAAGACGACCTGCCTGATGATGCTCGCCGGGTTTGAAACCGCCACCCATGGCGAGATCCTGCTCGATGGCAAGCCGATCAACAACATCCCGCCGCACAAGCGCGGCATCGGCATGGTGTTCCAGAACTACGCCCTCTTCCCGCATATGACGGTGAACGAGAACCTCGCCTTCCCGCTGGAAGTGCGCGGCATGGGCAAGGACGAACGCGAGGCCAAGGTCAAGCGCGCGCTCGAAATGGTGCAGATGGGCGCCTTCGGCAACCGCCGCCCGGCGCAGCTTTCGGGCGGCCAGCAGCAGCGGATCGCTCTGGCCCGTGCGCTGGTGTTCGACCCGGCGCTGGTGCTGATGGACGAACCCCTTGGCGCGCTCGACAAGCAGCTGCGCGAACATATGCAATACGAGATCAAGCACCTGCACGAAAACCTCGGGATCACCGTGGTTTACGTGACGCACGATCAGTCCGAAGCGCTCACCATGTCCGATCGCGTGGCGGTGTTTGACGATGGCATCATCCAGCAACTCGCCCCGCCCGAAGAGCTCTATGAGCAGCCGAAAAACAGCTTTGTGGCCCAGTTCATCGGCGAGAACAACAAGCTTTCCGGCAAGGTCACCGCGATTGAAGGCGATATCGCCACGGTGCAGCTTGCCGATGGCGAAAGCTGCACCGCGCTTGCGGTGAATTGCGGTGGTGTGGGCAGCGATACCCTGATCTCCGTGCGCCCGGAACGCGTGAGCGTGGATGCGGGGCAGGGGCCCAACAGTACCGAGGCCACCGTGCAAGAGCTGATCTACCTCGGCGATCACATCCGCTGCCGGCTCACCGTGCATGGCAACAGCGAATTCGTGGTGAAAGTGCCCAACTCCGCCGGGCACAGCCACCTGAACGTGGGCGAAACCACGCGGGTCCAATGGCTCGCGGAGGATGCCCGCGCCCTCGACGCAGGCTGACCCATTTCCAGCCTTCGGCCGCTGGCCGTGCCGAAAGGTGCGGCCCACGGCAAAACCATAAGACCAAGTACCAACATGGGAGATACATGATGAAAAAGACACTGGTCCTGACCACGGCCCTGACGAGCCTCGCCTATGGCGCAAGCGCGCAGGAAGTCACCGTGATGTCCTGGGGGGGCGCTTACACGAAGTCCCAGGTCGAAGCCTACCACAAGCCCTTCACCGCCGAGACGGGCATCAGCATCAACTCCGTTGACGCCGACAACCCCGCCACGCCGATCAAGGCGCAGGTGGAAGCCGGCAACGTGACGGTCGACGTCGCCGACGTGGAATTCTCCGACGCCGTGCGCCTCTGCGACGAAGGCCTGCTGGAAGAGATCGATCTCTCCATGCTGCCCGCCGCCCCGGATGGCACTCCGGCCGCGGATGACTTCATCGAAGGCGCGCTGCAGGATTGCGCCGTGGCCAACATCGTGTGGTCCACGGTCTACGCCTACAACACCGCCAACGTCGAAGGCACGCCGATGACGATGGCGGACTTCTTCGACACCGAGAAGTTCCCGGGCAAGCGCGGCCTGCGCAAATCCGCCAAGGCGACGCTGGAAATGGCCCTGATGGGCGATGGCGTGCCGGCCGGCGAGGTCTATGACCTGCTGGAAACCGACGAGGGTGTGGACCGCGCCTTCGCCAAGCTCGACGAGATCAAGGGCGACATCGTCTGGTGGGAAGCCGGCGCCCAGCCGCCGCAGCTTCTGGCTGATGGCGAGGTGGTGATGTCCACCGCTTACAACGGCCGGATCTTCAACGCCGCCGTGGGTGAAGGCCAGCCCTTCGAGATCGTCTGGGACGGCCAGATCCTCGACTTCGACCTCTTCGTGGTGCCGAAAGGCGCGCCCAACAAGGACGAAGCCATGAAGTTCATCGCCTTCTCCACCGACACCCAGCGCCTCGCCGATCAGGCCTCCTGGATCTCCTATGGTCCGGCCCGGAAATCCTCCGGTGCGCTCGTCGGCCTCTACTCCGACGGCAAAACCGAGATGGCACCGCATATGCCGACGGCCGCCGACAACCTCGGCAATGCGCTCGTGAACAACTTCGAGTTCTGGGTCGATCGTGACGCCGAACTGAACGAGCGTTTCAACGCCTGGCTCGCCAACTAAGCCTTTTTCGGGCGGCCCTCCCACGGGGGGCCGCCCGCTTCTTTCCGCAGGATACGCCCCATGGCCGACACCACCGCCCCCCTCACCACGGCTGACGGCAAACCGTTGAAAGCCGCGCTCGCCTCGGCACAAGCCAAGGCCCGCCGCCGCGCGTTTTTCCTCGTTCTGCCGCTTCTGGCCTTCGTCCTGCTCACTTTCGTGGCCCCGATCACCCAGATGCTGCACCGCTCGGTGCACAACCCCGGTTTCACCACCCACAAAGATATCGGCTCCGGGGTAGAGACCCCGATCATGGTGAACCTGCGCGCATGGTTTGATGAAAACCCGGCCGGCACCGAACCCGATGAGGCCGCCTACGAGGCGCTGGCGCAGGATCTCGTTCTGCTGCGCGAGCTGAAAGCGCCGGGCAACGTGGGCACGCGGATCAACTACGAACGCGCCGGTTCGCGTTCCATGTTCACCAAGGCCGCCCGCAGCGCCGCAAAGCTGGAGCCGCCCTACAAGGAGGCCATCCTTGATCTCGATGAGGATTGGGCCGATCCTGAGCTCTGGCAGGTGATGCGCGGGGCCTCCTCGGCCTATACGGTCAACTTCTACCTCGCTGCGCTCGATCTGGCCCGCGATGCGGATGGCTCGGTCGTCTCGGTCGATGAAAACCGGCAGGT